>CP136508.1:6000000-6300000 GCA_008011715.2 [Empedobacter] haloabium
TGGTCGAACGCGTAACGCTCCTTGCGCACCTTGTCGGCATAGAAGGCCCAGTCGTGCGCGGCCAGCTGGAAGCCGCCCTTGTCGGCGTCGATGACCTTCTGGATGTCGGCGGCCTCGCGGCGCGCGTTGTTGACGGCCGGCTTGGCGAATTCGCCCAGCAGCTTGTTGACCGCCTCCGTGTCGTGCGCGGTCTGGTCTTCCAGCATATAGGCCGCATGGCTGCTGTAGCCCAGCAGCGCGGCACGTTCCGCGCGCAGCTTGGCCAGTTGCAGCACCAGCTCGCGGTTGTCGAATTCGCCGCCGCGGCTGCCGCGCGCCATCGACGCGGCCAGCAGGCGCTCGCGCGTGGCGCGATTCGTCAGCACCGCCAACGGTGCCTGCGTCGTCGTGTTGACGACGGGGATGGCGAACTTGCCGTCCAGGCCGCGCGCCTTGGCCTCGTCGGCCGCCTTGGCGATGGCCGCGTCGGACATGCCGGCCAGTTCCTCGCGCGTATCGACGATGAGCGCCGACGCATTGGCTTCCTTCAGCACGTTCTGCGCGAACGTGGTCTGCAGTGCGGCCAGCTTGGCGTTGTAGCCTTTCAGCTTTTCCTTGTCGGCAGCCGACAGCTTGGCGCCCGCGCGCACGAAGTCGGTGTGATAACGCTCCAGCAGGTATTTGTCCTCGCTGGACAGGCCCAGCTTCTCGCGCTTGTCGTACAGTGTCTTGATGCGCTGGTACAGTTTGGCGTTCAGGCGGATTGCGTCGCCATGGGCGGACAGCTTCGGCGCCAGTTCGCGATCGAGCTGCTGCATCGCGTCGCTGGTGTTGGCGCCGGTCAGGTTGAAGAACACCGTCGATACGCGATTGAGCAGCCGGCCGGTGCGCTCCATCGCGACGATCGTGTTGTCGAACGTGGGTGCCTTCTTGCTGTTGGCGATCGCCTCGATCTCGGCGGCCTGCTCGCGCATGCCGGCGTCGAACGCGGGGCCGTAGTCCTCGACACGGATCTTGTCGAACACGGGGTACTGGAACGGCAGCGTGCTGGGTTTGGCGAACGGATTCGACTCCGGCAGGCCGGCGGCGGCCGGCGCGGCGTGGGCGAAGCCGGCGAAGGCCAGGCTGGCGGCGAGGATCAGCAGTTGTGGACGTTTCATTCGTTTCCTTTATTGGGCAGTCAGGCCGCGGCGCTGCAGCAGCGGTTCGATTGCGGCATCGCGGCCGCGGAAATTGCGGAACAGTTCCATCGCGTCGGCGGTGCCGCCGCGCGACAGCAGCGTCTTGCGGAACCAGTCGCCGTTCTTGCGCTGCAAGCCGCCGTTCTCGTTGAACCAGACGACGGTGTCGGCGTCGAGCTTCTCGGACCACAGGTAGGCATAGTAGGCGGCCGAGTAGCCGCCGCCGAAGCTGTGCGAGAAGTAGGTGGTGCGGTAGCGCGGCGGCACCAGCGCGTAGTCCACCCCGGCTTCCTTCAGCGCGTCGGCCTCGAACTTCAACACGTCCGTCGGGATCTGGCTCGGCGTCAGCTGGTGCCACTTCTGGTCCAGCAGGGAGGCCGCGATGTATTCGGTCGTCACGTAGCCCATGTTGAACTTGCGCGAAGCGGCCACCTTGTCCAGCAGTTCTTTCGGCATCGGCGCGCCGGTCTGGTAATGCTTGGCGTAGTTCGCCAGCACCTCCGGCCACACCGCCCACATCTCGTTGACCTGGGATGGGTACTCGACGAAGTCCTGCGGCACGTCGGTACCGGAGAAGCGCGGATATTTCACGTTCGAGAACATGCCGTGCAGCGCGTGGCCGAATTCATGGAAGGCCGTCTTGACCTCGTCGAACGTCAGCAAGGTCGGTTCACCGGCCGGCGGCTTCGGGATGTTCAGGTTGTTGGTGACGACGCTTTGCGTGCCCAGCAGCGCGGACTGCGACACGAATTCGTTCATCCAGGCGCCGCCCTGCTTGGACGGGCGGGCATACATATCGGCCAGGAAGATCGACAGCTGCTTGCCGTCCGCGTCGAACACGTCGAACACGCGCACGTCCGGGTGGTACACCGGCAGGTCCTTGCGCTCCTTGAACGTGATGCCATACAGCTTGGTGGCGGCATGGAACACGCCGTTGATCAGCACGTTGTCCAGCTCGAAGTACGGCTTGAGCTGCTTCTCGTCGAAGGCGTAGCGCTGCGCACGCACCTTGTCCGTATAAAAATCCCAGTCGGCCGCCGTCACGGCAGCGCCGGCGACGTGCTCCAGGTCGGCGCCTTCGCGACGGGCATTGGCCACGGCCGGCTGCGCCAGTTCGCCCAGCAGCTTGTTGACGTTGGCCGTGGTCTGCGCCGTCTCGTCCTCCAATGCATAGGCGGCGTAGTTCGGGTAGCCCAGCAGCGCGGCCCGCTGCGCGCGCGCCAGCGCCAGCTGGCGCACGGTCTCGCGGTTGTCGAATTCGCCGCCACGGCTGCCGCGCGCCATCGAGGCCTGCAACAGGCGCGCACGCACGCCGGCGTCGGTCAGCTCGGCCAGCAGGGGTTGCCCGGTGGTGTTGGTCAGGGCGATGACGTACTTGCCTTCCAGGCCGCGTGCCTTGGCCGCTGCCGCCGCCGTGTTGATGGCCGCCTCGGACAGGCCAGCCAGCTCCTCGCGCCGCTCCAGCACCAGGGCGGCCGCGTTCTGCTCCTTCAGCACGTTCTGGTTGAAGGTGGTCTCGAGCGCGGCGATCTGGCCGTTCAGGGCCTTCAGTTTCGCCTTGTCCTGTTTCGACAGCTTGGCGCCGGCGCGGACGAAATCCTTGTAGTAGCGTTCCAGGAGGTGCTTCGATTCCGCGTCCAGCGCCAGCTTGTCGCGTCGCGCGTGCAGTGCCGCGACGCGCTTGAACAGCTGCGAGTTCATGTTGACCGTGTCACGGTGGGCGGCCAGCTTCGGCGACATCTCGCGTTCGATCGCGTCGATTCGCTCGTTGGTGTTGGCGGCCTGCAGGTTGACGAAGGTCGTGTGCACGCGGTGCAGCGCACGGCCGCTGCGCTCCATCGCGACGATCGTGTTGTCGAACGTGGCCGGCTGCGCATTGGCGGCGATGACGGCGATCTCTTTCAGGTGTTCCGCCATCGCGGCCTGGTAGGCCGGCAGGAAGTGTTCGTCGCGGATCTGGTCGAAGGGCGGGTACTGCAGCGGCAGCTTGCTGGCCTCGAGCAGCGGATTGGCGGCCGGGGCGGCATGGGACAGCGGGGACAGTGCCAGCGCCAGGCTGGCGGCAAGGACGAGCATTCGTGGAGAGGACATAGCGTCTTTCGGTTAAGTGGCCAGCGTGCGCCAAAGGCCCGGCCGGCGCCGCGTCCTTCATGGGGTCGCGCCGCGCACCGGGTCCACCAAAGCATGCCGCCTCTGCGGGCGGCATCAACCTGCGATGATAGCAGGCTGGTTTCACCGCGTCAGCAGCGGGCCTGCGTGCTACCATCGCGCCATGTCAGCACCTTTCCGTCACTCCTATGACGCCATCGTCGTCGGCAGCGGCCCCGGTGGCGCCAGCACCGCGCGCACGCTGGCGCGGCGGGGTGCGCGCGTGCTGATGCTGGAACAGGGCGGCGCTGCGCCGATCGCCGGCACGCTGGCGCAGATGGCCGGCATGGCGGCCGTGCCGGGCCGTGGCGCGTTCCTCCAGCGCGACGCTTCGCTGCTGGTGCGCGGCATCACGGCGGGCGGCAGCTCGACGATCAATTTCGCCACCGCCGCCCCGCCGCCGGCCGCGCTGTTCGCGCGCCATGGCATCGACCTTGCGCCGTACGCCGATGCGCTGCGCGCCGAGCTGCCGATGGCGCCGCTGCCGGACGAACTGATAGGCCCGATGGCCAGCCGCATCGCCGGCGCGGCGCGTGCCATTGGCCTCGACTGGCAGAAACTGACCAAGATGATCCGCCCCCAGGCATGCCGTACCGGCTGCTGGCGCTGCGTCTACGGCTGCCCGTTCGGCGCCAAGTGGACGGCGCGCGACCTGGTGGACGAGGCCTGCCGGCACGGCGCGCAACTGGTCGCGGGTGCCGATGTGCGCCGTGTCATCATCGAGGACGGCCGCGCCGCCGGTGTCAAAGTGCGCATCGACGGCGCAATGCATACGGCCACCGCGCCGCTGGTGGTGCTGGCCGCCGGCGGCATCGGCAGCCCGCGCGTGCTGCACCGCTCGGGCCTGGCGCCGGCCAGGGTGCCGTTCTTCAGCGATCCCGTGATCGCCGTGATGGGCAGCGTGGACGACATCGACGGCGGCGCCGAGGTGCCGATGGCCGCCGGCCTGACCTTGCCGGACGAAGGCATCGCTTATGCGGACCTGACGCTGCCCCGGCCGATGTACCAGGCCTTCGCCATGCAGGTGGGGCGCATCGACCGGCTGGCCGCGCATGCGCGCACGCTGTCGATCATGGTCAAGATCCGCGACGACATCGGCGGCGCCGTTGGACCCCGCTGGATCGGCAAGCCGCTGACGGCAGGCGACCGCGCCAAGCTGCGCGACGGCGTCGCCACGGCGCGGCGCATCCTGGCCGCGGCGGGCGCCCGGCACGTGTTCCAGAGCTGGCACTTCGCCGCCCACCCGGGCGGCACGGTGCGCATCGGCGCCGGCGTCGATGCCCACCTCGCCACGCCGACACCCGGCCTGTACGTGTGCGACGCGTCCGTCATTCCCGAGCCATGGGGCCTGCCGCCCACGTTCACCCTGCTGTGCCTGGGTGAACGGCTGGCGCGGCACCTGTCCGCGTAATGATGCGTTCGTGTCCCGAACGGGGTCTGACCCCGGGGTGAGACACGGGCTGGTCAGTTGGCAGCGAGGCGTTGCACCAGCAGCTTGCCCACTGCGGCCGCCGAGGCCGGGTTCTGGCCCGTGATCAGCTCGCGGTCCTGCACCACGTAGGGCGTCCACGGTTGCGCGTTGCCGCGGTAATCGGCCCCGGCCTTTTGCAAGCCCGTTTGCGGCAACAGCTTCATCGTGCCGCCGTTCAGCAGCGCCTTGGCCTGCTCCTCTTCCGTATTGCTGATCACGGTCATCCGGTAGCCGGCGTAGATCCACTTCGCTTGCACGGCCGGCTTGCCTGCTTCCAGGCGGGCGACGAACGCCGGGTCAAGCGTGGACAGCAGCGCGGCGGGGCCGTGGCAGACCAGCGCAGTGGTCTTGCCGCGCGCATGGAAATCGGCCAGCAGGCGGCCCAGCTGGGGGCTGCGGATCAGGTCCTGCATCGGCGCATGGCCACCCGGCACGTAGACCGCGTCATAGCGGGCGTAGCCCTGCTGCTCGACCCGCGCCAGGCTGACGACGGGCGAGCGCTCGGCGGACGTCAGCGCCAGCCGCTCCAGCAGCGCGCGGTAGTCGGCCAGCGCGGCGGCGTCGCCGCCGAAATACTGGGCGTCCAGCGACGATTTGTCGACGGCCGGGGCCCGGCCGAGCGGCGTGGCGAACGTGACCTGGTGGCCGGCGTCCAGCAGCATTTTGACCGGGACCAGCAGTTCGTTCAGGTAGAAGCCCGTGTCATAGCGTTTGCCGTCCTTCAGGTCGAGGTGGTGGGCGTCGGACAGCACGACCAGCACCTGGGCGGCAGAGGCGGGAATCGCAACGGACAGAGTCAGCAGGGCGGCGGCGGCGCCACGGAGAAGTTGGGCTTGCATGAAAGGCTCCTTGTGAAAGGGCCTTACTGTATTCGTGTCGCAAGCGGCTAAAAAGTGGGTGGGCGGAACATCATTTGTTCCGCAGAGGATAAGACACCGGGGACAGGCCGGTATGCCGCCCGGCCTGCCCCAGCGGGTTTCCCGACACTCAGGTCTGGTGCTGCTTCAGCTGCGCCAGCAGGTCATGGGGCGAGACATGGGTGTAGTCCTTGTTCAGCTCCTGGGTGATCGCGTTGGTGACCTGCTTGTCCAGCAGCTTGCGCAGCTGGCCCAGCGTTTCCGGCCCCGCCGCCAGGATCAAGTTCTGGTAGCGGTTCTGCGTATAGCCCTGCAGCAGATAGTCGGCCAGGCTGCGCACGAACAGCTCGGCCTGGTGCTCCAGGGGCGTCTGGTTCGGCTCATAGCCGCTGGGCTGCGTTGCCGCACCCACGCTCTTGATGCTCTTCGAGGCGGCCAGCTGTCCCAGCTGGTCGGTATCGATATCGGAGACGCGACCGCGCTGGGTCGGGTTCACCATATCCTCGACTTCCAAGAGGGCGCTGTTCTGATCCTTCTGGGCGTAGATACGGGCCCGGCCGTTATTCGCGGTGACGATCCAGGTAGTTTGCATATTTCCTCCTGCGGTGACATTGCCAGCCTACAGGATGCCTCAAGCGGGCACTGGGTGACTGCTCGTTTCGACCAGGAAACGCTATCCGGTGTCTCAGTAATGCGGCGGGCGCTCGTTGATCGGCGCCTGCGCCGCGTCGCGGGTGCGGATGCGCTCGGCCATGGCGGCGATCAGCTGTTCCAGCTTGTCGATCTGTTGTTGCTGTTCGTAGATGCGCTCGTTCAGGGACTCGACCAGGTGCTCCTGGTGGGCCAGCTTGATTTCGATGTCGATAAGGCGGTTCTCTACAGCGTCGCTCACGTGATTTCCTTCGTTTTCGGGGTGGCCAGCAGTTCCTTCATGCGCGCCAGGCGCTCGCGTGGACTGATGACTTCGGTTTCTTTCGGCGGCGCGTCGCCCACGTCCAGCTGCATCTCGGCAATGAAGCGCGACACGTCACAGTGCACGTGCTCGCCGCCGCGTTTTCTCTTCTTGCACCACGTCAGCTGCAACGTGCGCTTGGCGCGGGTGATGCCCACGTACATCAGGCGCCGCTCTTCCTCGATGCGCTGGGCCAGCGTCTCGACGGGCGCGTCCGGATCGCCCTTGTGCGGCAGGATGCCCTCTTCCACGCCGACCAGGAACACGTGCGGATATTCCAGCCCTTTCGAGGCGTGCAGGGTGGACATGCGGATCGCGTCCGGGTCTTCGTCCTTGCCTTCCAGCATGGACATCAGCGCGACCATCTGCGTCAACTCCAATACGTTTTTCTCTTCACCGTCGCGGTCCTTGCCGCCGCGGCCGCGGTCCTTCAGCCATTGCACGAAGTCCAGCACGTTCTGCCAGCGGCTTTGCGCGGCGCGCTCTTCCAGCGTGTCGTACAGGTAGTGCTCGTAGTGGATGGCTTCCATCAGGTCGTCCAGCACCTGCGCCGCGTTGTCGCCGCTGCCGGCCGGGCCGGGCCGGCTGGCGCGCGACTCCAGGTCGTTGATGAAGTTGCAGAAGTCGCGCAACGGGCCCAGCTGGCGGTCGGTCAGCTTGGCCTCGATGCCGCCCTTGAAGACGGCTTCGAACAGCGAGCACTGCCACTGGCCCGAGAACGCGCCCAGCACTTCCAGCGTGGACTGGCCGATACCGCGGCGCGGCGTCGTCACGGCGCGGATGAAGGCGGGATCGTCGTCCTGGTTCGCCAGCAGGCGCAGGTAGGCGATGATGTCCTTGATCTCGGCCTTGTCGAAGAAGCTCTGCCCGCCCGAGATCGTGTACGGAATGCGCTGGTTGCGCAGCGCCTGCTCGATCACGCGGGCCTGGTGGTTGCCGCGGTACAGGATCGCGTAATCCGACCATTTGTTCTTGCGCTCGAAGTGGTCGGCCGAGATCATGATGGCGACCTGCTCGGCTTCCTGCTCGTCGTTCGGCATCGCATGCACCTTGATCGGCTCGCCCAGGCCGTGCTCGGACCACAGCGCCTTCTCGAACAGTTTCGGGTTGTTCGCGATGACGGCGTTGGCGGCCTGCAGGATGCGCGTGGTGGAGCGGTAGTTCTGCTCCAGCTTGATCAATTTGAGGTCGGGGAAGTCCACCTGCAGGTTGGCCAGGTTTTCCACCGAGGCGCCGCGCCAGGCGTAGATGGCCTGGTCGTCGTCGCCGACGGCCGTGAACATCGGCTTCTTGCCCAGTCCCGTCACCATCAGTTTCAGCAGCTCGTACTGGCAGGTATTGGTGTCCTGGTACTCGTCCACCAGCAGGTAGCGCAGGCGGCGCTGCCATTTGTCGCGCACCGTCTCGTTGTCGCGGAACAGTTCCACCGGCAGGCGGATCAGGTCGTCGAAGTCGACCGCCTGGTACGACGACAGCGTCGCCACGTAGCTGGCGTAGATGCGGGCCGACTGCGCCTCGTCCTCGTCCTTCGCATTGCGCAGCGCCAGCTCGGGCGTGACGAGGCCGTTCTTCCACAGCGAGATGTCGTTCTGGATGCGGCGGATCAGCTGCTTGTCCGTCGTGATGGCGAGGTCCTGCACCAGCGAATAGCAGTCGTCGCTGTCCATGATGGAAAAGCGGTCCTTCAGGCCCAGGTGATTCGCTTCCTGGCGCAGGATCTTCACGCCCAGCGAGTGGAACGTGGACACCGTCAACAGCTTGGCCTGGCGCGGCTGTTTCAGCAGCTTGGCCACCCGTTCCTGCATTTCCAGCGCGGCTTTGTTGGTGAACGTCAGCGCGGCGATCGTGCGCGGATCGTAGCCGCGGTCCTCGATCATGTAGGTGATCTTCTGCGTGATGACGCGCGTCTTGCCCGAGCCGGCGCCGGCCAGCACGAGGGCCGGACCGTCGAGGTACAGCACGGCTTCGCTTTGCGGCCCGTTCAGGCCGAATTGTGGTGCATTGGACATGATGGCAGGAGGGATGAGCAAACTCAGCCGGCCATTGTACCGCCTCGGCCATTGATATTTGCGCCGCCGGAGGAATATAGTGCTGTCAACCACCCTCTTCGCCGCCGGCACCAGCACTATGAAATTCGAGCATCTGATTGAAATCAACGATCCGCTGAACCCGCTGATCGACACCCTCACCCACGAACAGCTGTGGCGTGGCCTCGTGCTGCGCGCCGAATCGCCCAAGCTGTTCGTGCCGCACCTGGACGAGTGCCACATCCAGGACCGCACCGACAAGGGTTTCAAACGCACGCAGCGCTATGGCGCGCTGGTGATCGAGGATACCGTCGTGCTGGAATACCCCGACCGCATCCGCTACGAGGTGGCGCCGCAGGGCGAGATCAGCAAGTCCAGCCTGACGATGACGATCGAGTCGCACGGCACCGAGCGGCTGTACGTGCGCTTCGAGTACGAGGACGCGCACGACGCGCTGGAAGACGAGGCCAACAAGATGTACGACGAGTTCCGCCGCTCCGCCTACCAGGAGTCGGACATCGACACGATCCGCGTGCTGCGCAGCCTGGCCGAGGAAGGCAGGCTGGATGCGACCTTGAACTGATCAGGGCAGCGCCGCCCGCCCCCACACCTGGTCCATCCGGAACGTGGCGTCGACCTGCTCGGCGCTGAGCACGTCGCGGATGGCGGACAGGTCGGCGCGCGTGTCGCGCTGCAGGAAAACGTCCAGCTTGGCGCCGCGCGGGCCGATGAAGGTCTGGACATACGGCGTCGTCGAGTTCAGGCCCTTGCGCGCCACCACGCCCACCTCCCCGTTCAGCAAGCGCACGTAGGTGCCGATCGGGTAGATGCCCAACTCCCGGATCAGCACGGCGCCCAGTTGCGCGTCCAGCGCGTGGCGCGCTTCCAGCAGGATGTCACGCAGGGCCGCGTTCGGCAGCATCGGCTTGCGGTAGGGCCGCGTGGAGACGCGCGCGCAGTAGCGGTCGGCCAGCGCGATCAGCTTGGCCGGGCACGGGATCGCATCGCCCGCCAGCCCGCGCGGGTAGCCGGAGCCGTCCTCGTTTTCATGGTGCGCCAGCACGCAGTCCAGCCAGACGGGGTCCTGCACGCCCGCCTGGCGCAGCAGCGCGATACCCCGCTCGGGGTGCGCCCGCACCAGCGAGCGCTCCGCGTCGGTCAGCAGGCCGCGCTCGTCCTGCAGTTGCAGCATGCCCACGTTCATCGTCAGCGCGGCCAGCAGCATCGACTGCTGCTCGGCCGGTTCGCGCTTGATGGCGCGGGCGACGATCAGGGCCACGACGGCCGTATCGATACAATGCCGCACCGCATACGACGCGGCCTGCTGGTTGTGCAGGATGCAGGCGGCCGCCACCTCGGGATTGACGTCGACCGCTGCGCGCACGAGGGCCGCCACCTGCTCCAGCTCGGCCTGGACGGCGCCGCCGCCGGCGACGATCCGTTGCAATAGCGGCTCGAGCGCGGTCAATGCCTGGTTCAACAGGCGCACGACCGATGGCGGCTCGGCCACGGCGGCGACCGGGTCGCGGTACTCGGGATCGTCGATGAAACCGCGCGCGACCAGCGCGTCCAGCTGGCTGTCGGACGTGGGCACATAGCCCTTGCGCACCAGCAGGGCGCCGTTGTCGCCGCAGACGTCCCAGGGCAGCAGCTCGCCGAGGCGTACGTCACCGTAGGTCAAGCGTCTGATGGTCATGGTGCCCTCTCCTGTGCTGGCAAGACCCTTCTTACCAAGGGTCAAGAGTCCATACCAAAATGCAATAGAGAACTGCCTTGAATACCACGACTGTTGTTTTCAGTGCAGCACCGTCATGTGCCGGGCGTGCAGTCGGGACAAGGCTGCGGCGCCTCCGGCGGCGGGTGTTTCAGCCGCTCGGCCAGGTCGCGCAGCGCCGTGCGCACCCCTTCCTCGACCACCGGGTGATAGAACGGCATGTCCAGCATGGCCGCCACCGTCAGCTGGGCCTGCACGGCCCAGGACAGCAGATGGCCGATGTGCTCGGCCCGTGGGCCGATCATTTCCGCGCCCAGGAAGCGGCCGCTGCCATATTCGCCGTACACGCGCAACATGCCGCGGTTCTGCAGCATCACGCGGCTGCGCCCCTGGTTGGCGAACGACACCATGCCGATGGCAAAGCGGCCGCCGTGGCTGCGGCACAGGTCGCCGTAGCCGGCGCCCAGGGTGGCGATCTGCGGCTCGGTAAACGCGATCGCCAGCGGCGTGCGGCGCAGCCCCGGTGTCACCAGCGGGAAGGTGCCGGCGTTGTGGCCGGCGATCTTGCCCTGGTCCGCCGCCTCGGGCAGCAGCGGCAGTTCGTCGTTGACGTCGCCGGCGATAAAGATCGGACTGGTGCCGCACTGCATCGTATGCTTGTCGTACAGCGGAATGCCGCGCCGGTCCAGTTCGATGCCGGCCAGGTCCAGCCGCAGCGCGTGGACGTTCGGCGTGCGGCCGATGGCGGCCAGCACGTAATCGTAGCGCTCGGTGCGCGTGTTGCCGTCGCCGTCGCGCGTCACCAGCGCCAGCTGCTGGCCGTCGGCCTGGACGGACACGACCTGGGTCTTGAACCGGATGTCGAGTTCTTCCTGCAGCACGCTGGCCGCGTTGGCCAGCACCGCCGGATCGGCCAGCTGCGCGATGCTGCCGCCGCGCGCGTACAGCGCCACGCGCACGCCCAGCCGGTGCAGCGCCTGACCCAGTTCCAGCCCGATGACGCCGGTGCCGATGACGGCGACGGAGCCCGGCAGGTCGGTCCAGTCGAACACGGCGTCACTGTGGATCACGCGCGGGCCCGCGGCCGCCCACTCTTCGGGCACGAGCGGTTTCGAGCCGGTCGCGATGACGATGCGTTCGGCATGCACGGTGGTGTGGTCGCCCACTTGCAGCGTGTCCGGCCCCGTGAAGCGGGCATAGCCGCGAATCTTGTCGTCGGCCGGCAGTTCCTCGACATTCTCGATCACGAAGCCGACAAAACGGTCGCGCTCGCGCCGCACCCGATCCATGACGGCGGCGCCGTCGATGCGCACAGTGCCGGGATGGACGCCAAAGCCGGGCGCGACCTGCAACGCATGCGCCGCCTCGCCGGCCGAGATCAGCAGCTTGCTGGGCATGCAGCCGACGCGGGCGCACGTGGTGCCATAGGGGCCGCCTTCGATCAGCACCGCATGCTTGCCGGCGGCGCGCGCGGCGCGATAGGCCGACAGCCCGGCGCTGCCCGCGCCGATCACGGCCACGTCGCAACGAATTTCCTTCATTTTGCCTCCAGACATGATGGGCCGAGTCTACACCGTTTGCCCGGCACGGCGCCTCAGCCATGCGAAGGGACCTGACAATATTAGCCTTGCTTATAATTTTCAATAACTATAAGCTCACCTTATGGACCAACTCGATTATCGCGCCCTGGCGGTGCTGGACGCTGTCGCCACCCACGGCAGTTTCGACAAGGCAGCGGCTGCCCTCGGCATCAGCCAACCGGCTGTCTCGCAGCGTATCAAGGCGCTGGAGGACGCGGCCGGCCGCCTGCTGATCGTGCGCAGCGCGCCCGCCGTGCCGACCGGGCTGGGGCAGCGGCTGATCAGCCACTACCGCAACGTCAAGCTGATGGAAGCCACGCTGGACATCGACCTGGGCAAGACGGTCAGCATGCCGGAATTGTCGGTGGCGGTGGACGCGGCCAGCCTGGCGACCTGGTTCCCGCTGTGCCTGCCGCCGCTGCTGACGCCGCCGCGCTGCCAGCTCGACATCCAGCTGGCGAGCCAGGACGAGGCGCTGCACCGGCTGCGCGAGGGCAGCGTGTTCGGCGCCGTGGTGGCGGAGGATGGCGCCGAGCTGAAAGGCCCCAACGGCACGCCGCTGGGCGGCATGCGCTACGTCTGCGTGGCCACACCCCAGTTTGCCGCGCACTGGTTCGGTGACGGTTTTACCCGCGAGGCGGTGCAACTGGCCCCGGCCGTGGTGCATGACCGCGAGCTGACGGCACGCTTCCTGGCCGAACATCTGGATACGACGGGCCCCTTCCCCCATCACACCTTGCCGCTGTCGACGGCGCTGAACGACTGCCTGCTGGGTGGCCACGCCTACGGCCTGCTGCCCTATCTGCAAGCCGCCAATGCCCTCGGCCAGGGTCACCTGGTCGACCTGCTGCCGGCCGCGTATGTCGATGTGCCGCTGGCCTGGCAGGCGTGGGAGCTCGATACGCCGTTTACGCGGGCGTTGTCGGAGCAGGTGGTGGCGGTGGCGCGGAAGTATCTGGTGCAGGATTGAAGAGCCGTTGAAAGCAAAAAAACCCGCCAGAGCGGGTTTTCTTATAGATCCGGGTGGTCCCGTCGAGCGGGACCAGAACTGACCTGGCGTCATCACCAGTATGGTGGCTGGGAGAGGACAAATCCAGGGCTGCAAACTCAGTATAGCATGGCTCATGGCATACTTCGAGGCGTGCGTCAGGGACTGGACGGACTTGGAAAAGCATTTTTCCGCAGCAAGGCTAGGGCGGTATCGCGCCTCCTGCGGCGGTGACGTTGCAAAGGCCGCGCAAGCCTACGTGCCTAATCTGACCTTGGCGGCAGCCATGGTACCGATGCTCAGCGTGCTCGAGATTGCGTTAAAAAACGGCATGCATCACCGCCTGGCAGTTCGCTATCAGCGCAACGACTGGTGGGAGTCCTGGGGCACTGATCCGCTATTCGCGCGCCAGCAAGATGAAATCGCGCAGGCAAAACTTAAACTACGGCGGCGTGCCGAATTGGCGACCCCGGACAAGGTCGTGGCCGAGCTGGCATTCGGATTCTGGAGTTCGCTATTCAATAAGCAATTCCAGGGCACGTTGTGGCATGAATTGCGCTTGGTCTTCCCACGCTGCCCCAAGCCGCTGCGCCAGAGGCATACTGTCTCGGCAGCGCTCAACCAGATGCGCGACCTGCGGAATCGTGTCTTTCATCATGAGCAACTTTTGTGGCTGACGCCATCGCTGATCGATCTGCATGGCAGGGGTATCGAGACGATCGGTTGGCTCGATCCGAAGCTGGTGCCCTGGCTAGCCGGTTTTGATCGCCTTCCAGCCACCTGGGCCGCGGTGCGCTCCGCCTGACCTGGTCAGATATCCACCGGATCCACCTCCAGCGACCACTTCACCCGCGACTTCATCTCGCGCAAGCGCGTCATCCACTCCTTCAGGAACGCCTGCAACGCCGGGCGCGACGGCGACTCCACCAGCAACTGCGCCCGATCGACGTTGTACACCCGCGTCATGCTCATCGGGATCGGGTCGTTGATGGTGATGCCCTCGTGCGGCACGCAGTCGCGCGCGGCCGCCAGGAATTCCAGCGCCTTGGCCAGTTCCGGCGCTTCCGCCCGCAGCATCGCCTGGTACAGGTAAGGCGGCAGGCCGGCCTGCTCGCGCTCGGCCAGCAGCGCCGTGGCGAAGCGGTCGTAGTCGTGGCGGACGATGGCGCCGTACAGCGGATGCTCCGGATAGCGCGTCTGCACCAGCACTTCGCTGGGGCTGCCGCCGTCGGTCTGCGCCGTGCGCCCGGCACGTCCCGCCACCTGCATCAGCTGTGCGAACAGGCGTTCGCTGGCGCGGTAGTCGTGCGAGAACAGTGCCGTGTCGGGATTGAGGATGCCGACCAGGGTCAGCTTTTTGAAATCGTGGCCCTTGGCGACCATCTGCGTGCCGATCAGGATGTCCACGTCGCCCCGGTGCACCGTGTCGAACGCCTCCTGCGCGCTGCCCTTGCGGCGCGTGGAGTCGGCGTCGATGCGCAGGATACGCGCCTCGGGGAACATCGCCTGCAGCCCCTCTTCCACCCGCTGTGTGCCGCGGCCCAGCGGCTGCAGGTCGATATTGCCGCAGGTCGGGCAGTGACGCGGGATGCGCATCTCCAGGCTGCAGTGGTGGCAGCGCAATTTGTGCTCGCCCTTGTGCAGCACCATGAAGGCGGTGCAGCGCTGGCAGTCGCTGATCCAGCCGCACGACTCGCAGCAGATCACGGGCGCGTAGCCGCGCCGGTTCAGGAACAGCAGCGATTGCTCGCCGCGCGCGAGGCGCAGTTTCAGGGCGTCGATCAGCGGCTGCGTCAGGCCGTCGCGCGGCTTGTCGTGTTCCAGGTTGATCAGCTTGACGGCCGGCAGCGTGGCCTGGCTGACGGCGCGCTGGCGCAGCTCCAGCTTGCGGTAGCGTTTGGCCAGCGCGTGATGCCAGGTCTCCAGCGACGGTGTCGCCGAACCCAATACCACCGGGATCTTGAGCTGCCAGGCGCGCCACACGGCCAGGTCGCGCGCCGAATAGCGCAATCCTTCCTGCTGCTTGTACGACGGATCGTGCTCCTCGTCGATGACGATCAGCTTCAGGTGCGGCAGCGAAGCCAGGATGGCGAGGCGGGTGCCCAGCACGATGCGGGCCTGGCCCTGGTGCGCGGCCAGCCAGTGCAGCATGCGCTCGCCCTCGGACAGGCTGCTGTGCAGCGTGGCCAGCATCACCCCCGGGAAGCGTGCGCGGATATTCGCTTCCAGCTGCGGCGTGAGGTTGATTTCCGGGACAAGGATCAGGATCTGACCGTCCGGCTCGCGCGCCAGCACCTGGGCGCAGGCCTGCAGGTACACCTCGGTCTTGCCGCTGCCGGTCACGCCGTACAGCAGGGTGGGCGTGAAGCCCTGCGCGCCGCCGATGGCATCGGCGGCGGCCTGCTGCTCAGGGTTCAGCGTCGGCATGTCGACCGGTGTGGGGTCGTGTGTGTCCGTCAGCTTGGCCAGCTTCTTGATGGCCCGGTCCAGCGCGACCGTCGTGGTCACGCGCAGGTTCTTCGGCAGCCCCGGCAACGCCACCTCGCCCACTGGGCGCTGGTAATACTCGGCAGCAAAGCCGGCCAGCGCGATCCATTGTGGCGACAGCGGCGCCAGCTGGGTGCGCACGGCCAGGGCGTCCTTCAGTTTGTCCGCCGGGACGTCGCTGCTGTCGCGGATGGCGACGATCAGGCCGACCACCTCGCGCGTGCCGAACGGCACCAGCGCCAGTTGGCCGACTTGCGGCCGTTGCGCGCTCTCGCCTTCCCAGCGATAGTCGAAGACAGCGTTCAGTGGCGTATCGAGCGCGATTTGCAGGAAGCAGTGGGTCATCTAATCAGCAGTGAACTATCCACAAATTCTGGGGATAACTTTGTGGACATTGCGCCGACAATCCCCTGATGCAACGGGTTTCAGTGGGGCATGAGGCTTGAGAAAGCGCAAATTTCACAATTTTTATCTTTGAAAATCAAAGACTTGCAAAACCGCCCCCAGTAGAGGAAATCAGCGCGAGTTTTTAATCTTTCTGTGCATAAGTATCGCTGCCTGTTTACCGATCCGATGTCGCACCGCCGCATTTCGCCACCTGGTCACACTTTCCAGGCAGCATGTTGATCAGCGCGAACCGGCTATTGTACCGGTGAAATATGCAACATAGTTTGCGACTGCGCAATAAAGCGCGGTTTTGCCGGCAGGACAAAATAACACCGGTCCCGCCAGAAAATCTCCGCAATTGGATAACTCGCGGTTTACTAAGCGGTTTTCCGGATTTTCCACAGTTTTTGTGGATAACTTTGTGGAGAATGGACCGGTAATATTTCTACAGGTCCCCACCAGCGTTTACTTAATGCAAAGCATCAGCGTCAGCACAGGTCGATTACCCGTTGAAAATCAACCAGTTAGCAAATCCGAAATTGGCGCGCCCCAGGCACTGCCTCTTCTTTGGGCAGCAAGAAAAATTGTGCATAAGTTGGGTTTGCCTCGGCCGTCAACCCCGCTGGCGCAGGGCGCGGCTGACGCTGTGAACCGTTTCCACCATCACCGCCACCGACTCCGGCGGCGTGAACTGCGAGATGCCGTGGCCCAGGTTGAACACGTGACCCGTGTCGTGCGGGCCGAAGGCGTGCAACACCCGCTCCACCTCGGCGCGGATCTGCTCCGGCTGCGCGAACAGGATGGCAGGGTCCAGGTTGCCCTGCAGTGCCACCTTGTCGCCGACGGCCGCGCGCACTTTGGCGATGTTCGCCGTCCAGTCCAGGCCGATCGCGTCCGCGCCGATCGCGGCGATTTCCTCCGCCCAGTGGGCGCCGCCTTTGGTGAAGACGATGGCCGGGATGCGCACGCCGTCCTTTTCGCGCTTGAGCTGCGCCACGACCTTCCGCATATAGGCCAGCGAGAACTGCTGGTAGGCGCCGTCGGCCAGCGCGCCGCCCCACGAGTCGAACACCATCACGGCCTGGGCGCCGGCATCGATCTGGGCGTTCAGGTACTCGGCCACGGCGCGGGCGTTGGTGTCGAGGATGTGGTGCATCAGGTCCGGGCGGCTGTACAGCATCTTCTTGATGGTGTGGAACTCGCGCGAGCCCTGCCCTTCGACCATGTAGCACGCCAGCGTCCACGGGCTGCCGGAGAAGCCGATCAGTGGCACGCGGCCGTTCAATGCGGTGCGGATCTGGGTGACGGCCTTGAACACGTAGTCCAGCGAACCGGGCTCCGGCAGGCGCAGTGCCTGCACGTCCGCTTCCGTCTTCAGGGGGCGCTCGAACTTCGGTCCTTCGCCCTCGACGAAGTACAGGCCCAGGCCCATCGCGTCCGGCACCGTCAGGATGTCCGAGAACAGGATCGCCGCGTCCAGCGGGTAGCGGTCGATCGGCTGCAGCGTGACTTCCGTGGCCAGGTCCGGATTGGTCGCCAGGCCCATGAACGAGCCGGCCTTCTGCCGCGTGGCGCGGTATTCCGGCAGGTAGCGGCCCGCCTGGCGCATCAGCCACACGGGCGTGTAGTCGGTCGGCTGGCGCAGCAGCGCACGCAGGAAGGTGTCGTTCTGGAGCGGGGCGAATTGTGGCATGGGGCGCAATCAAAGCGGGACGAAAGACGGTATTATCGCATCCCCGCCGTCAAATTACCGCGATTTGGAACCGTCCATGACCACTCTGACCGCCCCCTTCGGAACCTGGCCTTCGCCCATCAGCGCCGCCCTCGTGGCGGCCGGCGCCACCCCACTGTCCTCGCTCGCCATCGCCGGCCGCGACATCTACTGGCTGGCCGGGCGCGCCAGCGAAGCGGGCCGCAATACGCTGCTGCGCCGGCGCGGCAGCCAGGCCGAGGAGCTGACGCCGGCGCCATTCAATGTGCGCACCCGCGTGCACGAATACGGCGGCGGCGCCTACGCCGTGGCGGGCGACACCGTGTATTTCTCGCATTTCGCCGACAACCGCCTGTACCGCCAGGCCGGCAGCGGTGCCGCCGAAGCCTTCACGGCGGCCGGCCGCCAGCGCTTCGCCGACTTCGTGGTCGACGCGCCGCGCCAGCGCCTGATCGCCGTGCGCGAGCTGCATGGCGAAGACCCGCACGCGCAACCCGTCAACACGCTGTGCGCCGTGGGGTTCGACGGCAGCGAGACGGTGCTGGCCGAGGGCCACGACTTTTATTCGTCGCCGCGCCTGTCGCCGGACGGCCGCCAACTGGCCTGGCTGACCTGGGACCACCCGCGCATGCCGTGGCAGGGCACGCAGCTGTGGCTGGCGGACCTCGGCGCCGATGGCCTGCCCGGCACGCCCCAGCTGATCGCCGGCGGCTCGGATGAGTCGATCTGCCAACCCGAATGGGCGCCGGACGGTCGCCTGCACTTCGTCTCCGACCGCAGCGGCTGGTGGAACCTGTACCGTCGCGGCGCCGCCGGCATCGAGGCCATCTGCCCGCTGCAAGCCGAATTCGGCGCACCGCACTGGACCTTCGGCAACAGCATGTACGGCTTCACGCCGGCCGGCGACATCGTCTGCACCTATATCGACAAGGGCGTCAGCCGCCTGGCGCGCCTGGCCGCCGACGGCACCCTGAGCCCGATCGCCACGCCCTACGACGAGATCCGCGAACTGAAAGTGGGCGACGGCTTTGTCGTGCTGCTGGGCGGCAGCCCCACGATCGCGGCCGAAATTTCCCGCATCGACCTGGCCAGGGGCGAAGTGGAAGTGCTGGCACGCTCGATCGAGGCGCTGCCGGAGCTGGGTTACCTGTCCGTCCCCGAAAGCATCAGCTACCCGAGCGCCGGCGGCCGCACCGCCTACGCCTTCTTCTACCCGCCCGCGAACCAGGACGTGCAGGCACCGGCCGGCGAAAAGCCGCCGGTGATCGTCATCAGCCATGGCGGCCCGACCGGCATGGCGGCCAGCACATTGAAACTGGCGACGCAGTTCTGGACCAGCCGCGGCTTCGGCGTGCTGGACGTGAACTACGGCGGCAGCACGGGCTTCGGGCGCGCCTACCGCGACGCGCTGAAGGGCCAGTGGGGCATCGTCGACGTGGAGGATTGCATCGCCGGCGCGCAGTACCTGGTACAGAGCGGCCGCGCGGATGGCGGGCGCCTGATCATCCGCGGCGGCAGCGCCGGCGGGCTGACGACCTTGTGCGCGCTGACCTTCCACGACGTCTTCAAGCTGGGCGCCAGCTACTACGGCGTGTCCGACCTGCAGGGCCTGGACGACGACTCGCACAAGTTCGAGTCGCACTACAACGAATACCTGATCGCGCCGCAACCCCAGGCCAAGGCGGTCTACGCCGAGCGCTCGCCGATCAACCACACCGACCGGTTGTCCCGCCCGATGATCTTCTTCCAGGGCCTGGACGACAAGGTGGTGCCGCCGCCGCAATCGGAGGCGATGGTGCAGGCGCTGCAACGGCGCGGCATCCCGGTCGCCTACGTGCCGCTGGAGGGTGAAGGTCACGGTTTCCGCAAGGCCGAGAACATCGTGCGCACGCTGGAGGCGGAGCTGTATTTCTACCTGCGCATGTTCGGCCTGCACGAGGGTGCGACGGCGGCCGTCGCGATCGACAACCTGCGGGACTGAATGGCCGACACGCTGCAAACCGAATTCGAGGCGCTCGCCCTCGTCGAAAAAGCCATCCTTGCCCTGCTGGCCCTGATCGGCGACCCGGTCGGCCGCACCGCCCTGCTGGACATGATGACCGCGGCCGGTATCGCCGGCGAGGACGGTGCGCGCCTGACGGTGACGTCGCTGGACGACCATCTCGTCAAACTGGAACGGCTGGCCTTCATCAGCCTGGTGGTGGGGCGCGGCTACGTCTGCAACGCCAAGCTGCGCTGGCCGGCGATGCGCGCCGCCATCGGCGCGCACGTGCTGGACGACCTGTGCAAGGCCTACGAGGCGCAGGTGCCGATGCGCCAGAGCTGGAACGGCAGCGTCGAGCCACGCAGCTACCGCCACGGCGTGGCGCGGCTGCGCATGGCGCTGTTGCGTGGCCTGCCGCCACCGGACGTGCTGCCGCTGCTGAACGCATGCATGGCGTGCTACGAGGCGGCGCAGTTGCACCCGATCGTGGACATCTTCAGCCGCCCGTTCGAACCGGGCATGCTGGTGCTGGTGCATCCGGTGCTGCAGGACGACGTGCTGATGCTGCTGTTGCTGCACACGCAGCGCGAGCCGGCGCTGGCCCCGGCCGTGCGCGGCTTCGCCGAGCGCCACTTCGAACGGCGCGTCGCGGCCGACGGCAACGTCAGCCCGGCGCTGCGCCTGGCGCTGGCCGAACAGGCCATCCTGTGCGGCCAGTTGAAGGACGCCGCGCGCTACCTGGAGGGCAACGACAGTCCGCTGGGCCTCCTGTTCGCCAGTACGATCGTCATGCTGACAGGCGGCGTGGCGAACGCGATTCCCGGCTACGAGACGGCGTTGAAACTGGTGCGGCGCGAGTCCGGCAAGCGCAAGCAGGTATTCCAGGGCATCGGCGGCTATCTGTATGTGCTGGCGCTGCTGCGCAGCGGCGACGCGAAGCACCTGAAGACGGCCGAGAGCTACCTGGACGTGGCGGTACACGCGCAACAGAATCCGGATACGCCTGTCTACACGCAACTGTCGATGCTGCGCCAGGTGCGCGCCGGCACGATGCAGACGGACGTCATCGTTTCGCGCGGCTGGGAAGACCCGGGCCGCGCGTCGCTGGCGGCGCTGTTGTTCCAGGCCTTGCTGTATTACTGGCTGGCGCTGCCGCAGCTGAAGCAGCGCACGGCGGAATTGAAGGACCTGGTGCAGCACGCCGAGAGCGCAGGCTTCATGCTGATCGCCAGCCAGGCCGAAAGCCTGCTGGGCCACCTGGGCGACGCGGCCGCGGGCCAGCGCGCGGCCGCGCTGCGCGAAAGACTCGGGCTGCCCGACATGGCGACGTGGTTCGAGCGCCAGGAAGCCTGGCAGCGCCAGCTGAAGGCGTTGATCAACCTGCACCAGGGCCTGCCCGGGGACGCCGGCGAGGCGCGCCTGGTCTGGACCATCAACCACAGCCCGCACGTGGGCATCACGCTGATCGAACCGCGCGAGCAGAAGCGCGACGCGCGCGGCCAGTGGGGCAAGGGCCGCGCGCTGGCGCTGCGGCGCCTGCGCGAGGACGCGGCGGCGCTGGGCTACCTGACGGCGCAGGACCTGCGCATCGCCAACCACATCATCCCGTCGCGCCAGCAGTATTCGTCCGGCCTGCGCTACGACCTCGACGTCGATGCCGCCATCCCCGCGCTGGTCGGCCATCCGCTGGTGTTCTGGGAGGACGCGCCCGATACGCGCGTGGAACTGCTGGCGGCCGAACCGGAACTCTTGATCCGCCGCCGCAACGGCGAGCTGTGGCTGACCTTGCAGCCGGCATTGTCGGAGCCGCATGCCGGCGTGATCGTCGTGCGCGAGGCGCCGAACCGGCTGCGTGTGGTCGTCATCAACGACGAGCACCGCCGCATCGCCGCCATCGTCGGCGAGGGGCTGGCGGTGCCGGAGCACGCCAAGGAGCAGGTGCTGGCGGCGATCGGCAGCGTGTCCTCGGTCGTCACCGTGCAGTCGGACATCGGCGGCGGCGCCGTCAACGCGATCCAGACCGACGGCGACGCGCGCCTGCACATCCACCTGTTCCCCTACCAGCAGGGCCTGCGCATGCAGGTGCAGGTACGCCCGCTGCCGCAAGGCGCCTACTACGCCCCTGGCGAGGGCGCGGAAAGCGTCATCGCCGACGTGGGCGGCAAGCCGGTGCAGGCGCGGCGCGACCTGGCCGGCGAGCGCGACGCCGAGCGCCGCCTCGTTCTGCAATGTCCCGTGCTGCAACAGGCGGAGCAGGAGCACGGCGAGTGGCTGCTGGGCCAGCCCGCGCTGTGCCTGCAACTGCTGGTGGAGCTGCAGGAGCTGGGCACCGACCGCATCGTGGTCGGCTGGCCCGAAGGCGAGGCCTTCAAAGTCAGCAAGCCGGTGCACACCAAGCAGCTGCGACTGTCGATCAAGAGCAAGAAGGACTGGTTTGCCGCCAGCGGCCAGCTGCAGATCGACGAAGAGAAGGTGATGGACCTGCGCACCTTGCTGGACCTGATGCGTGCCAGCCAGAGCCGCTTCATCGAACTGGGCGACAAGCAGTACCTGGCGCTGTCGGAGGAGCTGCACCGCCGCCTGGCCGACCTGCAGGACTTCGGCGAGGACGACGATGCCGGCGTCAAGGTGCATCAGCTGGCCGCGTTCATGCTGGAGGAACTGGCCGGCGCCGTCGGCGGCCTGGAAGCGGACAAGCTGTGGCGCGAACACGTGGCCCGCATCGCCGCGCAGGCCGAGTACCGGCCGCAGCTTCCCAGCACCTTGCAGGCCGAACTGCGCGACTACCAGCGCGAAGGCTTCGAATGGCTGGCGCGGCTGGCCCATTGGGGCGTGGGCGCCTGCCTGGCCGACGACATGGGCCTCGGTAAAACGCTCCAGGCGCTGGCGCTGGTGCTGCTGCGCGCCCCAAACGGGCCGACCTTGGTCGTCGCGCCCACGTCCGTGTGCCTGAACTGGGCCAGCGAGGCGGCGCGCTTCGCGCCCACGCTGAACGTGCGCATGTTCGGCGCCGGCGATCGCGCCGAGACGATCGACAGCGCCGGACCGTTCGACCTCGTCATCGTCAGTTACGGCCTGCTGCAGCTGGAATCGGAGCGCTTCACCAAGCAGCGCTGGCACACCATCGTGCTGGACGAAGCGCAGGCCATCAAGAACGCGGCAACCAAGCGCTCGCAGGCCGTGATGGCATTGCAGGGCGACTTCCGCATGGTGGCGACGGGCACGCCGCTGGAAAACCACCTGGGCGAATTGTGGAACCTGTTCCGCTTCATCAATCCGGGATTACTGGGTTCGCTGGACCAGTTCAACCTGCGCTTCGCCGGCCCGATCGAGCGCCAGCAGGACCATAAGGCCGAAGTGGGCGCACGCAACCGCCTGCGCCGCCTGATCGCGCCATTCATCCTGCGCCGCACCAAGGCGCAGGTGCTGACGGAACTGCCGGCGCGCACGGAGATCGTGCACGAGGTCGAGCTGTCCGGCGAGGAGATGGCGCTGTACGAATCGCTGCGCCGCGAGGCGCTGGACAAGCTGGCCGCGATCGATGTCCCGGTGGACAAGAAGTCGATGGCGATCCTGGCCGAGATCATGAAGCTGCGCCGCGCCTGCTGCAACCCGAACCTGGTCGCGCCGGGGCTGAAGCTGGCCAGCAGCAAGCTGGCCGCGTTCGCGGCGCTGCTGGAAGGCTTGCTGGAGAACCGCCACAAGGTGCTGGTGTTCAGCCAGTTCGTCGACCACCTGTCGCTGATCCGCGCGCACCTGGACGAGCGCGGCATCCGTTACCAGTACCTCGATGGCGCCACGCCGATGGCGGCGCGCAAGCAGCGCGTCGACGCGTTCCAGGCCGGCGACGGCGACGTCTTCCTGATCAGCCTGAAGGCGGGCGGCGTCGGCATCAACCTGACGGCGGCCGATTACGTCATCCACATGGACCCGTGGTGGAACCCGGCGGTGGAAGACCAGGCTTCGGACCGCGCCCACCGCATGGGCCAGCAACGTCCCGTGACGATCTACCGGCTGGTGGCGCGGCACACCATCGAGGAAGGTATCGTCGACCTGCACGGCCGCAAGCGCGAGCTGGCGGACAGCCTGCTGGACGGCAGCGACACGGCGGCGAGGATGACGGCCGAGGACATGCTGGCGATGCTGCAAGAGGGCATGCGCCGGTAACGCCTGGTGTTTCCATCCATTAACCTGGCGCTCCCGCCCGAAAGGCCGGGCTATGATGGTCGCAACCGAAAAAGGAGCACATCATGGCCGATACCCTCTTACGTGTTTTCGACAGTTTCGAAGTGGCCGAACAGGCCCGCGCCGCCCTCTTGGCGGCCGGCTTCAGTCCCGACGGCATCGCACTGGAAGCGACCGGCGACGAAGCGGGCCCCGTGCAGGGCAATTTCGCGCTGGACCTGACGGAAAAAGGCACACCGGCGCGCGGCAGCAGCATCCGCCAGTCCGACAATTCCGAGTTGCGCACCGTCGTCCATCGCAATAACTGCATCCTGCAGGTACAGGTGGACAACGACCGCGACAGCGCCCGCGCCGCCGGCATCCTCGACCACTACGCCGCCAGCGACGTCACCCGCTCATCCGACAGCCGGCACAAGCCGGTCGCATGACGCGGGCCGTACCTCGACGATTCCCGTCGATCCATGCCATCATTAGGCATGGAACACGATAATTCTCCCATCTCGCAGGGGCACGCGGTGCCCCTGTGCCACAAGGCCTGGACCGCCTACATCAGCTGTGTGCTGCTGGTCGTCATCATGATCTTCGTGCTGCGCCTGGCCTTCAATTACTCGGAGCTGGCCGCGGCCGGCGTGCTGGCCGTGTCGACCTTGCTGATCGGCTACCGCGTCCTGCTGATTCGCAGCGTGCAGCTGTACTACGACGACGTCGGCGTCTGGGTCTACTCCGGCATCCTGCCGTGGCAGCGCGGCGTGCGCGGCGTCAAGTGGCGCGACATGGACGAAGCCACCTATGTGACCGGCTTCTGGAGCTGGCTGCTGCGCTCGTACACGGTGCGCGTGGGCCACCGCTTCACTCGCGAAGGCGAGATCCTGCTGACGAAGATGGCGCGCGGCAAGCAGGCCGTGACCATCCTCAACGAGCGCCACCAGCAGCTGATCCGCAGCGGCCGGCTGGCCTGACGCGCTTCCTTGCACCTTTGTAGCGGCATGTAACGGCCCCCTCCCGGCGGGCCGGAATAATGATAATCTTGCACGCTGCAAATTCGGGCGGGACGGTTTACGCCCTCTTCTTTACAAGGTACCACCGATGATCAAGACGAAAATCGCGCTGGCGGCGATCATGCTGAGCATGGCATTCGCGCCGGCCGAGGCGGCGAAAAAGCCGCAGAAATCCGCCAAGTCCACCCGTTCCGCGCCGGCCAAGGGCAAATCCACGCGCGCCGCCAAGGTCGCGGCACCGGTCGCCGCCGCTGCGGCAACGGCCGCCGCGGCGACAAGCGAACGGCGCCAGGACCGCGCCTTCGACAACCTGGCCAGCCAGTTCCTGGCGGCCCTGTGGAAAATGGACCCGGAAACGGCCATCACGGTCGGCAAATACGATACGGCGGCCACGCTGACCGTGCCCGACCTGGCCACGCGCCAGCTGCAGCTGGCCTTTATCGACAACTGGCAGCAGCGCTTCGCCAAGATCGACCAGCGCCAGCTGTCGCCGCGCCAGCGCACCGACCTGGGCCTGCTCGTCAACAAGCTGAACTCGGACCGCTGGTACCTGACCACGTTCCGCGAATTCGAGTGGAACCCGGCGCTGTACAACATCGCCAGCCCGATCGACTACATCCTGCACACGGAATACGCGGCCAAGGCGCAGCGCCTGCGCACGCTGCTCAAGCGCATCGCCAACGTGCCGGCCTATTACGAAGCGGCGCGCGCCAACATCAGCAACCCGACCCGCGAGCACACGCAACTGGCCGTGGCGCAGGCGCCCGGCGTGATCGCGCTGCTGGCGGAGCTGGACAAGGAAGCGCAGGCGTCGAACCTGGCCGCCAACGAGAAAGGCCTGTTCGCGCAGCGCATCGCCGCCGCGAAAACGGCCGTGGAAGCCTACGCGGCCTGGCTGGGCGAGCTGGACAAGACCCTGGCCACGACGGGCGCGCGCTCGTTCCGCATCGGCAAGGATCTGTACGAAGCGAAGTTCGCCTTCGATATCCAGTCCGCCAGCACGGCCGAGCAAACCTGCCAGAAGGCCCTGGCCACGCGCGAGGAACTGCTGGCCAATATGGATCGCATCAGCGACGAACTGTGGCCGAAATACCTGGCCGGCACGGCCAAGCCGGCCGACCGCCATGCCAAGATCGGCCTGATGATCGACAAGCTCTCCAGCAATCACGTGCCGCGCGAGCGCTTCGTCGACGAAGTCAAGGCGCAGATCCCGCAGCTGCAGGATTGGGTCGCCAAGCACGACCTCTTGAGCCTGGACCCGAACAAGCCGCTGGTCGTGCGTGAAACGCCGGCCTACCAACGCGGCGTGGCCGGCGCCAGTATCGAGGCGCCAGGCCCGTATCGTCCGCAGGACCGCACTTACTACAACATCACGCCGCTGGACGGCGCCACGCCGGAACAGGCGGAAAGCAGCCTGCGCGAATACAACCACTGGATACTGCAGATCCTGAACATGCACGAGGCCATCCCCGGCCATTACGCCCAGCTGGTATACGCGAACAAGTCGCCGTCGCTGGTGAAATCGATCTTCGGCAACGGCGCCATGATCGAAGGCTGGGCCGTCTACAGCGAACGCATGATGCTGGAATCGGGTTATGGCGAGAACGCGCCCGAGATGTGGCTGATGTACTCGAAGTGGAACCTGCGCAGCGTGACCAACACGATCCTGGACTACAGCGTGCACGTGCTGGGCATGACGCGCGAGCAGGCCCTCGACCTGCTGACCCGCCAGGCCTTCCAGACGCAGCAGGAAGCCAACGAAAAGTGGCGCCGGGTGCAGCTGTCGTCGGTACAGCTGACCAGCTACTTCAGCGGTTACAGCGAGATCATGGAACTGCGCGAACAGCGCCGCCAGGCTCTGGGCAGCAAGTTCTCGCTGAAGGCATTCCACGAGGAGTTCCTGGGCTACGGCAGCGCGCCCGTCAAGGTGATCCGCGAGCTGATGCAGTAAGCCGGCGCGCCCCGCTGCCGCCGGCGGGGCGCGCTACCACCTTCTTCCAAATAGTCGAAATGCAACATTTTGTTGGATCGAACTAACATATTTGGCTGATATGAAACAATTGGTGAGAATCTACACAAGGCTTGCATATTAAGATACGCCCTTCCTTGTTATTCTCAGCTGTCTTTATTACACGACGGAAAAGCCGCCATGACCCAGAAAACCTCCTCCTCCTTCCCCACCATGACCAAGACGGCAGGCCAAGCGCTGGTGCTGGGCGCCTTGCTGGCGTTGACCGGCTGTGCCGGCACGGCGCCGACCCTGGGCGGCGCCCCGACGGTCGCCACCGGCTCGGCCGGCGGCGCCAACGCCAACAACGCGAACACGCAGTTGGAGAAGTGCGACCGCTCGCTGGGCACGCTGAGCGTCGTCGAAGACCAGGCGTCGTCGTGGTACATCCAGCTGTCGCAATACAAGCTCGGTTCGACCGTGCCCGTGCTGCGCAAGATGATCCAGCAGTCGAACTGCTTCGTCGTGGTCGAGCGTGGCGCCGCCATGAACAATGTGATGGCCGAGCGTGACCTGAACCAGTCCGGCGAAATGCGCGCGGGCAGCAACTTCGGCAAAGGCCAGATGGTCGCCGCCGACTACACGATGAGCCCGACCATCAACTTCAGCCAGAAGGGCACGCAGGGCATCGGCGGCGCGCTGGGCGGCTTCGGCCTGATCGGCAGCGTGGCCGGCATGGTGGCCGGCGGCATCAAGGCCAACGAAGCGTCGACGACGCTGCTGATGATCGACAACCGCTCCGGCGTGCAGCTGGCCGCCGCAGAAGGCAGCGCGAAGAACTTCGACTTCAATATGTTCGGTGGCCTGTTCGGCGGCGGCGCGTTCGGCACGGCCGGCGGCTACTCGAACACCCCGGAAGGCAAGATCCTGATCGCCGCCTTCATGGACTCGTACAACCAGCTGGTGCAAGCCGTGCGCCAGTACAAGGCACAGGAAGTCGCGGGCGGCCTGGGCACCGGCGGCGCGCTGGGCGTGCAGGGCGGCATCACGCCACCGGCGGCCGCGGCCCTGGCACCGGCTGGCGCGGCAGGCGCCAAGAAGACGGCGACCACCAACACGAAGAAAAAGAAATAAGCCCTGCGCCGGCCTCAACCGGGACAACAACCGGGGTCAGGTCTGGCAATCGGACATTTTGTCCGATTGCCAGACCTGACCCCGGTTTTTTTAACGGGGCCGGTGCATGCGGAACAGCTGTTCCGGCCCGATCGTGAAGTAATCCGCCGGCCCGCCGCCACGCAGGATGTGGCCGGCGGCACCGGTGTCGTAAATCCCTTCCTTCAGCAACACGCGGGCGATATGCACGCCCACCACTTCCCCCAGCACCAGCCACGTCGGCACCTGCGCGCCATCGGCGCCTTGCAGCTGCACGATCTGCGTGACGCGGCATTCGAACGACACCGGGCTCTCGCCCACGCGCGGCACCGAAATCAACCGTGACGGTACCGGCGTCAAGCCCGCCAGCGTGAACTCGTCCACTTCCGGCGGCACGGCCGCGCAGGTCTGGTTCATCCGTTCGGCCAGCTCGCGCGTGGCCAGGTTCCACACGAACTCGCCGGTCTGCTGCACGTTGCGTACCGTGTCCTTGTAGCCGATGCTGGCAAAGCCGACGATCGGCGGCACATAGTTGAAGGCGTTGAAGAAGCTGTACGGCGCAAGGTTCAACGTGCCGGCACTGTCGTGCGAGGAAATCCAGCCGATCGGGCGCGGTCCGACAATGGCGTTGAAGGGGTCATGCGGCAGGCCATGGCCGGCGCGCGGTTCGTAGAAGTGGATCGGGTCGGGCATCGTAAGTTCCGTGGTTGTCGGGCCAGACGATACCAGTATCGCCGCTTCTTTGCCGGCGTCAGTGCGGCCGCCGGTATTTCAGCCAGCCGGCACGGAAGCGGCGATAATGCCCGTTTCCGATTCCCACAGCCCCATCATGCATGTGACCAGCGACACCATCCGCCGCGCCTTCGACAGCGCCACCTATAACCGTGGCCTGGGCTATGCGCGCGACGGCTTCGTGGGCGACGTGCGGTTTCGCGGCGACCGGCTGGTCGGCGAGGTACGCGGCAGCGGCTGGAACGTCTACCAGCAGGTCATCCGCCTGATGCCCGGGCGCGACGGCATGCAATTCCACGGCTCCTGCACTTGTCCGATGGCCCATAACTGCAAGCACGTCGTGGCCGTGCTGCTGACCGGGGTGGAGCGCCATGTGCTGGCGCCAGCGCAGGAAATCGGACTGTCCCTGCCGGCCTCGCTCTGGCTGGCGCAGCTGGCACAACTGCAGGCATCGGCACCGGCGAAGGCGCCGGCTCGCGTGTCGAGCTTCCGGCTGGCTTACGTGCTGTGCCCGGATGCCCGTACTGGCGAGCCCGACTTGCTGCTGTGCAAAGCCAAGACGCGCAGCGACGGCAAGATCGTGAGCGCGACCGTGCTGGCAAACATGTCTTCCCTGCGGTACACCCTACCCGACTACATCGCCCCGGAAGACCACACGCCGATCCGGCTCTACGACGACATGTGGGGCCGGAGTGCCTTCGGTGTGTCAAAGTGCCCGGCCGGCAGGCCGGGCGGGCAGCTGCTATCGCTGCTGGGGCGCGAAGGCCGGCTGCATTGGGCACTCCAGCGCGACCAGATCAAGACCGGGCAGCTCACCCCCGTCTTGCGTGGCGACGGCCGTTCGGCGACGCTGGGCTGGCATCCGACCGCCGAGGGCGCCGATACCGTCGGCCTGCGCTGGCAGTTCGACGATGGCATGCCCATCGAGCACGTGTTTGCCACCGAGCCGGTGTACTACTTCCACAGCGGCTTCCTGGGCGAACTGAAGCTGCCGCCCAGCCTGGCTGCGATGCCGATCGGCGCGTTGGTGGACCTGCTGCACGACTCGCCGGTACTGGACGCCAATGAACGCGAGCATATGGCGCAGCGCATGGTCGACCTGGGCGTGCACCAGGTCGTGCCGCCGCCGCAGGTGGTCGCGCCGACCGTGCGTGACGATATCGTCCCGGTTCCCACGCTCGTACTGGACAGCATGCTCGTGCTGGACCGCCGTGGCCACCAGAACTGGCACGACTACGCCGTGCCGGGCTTCGACTACGACGGCGTATACACCGATGCGCTCGACAGAAGCCCCCTGCCGCGGCGGCGGGTCGGCCACGCCTTGGAACAAATCGTGCGCAACGCCGCCTTGGAGAAGGCCGCGGCGCAGCGCCTGGCTGCCCTGGGGTTCCACCTACCTGCACCAGACTCGCCGCTGGGGTCACAGGAGACGGCGCTGCAACTGGCGACGCAGGCCGAGTGGTTGCAATTCGCCCAGTTTGAGCTGGACGGCCTGCGCGCCGCCGGCTGGCAGATCGTCCTGAACGACGACTACCGCTATAACCTGGCGCAGGTGGACGACTGGTATGCCGAGGTGGACGAGCAGGACGAGGGCGGCCACGCCTGGTTCGCGCTGGAGCTGGGCATCATCGTCGACGGCCGCCGCCAGCCGCTGCTGCCGCTCCTGGTGCAATTGATCCGCCAGGCGCCACAAGGCTTCAGGCCCGCCGCGCTGGCGGCGCATGCCGACAGCAGCCCGATGCTGCTGCAGTTGCCTGGCGGCGAGCACGTCGTGCTGCCGTGGGGCCGCATCAAACCGATCCTGGCCATACTGGGCGAACTGTACTTCCGGGGCGAGTCCGAAGCTGCGATCCACCTGCCGGTGATCGACGCGGCGCGCCTGGCCGAACTGGAACAGGCCGCACAACTGCGCTGGCTGGGCGGCGAACGGCTGCGCGCGCTGGGCAGGCGCCTGGCCCAGTTCGGTGGCGTTGCCGAGGTGCCCAAGCCGGCCGGCCTGCAGGCCGAGCTGCGCACCTACCAGCGCGAGGGCGTGGCCTGGATGCAGTTCCTGCGCGAATTCGGCTTTGCAGGCATCCTGGCCGACGACATGGGCCTGGGCAAGACGCTGCAGACGCTGACGCACATCCTGATCGAAAAGGAAGCAGGCCGGCTGGATGCGCCGGCGCTGGTGGTCGTGCCCACCAGCCTGGTCGGCAACTGGTGCGCGGAAGCGGCCCGCTTCACGCCCGGCCTGCGCGTGCTCACGCTGCACGGCAAGGACCGCCAGGCGCAGTTCGAGCACATCGCCAGCGCCGACATCGTGCTGACGACCTATGCACTGCTGCCGCGCGACGAAGCCACGCTGCGCGGCCACACCTTCCACCTGCTGATCCTGGACGAATCGCAGTACATCAAGAACAGCCGCGCCAAGGCGGCGCAGACGGCCCGCCTGCTGACGGCACGCCACCGCCTGTGCCTGACCGGCACGCCACTGCAGAACCACCTGGGCGAGCTGTGGTCGCAGTTCCATTTCCTGATGCCTGGCCTGCTGGGCGAAGAAAAGACGTTCAACGTGCACTTCCGCAAACCGATCGAAGTGCAGCACGACAGCGACCGCAACGCCTTCCTGACGCGGCGGGTAAAGCCGTTCATGCTGCGCCGGACCAAGGACAAGGTGGCCAGCGAGCTGCCGCCGAAAACGGAGATCGTGCTGCCGGTGGAGCTTGGTAGCGGCCAGCGCGACCTGTACGAAACGGTGCGCGTGGCGATGGACAAGCGCGTGCGCGACGAGATCGGTCGCAAGGGGGTCGCGCGCAGCCAGATCGTCATCCTGGACGCGCTGCTGAAGATGCGGCAGGTTTGCTGCGACCCGCGCCTGGTCAAGGGCACGGGCCTGAAGGCGGCGAAGAGCGCGGCCGGCTCGGCCAAGCTGGACACGCTGCTGGAACTGCTCGACACCCTGCTGAGCGAAGGCCGCAAGGTGCTGGTGTTTTCCCAATTCACCAGCATGCTCGAGCTGATCGGCACCGCCTTGCGCGAGCGCGCGCTGGACTACGTCACCTTGACGGGCGAAACGGAAGACCGCCGCACACCGATCGATGCGTTTCAGCGGGGCGACGTGCCGCTGTTCCTGATCAGCCTGAAAGCGGGGGGCGTGGGCCTGAACCTGACGGCGGCGGACATCGTCATCCACTACGACCCATGGTGGAACCCCGCGGCGGAAAACCAGGCCACCGACCGGGCCTGGCGCATCGGCCAGGACAAGCCGGTGTTCGTCTACAAGCTGATCGCCCAAGGCACGCTGGAAGAGAAAATCCAGGAGCTGCAGCGGCGCAAGGGCGAGCTGGCCGATGCCGTCATGGGCGAAGGCGGCCAGCTGAACGCGGCGCTGACGCAGGAAGACCTGCAGGCCATCTTCGCACCGCTGTAGGAGCGCACGATTGCCGCGCGGCTCTGGCGCGGCTCAGCATTACAATGGACGGCCCATCCCGACAGGATCGTCCATGCGCCCAATCTCCGCCGCCTTCACGTTCGCCTGCTGCCTCGCCCTCCCCGCCGCCCATGCCCAGACCATCGTGACGATCGGCACGGCATCACCGCTGTCCGGCCCGGGCGCCCACCAGGGCAAGGACATCGAAAACGGCGCGCGCATGGCCATCGATGACCTGAACGCCAAGGGCGTCACGATCGGCGGCAAGAAGATCAAGTGGGCGCTGCAGCCGGAAGACGACGCGGCCGATCCGAAGACCGGCGCCAGCGTCGCGCAAAAGCTGGTGGACGCGCGCGTGGCCGGCGTGGTCGGCCACCTCAACTCGGGCACCACGGTGCCGGCCTCGCGCATCTACGCCCATGCCGGCATCCCGCAGATCTCGCCGGCCGCCACCACGCCGCTGTACACGCACCAGGGCTTCAAGACGGCGTTTCGCGTCGTCGCCAACGACAACCTGGTCGGCCAAGCGCTGGCACGGTATTCGATTGCGACCTTGAAGGCCAAGAAGATCGCGGTGATCGACGACCGCACGGCGTTCGGCCAGGGCCTGGCGGACGAATTCGTGAAAGGCGTCAAGGCGACCGGTGGCGCCATGGTGGTCAGCCGCCAGTTCACCACCGACAAGGCCACCGACTTCAACGCCATCCTCACGCAGATCCGCGGCCGCCAGCCCGACGTGGTGTTCTATGGCGGCATGGACGCCGTGGCCGGGCCGATGCTCAAGCAAATGAAGGCGCTGGGCCTGCACGCGAAACTGGTCTCGGGCGACGGCATCTGCTCGGAAAAGCTGCCGCTGCTGGCCGGCGATGCGCTGGGGGACGACAACGTCATCTGTGTGGTCGCCGGTGGCGTGACGGGTGCGCAGGAAGCGGGGTTCAACGCGTTCACGCAGCGTTACCAGCAGCGCTACGGCCAACCGGTGCAGACCTATGCGCCCTATGCGTACGACTCGGTGGTGGTGCTGGCAACGGCCATGCAGCAGGCGCAATCGACGGCGCCGGCGCGGCTGCTGCCGGCGCTGGGCAAGGTGAAGTATCGCGGGATTACCGGGGATATCGCGTTCGATGCGAACGGCGATTTGCACAACGCCGCGTTGACGCTGTTTACGTACCGGCAGGGCAAGAAGGTCAAGCTGGCAGTGGTCCGGGGACAGTAGCCCCCCCACGGTTAGACCTGCTCTTCGGGCGCCTGCGTCATCTTGACGAACATCGGCGACACCAGCAGCCCCATCTCGAACAGCAGCCACATCGGAATGGCCAGGGCGAACTGGCTGACGATGTCCGGCGGCGTGACGATGGCGGCAATCACGAACGCGCCCACGATCACGTACGGGCGCCATTCCTTCAGCTTGGCCAGCGAGACGATGCCCATCCGGACCAGGATGACGACGACCACCGGCACTTCGAACGCGGCGCCGAAGGCCAGGCACATCGACATCACGAAGTCGAGGTAGTTCTCGATGTCCGGCGTGACGGCGATGGAAGTGGGCGAGAACTCGCTGATGAAGGCGAACACGCGGCCGAACACGAGGAAGTAGCAAAACGCGACGCCGGCCACGAACAGCAGCGACGACGACACCACCAGCGGCGCGATCAGGCGCTTCTCGTGCGTGTACAGGCCGGGCGCGACAAAGGCCCACAGCTGGTACAGCACCCACGGCAGCGCCAGCACGAAGCCCAGCAGCAACGTCACCTTCATCGGCACCAGGAAGGGCGCGATGACGCCGGTGGCGATCATTTTCGAGCCGGTCGGCAACGCGGCCAGCATCGGCTGGGCCAGCAGGTCGTAGATATGGGCCGGCCCCGGCCAGAACATCAGGGCCGCGGTGGCGATGAGGATACCGATGGATGCCTTGACCAGCCGGTCACGCAATTCGATCAGGTGGCTGATGAAAGTTTCTTCGGCCGGGTTGTCAGTACTCATTAGTAGAACGAGGCAGGAGGTTTGCCGTTGCGGGGACGGAAACGCGCGACGCGGGCGGCGCCGGAGACAACGTGCATGCGGCCGCCGTTGCGCTGCTTGTACCACAGCGGTACGGCCGACGTGCGGACCAGGCGCTTGCGGCGGAACTCCTTGGCCTTGCGCGACTGCTCTTCCACCTTGGTGGACGAGAAGTGATCGCCCGGCAGGTCGTGCGGATGGTGATGGTCGTCGTCGCGGAACACCTGCTCGACTTCGGCCATGTTCTGGGCGATGGAGTTCTCCACGTCGGCCTTGATCGACTGGGCCTGTTCCTGCACGTTCTTCTGCAGGTTGCGCAGCTCTTCCAGCTCGATTTCGCGGCTGACTTCGGACTTCACGTCATGCAGGTAGCGCTGCGCGCGGCCGTACAAGGTACCGGCCATGCGCGCCACCTTGGGCAGCTTTTCGGGACCGATGACCACCAGCGCCACGACGCCGATGATGGCAAGTTTGGAGAGACCGAGATCGATCATAGGGTTCCGTCAGGGGTGCCGGCGGAGCAGCGCTTCACAGCTTGTGCTTTTCCTTGGCTTCCACTTCGATGGTGCCCTTGTCGGTCACCTGGGACGGCGGCGGGGTCGGCGTGCCGGCCTGCTTCTGCTCGTCGTCGGTCTTGACGCCATCCTTGAAGCCTTTGACGGCCTTGCCGAGGTCGGAACCGATATTGCCCAGTTTCTTCGTGCCGAAGACCAACATGACGACGACCAGGACGATCAGCCAGTGCCAGATGCTCATGGAACCCATAATTTTCTCCTTGCAGGGCCTTACGCCCGAATCCGGTTAATACACTCAGTATACGCGATCGTGCGATGTCATGTGCCTGTCATCATAACGTCCGGCAATAGCTATTTTGGCTGAGTTTGGGGTCTGTCCCCACCGGGGACTGACCCCGAAGTTGCCTCTGGTGTTTTCGGAGCGCGGCAAAACTTCGGGGTCAGTCCCTTGCAGGGACAGACCCCAAGCAAGCACTCGTCAGTGCATGCCCTTCCACGGCCGCGGCCCGCCATACATGTGCATATGCATGTGATACACGACCTGGCCGCCGTCCGGGCCGCTGTTGATCAGCGTCTTGTAGCCGCGCGTCGGCGCGCCCTCGGCGTCGTATACGACCGAGACGCCATGCTCCTTGGCCAGGCGCGGCGCCAGCGCCAGCATCTTGCCCAGCAGTGCCGCGTGGCCCTCCTCGCAATCGGACAAGGTCGAGATATGCTGCTTCGGAATGATCAGCAGGTGCACCGGCGCGGCCGGGTTGATGTCCTTGAAGGCCAGCAGCTCGTCGTCTTCGTAGACGACGGTGGCGGGAATCTGTTTGGCGGCGATCTTGCAGAACAGGCAGTTGTCCACGTAGGGTCCTCGTGATGGGTTAGGGGCTCACGCGTCCGGGCGCGCGGCTTTTTCGGCGATGCCCGACACGCCTTCGCGGCGTGCCAGCTCATCGAGTACCTGCTGCGGCGTCAGGTCGAACTGCGCCAGCAGCACCAGCGAATGGAACCACAGATCGGCGCACTCGTACAACACCTTGCCGGCGTCGCCGGCGGCGCGCGCATCCTTGGCCGCCATCACCAGCTCCGTCGCTTCCTCGCCGATCTTCTTCAGGATGGCGTCGTCGCCTTTCGAAAACAGCTTCGACACGTAGGAGGTGGCGGGGTCGCCGCCGTTGGCCAGCTTGCGGCTGTCGATCGTGGCGGCCACGCGGTCGAGTATCGTCATTTCTTCTTGTCCGTATAGATGGCTTGCGGGTCTTTCAGTACCGGCTCCGCGTCCTGCCAGTCGCCGTCGCGGGCGTCGCCGTCGAACTTCTGGAAGAAGCACGAATGACGGCCCGTATGGCAGGCAATGCCGCCGGCCTGCTCGACCTTCAGCAGCACCACGTCCTCGTCGCAGTCGAGCCGGATCTCCAGCACCTTCTGCACGTGGCCGGACTCTTCTCCCTTGTGCCACAGCTTCTTGCGCGAGCGGCTCCAATACACGGCTTCGCCCAGCTCCACCGTCTTGTACAGCGCATCGCGGTTCATCCAGGCGAACATCAATACGTCGTTGCTGCCCGCCTCCTGGGCGATCACGGGCACGAGGCCATGCTCGTCCCATTTCACGCGGTTCAGCCATTTTGCCTTGGCTACGCTAGGCGTCGTCGTCGGGATACTCATTGGTTTACCTTGTCATGCCAGCCGCATCGGGATGCCCTGGGCGGCCATGAAGCGCTTGGCTTCCTGCACCGTGTGCTGGCCGTAGTGGAAGATGCTGGCGGCCAGCACGGCGTCCGCACGGCCTTCCTTGATGCCGTCGGCCAGGTCCTGCAGGCTGCCCACGCCGCCGGAGGCGATCACCGGCACGTCCACCGCGTCCGACACGGCGCGCGTCAGGCCCAGGTCGAAGCCGGACTTGGTGCCGTCGCGGTCCATGCTGGTCAGCAGCAGTTCGCCCGCGCCCATCGCCGCCATCTTCCTGGCCCACTCGACGGCATCGAGCCCGGTGGCCTTGCGGCCGCCGTGCGTGAACACTTCCCATTTGCCGGGCGCGACGTTCTTCGCATCGATGGCCACGATGATGCACTGCGAGCCGTGCTTCTGCGACGCGTCGTACACCAGCTGCGGGTTGCTGACGGCCGAGGTGTTCAGGCTGATCTTGTCCGCGCCCGCGTTCAGCAGGCGGCGCACGTCGCCGACCTCGCGCACGCCGCCGCCCACAGTCAGCGGAATGAACACCTGCGACGCCACCGCCTCGATGATGTCCAGGATCAGGCCACGGTTGTCGGAGGAAGCCGTGATGTCGAGGAAGGTCAGCTCGTCCGCGCCCTGCTCGTCGTAGCGGCGCGCGATCTCGACGGGGTCGCCGGCATCGCGCAGCTCGGTGAAGTTGACGCCCTTGACGACGCGGCCATTGGTCACGTCGAGGCAGGGGATGATCCGTTTGGCCAGCATCTTATTCTTCGCTCGTGGCGTCGGAATCGACCGTGTCGCCGGTCAGTTCGTCGGCCCGCTGCTGCGCCTCGTTCAGGTTGATCGTGCCCTCGTAGATCGAGCGGCCGCAGATGACGCCTTCGATGCCTTCGTCCTGCACCGCGCACAGCGCTTCCACGTCGGCCAGGTTGTGCAGGCCGCCGGAGGCGATGATCGGGATGCGCACGGCCTGCGCCAGGCGCACGGTGGCTTCGATGTTCACGCCCCCCATCATGCCGTCGCGGCCGATATCGGTGTAGACGATCGATTCGACGCCGTACTGCTCGAACTTCTGCGCCAGGTCGATCACCTCGTGGCCGGACATCTTGCTCCAGCCGTCGGTGGCCACCTTGCCGTCCTTGGCGTCCAGGCCGACGATGATGTGGCCCGGGAAGGCACCGCAGGCGTCGTGCAGGAAGCCCGGGCTTTTCACGGCCGCGGTGCCGATGATGATGTAGCTGATGCCGTCGTCCAGGTAGCGCTCGATCGTGTCGAGGTCGCGGATACCGCCGCCCAGCTGGACGGGGATCTCGTCGATGTCGTGCTCCAGCGCGAAGTCCTGCACGGTCTTCAAGATGGCCTTGACGGCACCTTCGTTCTTCGGCTTGCCGGCAAACGCGCCGTTCAGATCGACCAGGTGCAGGCGGCGGGCGCCTTGTTCCAGCCAATGACGGGCCATCGCGGCCGGGTCTTCGGAGAATACGGTGGCAAGTTCCATATCGCCTTGTTTCAGGCGAACGCAGTGACCGTCCTTGAGGTCGATGGCAGGAATGAGCAGCATGGCTTTGTCAGTTAGGTTATGGGTGGGGGACTGCTTCAGGGGTTCCAGTGAACGAAATTCTTGTACAGCTGCAGGCCGCTGGCGGCGCTTTTCTCGGGGTGGAACTGGGTGGCGAAAATATTGTCGCGCGCGACGGCACAGCAGAACGGCTGGCCGTACACCGTTTCGCCCACGCTGTGCGCCGGCACGTCCGGCTGCACGTAGTAGCTGTGCACGAAATAAAAGTACGATTCGTCCGGGATGTCCTGCCACAGCGCGTGCGGCACCTTCTGGCGCACCTGGTTCCAGCCCATCTGCGGCACCTTGAAGCGCGAGCCGTCTTCCTGCAGCTGGCCGTCCAGGCGGAAGCGCACGATCTTGCCTGGCAGGAGGTTCAGGCCGGTGCCGCCCTCCTCGCTGTCGCCGAACAGCATCTGCTCGCCGATGCATACGCCCAGCAGCGGTTTGCTTTCCGCCGCACGCAGCAGCGCTTCCTCGACGCCCGATTCGCGCAGGCTTTTCATACAGTCGGTCATGGCGCCCTGGCCGGGCAGCACGATGCGCTCGGCGCTCTCGATCTCGGCCACTTCGCCGGAAATGCGCACGTCCGCTTCCGGCGCGACGGCGCGCAGGGCCTGCGCGACGGAGCGCAGGTTGCCCATGCCGTAGTCAACTACAACGATTTTTTTCATGGCTAAAGCCCGCTGTTCGGTTACAGGCTTCCTTTGGTCGATGGGATGGTGCCGGCCGCGCGCTCGTCGCGCTCGACGGCCATGCGCAGCGCGCGGCCGAACGCCTTGAACACGGTCTCGCACTGGTGGTGGGCGTTGGTGCCGCGCAGGTTATCGATGTGCAGCGTGACGCCGGCGTGGTTGACGAAGCCGCGGAAGAATTCCAGCGTCAGGTCGACGTCGAAGGTGCCGATCATCGCGCGCGTAAACGGGATGTGGTATTCGATGCCCGGGCGGCCGGAGAAATCGATGACGACGCGCGACAGCGCTTCGTCCAGCGGCACGTAGGCGTGGCCGTAGCGGCGGATGCCCTTGCGGTCGCCGATGGCCTTGGCCACCGCCATGCCCAGGGTGATGCCGACATCTTCCACCGTATGGTGGTTGTCGATATGGGTGTCGCCGGTGGCGTGGATGTCCAGGTCGATCAGGCCGTGGCGGGCGATCTGGTCCAGCATGTGGTCCAGGAAAGGCACGCCCGTGTTCAGTTTCTGCGTACCGGTGCCGTCCAGGTTCAGGGCGACGCGGATCTGCGTCTCGTTGGTGTTGCGCGTGACTTCCGCGCTGCGTTCTGCGATGGTCATGGGAAAGGCTCTGGGGTGGATCAGACCGCCATCGACGCTTTCAGGGCGTCGAGGAAAGCGGCGTTTTCTTCCGGCGTGCTGACGGTGATACGCAGGCAATTCGTCAGCACACTGTGCATTTTACTCAAATTTTTCACCAAAATTTTGCGGGCCAGGAGATTCGTATGGGTGGTCTCCGCATCCGCCACACGGATCAGGATGAAATTCGCTGCCGACGGGAAAACCGTGACATTCGGCAACTCGGCCAAGGCCGCGCTCAGCACCGCGCGCTGTTCGCGCAGCAGGGCAGCCTGCTCGTTCAGCACGTCCAGGTGGTCCAGCGCAAAGTCGGCCGCCGCCTGCGTCATCACGTTGACGTTGTACGGCGGGCGCACCTTCTCGAACTGCGCCAGGAGGGCCGGCGCGGCCGACATATAGCCCAGCCGGATGCCGGCCAGGCCCAGCTTGGACAAGGTGCGCATGACGATCAGGTTGTCGAACTCCGGCAGGCGGCCCATGAAGCTCCGCTGCGCGAACGGTTCATAGGCTTCGTCCACCACCACCAGGCCCGTGTCGCCCATCGCGCGGATGAGCTGCACCATCGCTTCGGGGTCGTACAGGTTGCCGGTCGGGTTGTTCGGATAGGCCAGGAACAGCAAGGCTGGCTTGTGCTGGGCGATCGCCGCCAGCATGGCCGGCAGGTCGAGCGAGAAGTCGGATTGCAGCGGCACGCCGACGAAGTCCATGCCGGCCACCTGGGCCGAACGCTGGAACATGACGAAGGCGGGTACGGGCGCCATCATGACGGCGCGGCGGTCCTGGTGCGCGCAGGCGGCGGCCATGATGGAGATCAGCTCGTCCGAGCCGTTCCCCAGCAGGACTTCGTAGCCGGCCGGGACGCCCAGCCTGGCGGCGACCTTGCGGCGCAGGCCGTCGTACGACGGCGGATAGCGGTTCAGCGCGACGGCGGCCAGGCGTTCGCCCAGCTCGCGCTGCAGCGCTTCCGGCAGCTGGTACGGATTTTCCATCGCGTCCAGCTTGACGTAGCCGCTCGCATCCGGCACGTGGTAGCTGCCAATGGCGCGCACGTCGGCACGGATGGTGTTGCTGATCAGGCTTTCCAGGGACATCGGTTTCTACTCCAGTGAATTGATCGTGGTCGTATCGCGCGGCGCCGCCTTGACGCGCCCGCGTGGCTTCGGCTTGGCAACCGGCGCTGGCGCCGGTTCAGGTGCGGCCGTGCCATCGAGCGCCGCCAGGCGCTCGGCCGTGAGGCGGCAGTACTCGGCATTGAGCTCGAAGCCGACGAAGCGTCGGCCGGTGCGGCGCGCCGCCACGGCGGTGGTACCGCTGCCCATGAACAGGTCCAGCACCACGCCACCCGGCGGGCACGAGGCCTTGATCATGCGCTCGATGATTGCCAAAGGCTTTTGCGTCGGGTGATCGACCCGCTCCGCATGTTCCCTGTGCAGGCGCGATACGCTCCACAGATCCTTCGGGTTGTAGCCCACTTCCAGCCATTTCGCGCCGACGAAGATCGAGCGTGAGCGGGCCTTCTTGGTCGCGGCGTCGTACGGGATGCGCACGGCGTCGAGATCGAAATAGTAATCCTTGCGGCGCACGAAGAAGCCCACGGTGTCGTGCACCGACGAGAAGCTGCGCACGCTGCCGCCCATCGACGGCACCCGGCGGTCCCAGATGATCTCGTTCATCATCGTCATGCGTTTTTTCAGCATCACGAAGATCTCCGGCGAGAAGCGCCACGTGGTGAAGATGTACAGGCTGCCGTTGTCCTTCAGCTTCGGCAGCGCCGCGTCGATCCAGCGCTCGGTCCATTGCAGGAATTCTTCCACCGTCTGCTGGTCGGAGGCATTGCCGTAGTCCTTGCCCAGGTTGTAGGGCGGGTCGGTCAGGATCAGGTCCACGACACCGTCGGGGATGCGCGTCAGGCCGGATAAGGCGTCCTCGCAGTAAACCTGGTCCAGCCAAGGGGCAGGTTCGCCCGACAAACCCAACCCCGTAAAGCCGGGGTCAGACCCGACGGGTCTGACCCCTGGTTCTGCCTTTGGGGTCGCTTCAGCCGAATCTGCGCCTTTGATCTTCATACTTCTTTCAACCGCAGCTCGGCACTGCGCGCGTGCGCCTGCAGTCCTTCGCCATACGCCAGTTCCGCCGCGATACGGCCCAAGGTCTGCGCGCCGGCCTCGCTGACCTCGATGACAGATGAACGCTTCTGGAAGTCGTACACACCCAGCGGCGACGAGAAGCGCGCCGTGCGCGAGGTCGGCAGCACGTGGTTCGGGCCGCAGCAGTAGTCGCCCAGCGATTCGGACGAGAAGCGGCCCAGGAACATCGCGCCGGCGTGGCGGATCTTGTCGGCCCACTGGCGCGGCTCTTCGGCCGAGATCTCCAGGTGCTCGGCGGCGATGGCGTTGGCGATGGCGCAGGCCTCGTCCATGTCGCGCACCTTGACCAGCGCGCCGCGGTCCGTCAGCGACGTGCGGATAACTTCCTGGCGCGGCATCGTCGGCAGCAGTTTCTGGATCGACGCTTCCACACGGGCGATATAGTCGGCGTCCGGGCACAGCAGGATGGCTTGGGCCAGCTCGTCGTGCTCGGCCTGGGAGAACAGGTCCATCGCCACCCAGTCCGGGTCCGTGCTGCCGTCGCAGAGAACGAGGATTTCGGACGGGCCCGCGATCATGTCGATGCCCACCGCGCCGAACACGCGCCGCTTGGCGGCCGCCACGTAGGCATTGCCGGGGCCGACGATCTTGTCCACCGGCTGGATGGTCTCGGTGCCGTAGGCCAGCGCGGCCACTGCCTGCGCGCCGCCGATGCCGATCACGCGGTCGACGCCGGCGATCGCGGCGGCGGCCAGCACCATCTGGTTCTTCACGCCATCCGGCGTCGGCACCACCATCACGATCTCGCCCACGCCCGCCACCTTGGCCGGCACGGCATTCATCAGCACCGACGACGGATAAGCGGCCTTGCCGCCCGGGACATAGATGCCGACGCGGTCCAGCGGCGTGATGCGCTGGCCCAGCACCGTACCGTCAGCTTCGGTGTAGGTAAAACCCTGCAGCTCCTGTTTCTGCCGCTCGTGGAACACGCGGATGCGCTCGGCCGCGGTCTGCAACGCCTGGCGCTGCGCCGGCGGCAGCGCGGCCAGTGCCGCATGCAACTCCTCCTGCCCGATCTCGAACGCCTGCATCCCTGTTGCGCCACCGTTCGGAATCCGGTCGAACTTGTTGGTGTATTCGACCACGGCCTCGTCGCCGCGGCCGCGCACCTGCGCGATGATCTCGGTGACGGCATGTTCGATGGCGGTATCGGTTTCGGCCTCGAACGCCAGCAGGGCGTCCAGCGTTTCCTGGAAATCGATGGCGGAGGAGTCGAGCTTGCGGAGTTGGATCATGATGAGGTCAGGACTGGGATTGGGAAGCGCGTTCGAACGCTGCGATGATCGGCTGCAGGCGCGCGCGCTTCAGTTTCAGCGCGGCCTGGTTGACGACGAGGCGGGACGAGATGTCCATGATCTCCTCCACTTCGACGAGGTGGTTGGCGCGCAGCGTGCTGCCGGTGCTGACCAGGTCGACGATGGCGTCCGACAGGCCAACGAGTGGCGCCAGCTCCATCGAGCCGTACAGCTTGATCAGGTCGACGTGCACGCCCTTCTTGGCGAAGTGCTGGCGCGCCATTTCCGTAAACTTGGTGGCCACACGCAGCCGCGCGCCCTGGCGCACCGCGGTCTCGTAGTCGAAGCCGGCCTTGACGGCGACCGACATGCGGCACTTGGCGATGTTCAGGTCGATCGGCTGGTACAGGCCTTCGCCGCCGTGCTCGAACAGCACGTCCTTGCCGGCCACGCCGAAGTCGGCGGCGCCATGCTGCACATAGGTCGGCACGTCGGTGGCGCGCACGATCAGCACGCGCACGTCCGGGTCGTTGGTGGGCAGGATCAGCTTGCGCGACGTCTCCGGGTTTTCCGTGACGGTGATGCCGGCCGCCGCCAGCAGCGGCAGCGTATCCTCGAAGATGCGGCCCTTCGACAGGGCCAGGATCAGCTGGTTGTTGGCCGGCGCCTGGCTGGTGATGGTCGTCATGGCTGCCTTACTTGATGCGGGTGATGTTGGCGCCGACGGCGGACAGCTTCACTTCCATGCGGTCGTAGCCGCGATCGAGGTGGTAGATGCGGTCGATCAGCGTTTCGCCCTTGGCGGCCAGGCCGGCGATGACGAGCGAGGCGGAGGCGCGCAGGTCGGTCGCCATCACCGGCGCGCCGATCAGCTGCTGCACGCCCTTGATGACGGCGGTGTTGCCGTCGGTCTGGATCGCCGCGCCCAGGCGGTTCATCTCCTGCACGTGCATGAAGCGGTTCTCGAAGATCGTCTCCTTGACGATGCTGGTGCCTTCGGCGATCGTGTTGACGGCCATGAACTGCGCCTGCATGTCGGTCGGGAAGCCCGGGTATTCGGTGGTGCTGAAGCTGACCGGTTTCGGGCGTGCGTCCATCTGCGCGCGGATCCAGGTGTCGCCCACCGTCAGGCGCAGGCCCATCTCGCGCAACTTCTCCAGCGCCGCGTCCATGATGTCGACGCGGGTGTTGCGGATGGTGATGTCGCCGCCGGCGGCCGCCACGGCGCACAGGAACGTGGCAGCCTCGATGCGGTCCGAGATCACTGTGTGGCTCGCGCCATGCAGTTCCGGCACGCCCTGGATCACCAGGCGGTGCGTGCCGATGCCGTCGATCCTGGCGCCCATCGCCACCAGCAGGTTGGCCAGGTCCGTCACTTCCGGCTCGCAGGCCGCGTTCTCCAGCACCGTCTCGCCTTCGGCCAGGGTGGCGGCCATCAGCAGGTTTTCCGTGCCCGTCACCGTGATCATGTCCGTGACGACGCGGGTGCCCTTCAGTTTTTTCGCCTTGGCGTAGATGTAGCCGGCGTCGATCGAGATCTCGGCGCCCAGCGCCTGCAGGCCCTTGATGTGCTGGTCGACGGGACGCGAGCCGATCGCGCAGCCGCCCGGCAGCGACACCTTGGCTTCGCCGAAACGCGCGAGCAGGGGTCCCAGCACGAGGATCGACGCGCGCATGGTCTTGACCAGTTCGTACGGCGCTTCCAGCTTGTCGATTTTCGCACCGTTCATGACGACCTTGTCGCCGTTCTGCTCGACGGCCAGGCCGGTCTGGCGCAGCAGTTTCAGCATCGTGGACACGTCGTGCAGGTTCGGCACGTTGGCCAGTTGCAGGTCGCCGGCCGTCAACAGGCCCGCGCACAGGATCGGCAGGGCCGCGTTCTTGGCGCCGGAAATCTGGATGTCGCCGACCAGGCGCTTGCCACCGGTGATGAGCAGTTTGTCCATGGCTTAGCCTCCGAATTCTTCAGGGGTCAGGGTCTTCATCGACAGCGCATGGATCTCCTCGCGCATGCGGTCGCCCAGCGCCGCGTAGACCAGCTGGTGGCGCTGGATCGGGCGCTTGCCCGCGAACGCGGGCGAGACGATGACGGCCTGGAAGTGCTGGCCGTCGCCCTCCACTTGCAGGTGGGTGCATTCGAGGCCGGCGGCGATGTAGCCGTGGATTGCTTCTGGGGTCGTGGTCATGATGAGTCCTGTGATGTCTTAGTGGTGCTTCAGTGCCGCCTCAGTGGCGCAGCCGGTAGCCGCTGCGCAGCAGCCGGATCGCCAGCAACGCCAGCACCACCAGGAAGGCGGAGACGATGGCAAGGCTGGTCCAGGGGTTGATGTCGGACTGGCCGAAGAAGCCGTAGCGGAAGCCGTCGATCATGTAAAAGAACGGATTCAGGTGCGACACGGTCAGCCAGAATGGCGGCAGCGAGTGGATCGAATAGAACACGCCGGACAGGAACGTCAGCGGCATGATCAGGAAGTTCTGGAACGCGGCCAACTGGTCGAATTTCTCGGCCCAGATGCCGGCGATCAGGCCCATCGTGCCCAGGATCGCGGCACCCAGCAGGGCGAACACGGCGATCCACAGCGGCCAGACAAAGCTCATGTGGGCGAACCAGGCCGTGACGATGAACACGCCCAGGCCCACGCAGATGCCGCGCACCATCGCGGCAATCGTGTAGGCCGAGAAGATCTCCCAGTGCGACAGGGGCGTGAGCAGCACGAACACGAGGTTGCCCGTGATCTTCGACTGGATCAGCGACGACGACGAGTTGGCGAAGGAATTCTGCAGCACGCTCATCATCACGAGGCCGGGGATCAGGAAGGCCGTGTAGCTGACGCCAGGATAAACGGTGACGCGCCCTTCCAGCACGTGGCCGAAGATCAGGAGGTACAGCATCGCGGTCAGGATCGGCGCGGCGATCGTCTGCGTCGCCACCTTGTAGAAGCGCAGCGTTTCCTTGTATACCAGGGTGCGGAAGCCCGTGGAGATCATCACAGTGCCCCCTTGTCCATGATTTGCAGGAAGATGTCTTCGAGGTCGGCCTGCTGCAGCTGCATCTCGTCGATGACGACGCCGTTGGCGCGCAGGCGCGCCAGGATCTGCTCGACCTCCGAGTAGTCGTTGATGCGCAGGCTGTACTTGCGGCCCGTCTCGGTCGGTTCCGGGTGCGTGATCAGGTGGCGCATGTCGGCCGGCAGGTCGCCTTCCTTCATGTGCACGATCAGCTGCGAGCCGGAGATGCGGCGGATCAGCGCCGACATCGTGTCCAGCGCCACCACCTTGCCCGACTTGAGCATGGCCACGCGCTTGCACATGGCCTGCGCTTCCTCCAGGTAGTGCGTCGTCAGCACCACCGTGTGGCCTTCGCGGTTCAGGCGCGAGATGAACTTCCACAGGGTCTGGCGCAGTTCGACGTCGACGCCGGCCGTCGGCTCGTCCAGCACGATCACGGGCGGCTTGTGCACCAGCGCCTGGGCGACGAGCACGCGGCGCTTCATGCCGCCGGACAGCGCGCGCATATTGGTATCGGCCTTGTTGGTGAGATCGAGGTTGTGCATCACCTCGTCGATCCACTGGTCGTTATTGGGCAGGCCGAAATAGCCGGACTGCAGGCGCAAGGTCTCGCGCACCGTGAAGAACGGATCGAACACCAGCTCCTGCGGCACCACGCCCAGTTTTCTACGGGCGGCGCGAAAGTCGCTGACGACGTCATGGCCATGGATTTTCACGCTGCCGGCATCGGCCCGGATCAGGCCCGCGATGATGGAAATGAGGGTGGTCTTGCCGGCGCCGTTCGGCCCGAGCAGGCCGAAAAACTCCCCTTCTTCGATCGAGAGCGACACGCCGCCCAGTGCCTGGAGCGATTTGTAGCGCTTCTCGACATTGCTGATTTCGATTGCTGTCATGCGTGCTTGTTCGTTTTTGGTAGTGCAACGTGACCGTTGCTTTTGGCGGCTGGAAGGCCGGGGAAGCGGGCACCGTGGCTCAGTTGGCAACGGTAACGGTCAATTATAGGGGAATTTCGGTCAGACTATGCCGGACCTGCGAAAACGCGGGATGCCGGCCGGGCGGGGTTCAGGCGGGGGTCAATGATGATGCAGTTCGGCGGACGTGGACACGTCGCGGGCCGGCTGATCGCACAACTGGGGAGATACCAGGGCGCAGACGCCATACAGCTTGGTAAGGCTTTTCAGGATGGCCGGCAGGTTGACCAGCTGCAGCTTGACGCCGGCATTGGCGGCGGCGCGCTGCCAGGCCAGCATCACGGACACGGCCGCCGAATCGACCGCCACCACATTGCGCAGGTCGAACACGGTCTGGCCCGCGGCGATCGCGGCCAGGCCATGCTCCAGCGCGGCCGTGGCGTTATCCACGGTCAGCGCGGTCAGGGACAACATGTTGTTGGCGGAATCGGCCATGTCGGTGCAAAAATGAATTGGGGACTGCTCGAGTCCCCAATCATAACAGAAATAACAGATTTATTTCTTGGCGGTGGCCAGCGGCTTGTTGGCCAGCTGCTTGTTCTTCGCGGCCAGCGTCTTGATCAGGCCGTCGATGCCGCCCTTGCTGATCTCCGTGTTGAAGGTGCCCTTGTAGGTTTCCACCAGCCAGGCGCCCAGCACGTTGATGTCGTAGATCTTCCAGCCGGCCGGCGTCTTGGCGACGCGGTAGTTCAGCAGGATCGGCTCGCCGCGAGCCGTGTTGACCTGCGAGCGCACTTCCACTTCCTGGTCCGACGGGTCGGCGCGCAGCGGCTTGAATTCGATCGTTTCGTTACGCACCTGCGACAGGGCGCCCGAGTACGTGAAGATCAGCAGCGTGCGGAATTCGGCCGACAGCTGACGCTTCTGTTCCGGCGTGGCTTCGCGCCAGTAACGGCCGGCAGCCAGCGCCGTCATGCGCTCGAAGTCGACGTACGGCAGGATCTTCGTTTCGACCAGGTCCATGACCTTGCGGGTATTGCCGGCCTGGATGTCCTTGTCGGCCTTGGCCGTGGCCAGCACCTCCGAACTGATGCGCTTGACCAGCGCGTCCGGCGCTTCGTTGGCGTTCTGGGCAGCGGCGAAGCCCGTGGTGGCGAAGGCCAGGGTGGCGGCGGCGATGAGTTGCTTGATGAATTTCATGTCTCGTATTACCTATCTTGAGTTGAGGTAGCTTTTTGAGTCGAACGGTTACGTGCCCGTGCCGGCGCCCGTCGGATTGACGACCGGCTGCTCCGGCACGTTTTCTTCCTTGTCCGATTGCTGCGGTACGTCGCCGTCGTACACCTGGCTCTGGCGGCGCTGCAGGTAGCCGTCGCGCAGGAACTCGTAACGGTCCAGCGCGGCGTCTTCCAGCAACGTCGAGGCGTCCAGCAGTGCGGCGCGCTGATCCACTACGCGGGTAACGGCACCGATGTTGCGCACGTTGACAGGTTCTTTGTAACCCCATGGGTCGCCGGCCATGTCCAGCGGCAGGCCGACGGTGTCGCGCAGGGTCGACGGGCCCAGCAGCGGCAGCATCACGAACGGGCCGGACTGCACACCCCACTTGCCCAGCGTCTGGCCGAAGTCTTCCTTGTGCTTCGGCAGCCCCGCCTCGGAGGCGATGTCCAGCACGCCCAACAGGCCGAAGGTGGAGTTCAGCGCCACGCGCATGACGTCCGACATGCCTTCGGCGCCCTTGCCCTGCAACAGGTTGTTGGCGGCGCTCCAGACATCGGACAGGTTGCCGAAGAAGTTCGACACGCCGGTCTGCACGAAGCCCGGCGTCACGTTCTTGTAGCCGGTCGCGACCGGCTTCAAGGCGTAGGTATCGACGGTGTCGTTGAACTGGAAGACGGCGCGGTTCCAGTTTTCCATCGGATCGCGCTTGTCAGGGCCGACGGCACAGCCGGACAGCGCGGCAGCGGCGGCCAGCGCCAGCAGCACGGAGGTTTTGCGGCTCATCAGTTGGAGTCCTTTCCTTCAGCGGCTTTGCTGTAAATGAATTGGTTGATCAGGTCTTCCAGCACGGCGGCGGACTGGGTGCGGGCGATCTTGTCGCCAGCCACCAGGTTCTTTTCGTCGCCACCGGCCTCGATGCCGATGTACTGCTCGCCCAGCAGACCCGAGGTCAGGATCTTTGCCGAGCTGTCCTTCGGAAACTTGTACGTCGAATCCATCTCCAGCGTCACGGCGGCCTTGTACGACTTGTCGTCGAACGCGATCTGCGCCACACGGCCCACGACCACCCCGGAAGCCTTGACGGCCGCTTGTGGTCGCAGGCTGCCGATATTGTCGAACTTGGCCGTGATCTCATACGTTTTGGCCAGCGAGAACGAGCTGTTGTTGCCTGCTTTCAGTGCCAGGAACATCAGCGCGGCCACACCGATCACGATGAAGAGACCGACCCAGACATCCAGAGATTTGCGTTGCATAAAACTAATCCTATAGGTTTTTACTGTACCGCACTGAGCGGTAGCGCACATACGGCAAGGGGAATCAACGGCTGAACATCAGCGCCGTCAGCATGAAGTCGAGCCACCAGATCATCAGCGACGAAATGACGACGGAACGGGTCGTGGCGCCCGCCACGTCTTCCGGCGTCGGGCGCGCCTCATAGCCCTGGTACAGGGCGATGAACGTGATGGCGATACCGAACACGACGCTCTTGACGAAGCCGTTGAAGACGTCCTTCCACAGGTCCACGCCCGCCTGCATCTGCGACCAGAACGCGCCCGCGTCCACGCCGATCAGCTTGACGCCGACCAGGTAGCCGCCAAAGATGCCGACGGCGCTGAACATCGACGCCAACAGTGGCACGGCAACAACACCGGCCCAGAACCGGGGCGCCAGCACGCGCTGGATCGGATTGACCGCCATCATTTCCATTGCCGACAGCTGTTCGCCCGCCTTCATCAGGCCGATCTCGGCCGTCAACGACGTGCCGGCGCGGCCGGCAAACAGCAGCGCCGTGATAACGGGGCCCAGCTCACGCGTCAAACCGAGCGCGACCAGCAAACCCAGCGACTCGGAGGCGCCGTATTTGTTCAGCGTGTAATAGCCCTGCAGGCCCAGCACCATGCCGACGAACAGGCCGGACAAGGTAATGATCAGCAGCGAATAGTTACCGATGAAGTGCAGTTGCTCGACGATGAGGCGCGGCCGGCGCAGCAGGCCGCCAGACAGGCCCAGCATCGTGAAGAAGGTGCGGGTGGCATAACCCAGGCTTTCGACATAGTCGCGTACGGTGGTGCCGAGACCGGCCAGCAGGCTGCGACCCATCATGCGCGGCCTCCCAGGCCCAGGTCCTCGGCCAGCGTCTTGCCGGGATAGTGGAATGGCACGGGGCCGTCGGCCTCCGCGTGCACGAATTGTTTAACGTAAGGGTCGGTCGATACCATCATGTCCGCCGGGGTGCCGTGGGCAACGATCTTGCCCTGCGACAGGAAATAAACGTAGTCGGCGATCTGGAACGATTCCTTGACGTCGTGCGACACCAGGATGCTGGTGGAACCCAGCGCATCGTTCAGATTGCGGATCAGGTTGGCCGTGACACCCATCGAGATCGGGTCGAGGCCGGCGAACGGCTCGTCGTACATGATCAGTTGCGGGTCCAGCGCGATCGAACGGGCCAGCGCGACGCGGCGCGCCATGCCGCCCGAGATCTCGCCCGGTTTCAACCTGGCCGCGTTGCGCAGGCCGACCGCGTGCAGCTTCATCAGCACCAGGTCGCGGATCAGCTCTTCCGGCAGGTCGGTGTGCTCGCGCAATGGGAAGGCAACGTTTTCAAATACCGTCAAGTCCGTGAACAAGGCGCCGTGCTGAAACAGCATGCCCATCTTGCGGCGCAGCAAGTACAAATCAGCCGTCTTGAGCTTGTGCACAACCTGGCCGTCGACCGTCACCTGGCCAGTTTTTGGGCGCAGTTGACCGCCGATCAGACGCAATACAGTCGTTTTGCCACTGCCGGAGCCGCCCATGACGGCGACTACCTTCCCCTTCGGGAAATCCATATGGAGCCCCGCCAGAATGGCGCGCTTCCCATAGGAAAAGTGCAAATCACGGATTTCAACGAGGTTCGGCACAGGACAAACTCTTTATTTTTAATGCTATATTGTAATGCAGAAATGCGAGCCTCTGCTGGCGGCCCCTCGGAAGAGGCAGGGAGATCCCAAGTTAAGAGGCGAATCATACAACACTAATAACCGAAAAGTCAGCAATTTACATTTAGCAAAACTTGTTAAATTGCTGCAATGCGACATGAAAAAAAGTCCGCCGAAAGGTTAGTTCGGCGGACTTTCGTTTGAAGAGCGCAAGCATTGACGAAACCCAGCAGCGTGAACCTGGGGTCAGACCCGACGGGTGTTTGGGCGGGAGACATAGGTAACACTTGTCGGGAGACATAGGTAACACCTTTTATGATCATTGCAAAGCAACTAACAGGAGCGTGCAATGCCTTGGAAGGAGTCCACCACTATGTCGTCCCGACTCGAGTTTGTCATGCTCGCCCAAGCTCCGGAAGCTAACATCGCTGCCCTCTGCCGGGCGTTCCAAATCAGCCGAAAGACTGCATACAAATGGCTCGATCGATATGCCAACCATGGTGCCGAGGGGCTGTTCGAGCAATCGCGTAGACCCCACTCATCGCCTGCAAGCTCGTCGGATGAACTAGAGCTGCAGGTGCTGGCCCTGCATTTGGAGAATCCATGCTGGGGCTCACGCAAGCTGCGTGAGCTCTTGCCCGAGCATCTGCCACGCCCCCACCACAGCACTGTTGACGCGATCTTAAAGCGCCATGGCTGCCAGGTTATTGGGGCGCCGGTTAAACAGGATTTGGCCTCGACACGCTTCGAGCATGACCTACCGAACTCGCTTTGGCAGATGGACTTCAAAGGACATTTCGGGCTGACCACAGAGGCCGCAGGGCGATGCCATGCGCTGACTATCCTTGATGACCATTCCCGCTATAGCGTCTGCCTTACCGCTTGTTCTAACGAGCGATTCAGCTCTGTCCAGGCAGGGATGCAAGCGACGTTTGAGCGCTACGGGCTGCCTGATCGAATTACTGCTGACAACGGTCCACCTTGGGGAAGTACTGGTCTCAAAGGGCTGACAAAGCTCAAGGTGTGGCTCATTCGACTCGGTATCCGCATCAGCCATAGCCGTCCGTATCATCCCCAAACGCAAGGTAAAGATGAGCGCTTCCATCGCACTCTAAAGCTAGAGCTGCTTGATCGTCGCGGCTTCGGTTCGATTGCTCAGTGCCAGTTGGCCTTCGATGAGTGGCGTAACAAATACAACATACTTCGCCCCCACCACGCTTTAGGCATGAAGCCGCCAATCACACGGTATGAGCGCAGCGGACGCGAACTGCCCAGTGTCTTGCGGCCCATCGAGTACCTATCCAGCGATATTGTGAGAAAGGTCGATGCGAAGGGCTACATCTCGTATGCCAATCAACGCCACTACATCGGAGAGGGCATGCAGGGACAGCCGGTCGCGATCAGGCCCGATCCTGACAACGACGGCCTTCTTGAGGTCCGGTTCTGCCATCACAAAGTAATGGAGCTGGACCTCAAGGCCGTGACGTAAAATGCAATTTCATGTGTAACCCATGTCTCCCGACATGTGTTACCTATGTGTCCCGGCTATACACCCGACGGGTCTGACCCCGGCTTCTGCCTAGGGTTTTAATAAGGCTAGCGACGCCTCAGTTACGGCTCAGCGCGGCAGTACGGAGTGCCCCATCAGGTACTCGTCGACGGCGCGGGCGCACTGGCGGCCTTCGCGGATCGCCCACACCACCAGCGACTGGCCGCGGCGGATGTCGCCGGCGGCAAAGACGCCTTCCTTGCTCGTCTTGTAGCTGGCTTCGCCGTCCGTCGTGGCGCGGGCGTTGCCGCGGGCGTCCTTGTCGACGCCGAAGGCGTCCAGCATCTGCTGCACGGGAGAAACGAAGCCCATTGCCAGCAGGACCAGGTCGGCCTTCATCTCGAATTCCGAGTTCGGCACTTCCGCCATTTTGCCGTCCTTCCATTCGACGCGGCAGGCGATCAGCTTTTCGACTTTGCCGTTCTTGCCTTCCAGGCGCTTCGTCGCCACGGCCCAGTCGCGCTCGCAGCCTTCCTCGTGCGACGACGACGTGCGCAGCTTCGTCGGCCAGTACGGCCAGACCAATGGCTTGTTTTCCTGTTCCGGCGGCATCGGCATCAATTCGAACTGCGTGACGGACGCTGCGCCATGGCGGTTCGACGTGCCCACGCAGTCCGAGCCCGTGTCGCCGCCGCCGATGACGACGACGTGCTTGCCGGTGGCCTTGATCTGGTCCTTGACCTTGTCGCCCGCGTTGACCTTGTTCTGCTGCGGCAGGAAGTCCATCGCGAAGTGCACGCCCTTCAGCTCGCGGCCCGGCACCGGCAGGTCGCGCGGCTGTTCCGCGCCACCGGCGATGATCACGGCGTCGAAGTCCTTCTGCAGGTCCTCGGGGAAGATGGTTTCCTTGGCCCAGTTGTTGACGGTGGTTGGGAAATCCTTGCCCACCAGCGTGGACAGGCGGAATTTCACACCTTCCGCTTCCATCTGCGCGATACGGCGGTCGATATGCGACTTCTCCAGCTTGAAGTCGGGGATGCCGTAGCGCAGCAGGCCGCCGGCGCGGTCCGCCTTTTCAAACACCGTCACGTCGTGGCCGGCGCGCGCCAGCTGCTGCGCGGCCGCCAGGCCGGCGGGGCCGGAACCGATGATGGCGACGGTCTTGCCCGTCTTGACTTCCGGCGGCTGCGGCTTGACCCAGCCGTGCTCCCAGCCTTCGTCGATGATCTTGTGCTCGATCGACTTGATGCCGACGGGATCGTCGCCGATCCCCAGGGTACAGGCACTTTCGCACGGTGCCGGGCAGATGCGGCCCGTGAACTCGGGGAAGTTGTTGGTCGAGTGCAGCACGTCCAGCGCCTGGCGGTAGTGCTGGCGGTACACCAGGTCGTTCCAGTCCGGGATGATGTTGTTGACGGGGCAGCCCGTGTTGCAGAACGGGATGCCGCAATCCATGCAGCGCGCGCCCTGCACCTTGGCCTGCTCGTCCGTCAGCTTGAGGACGAACTCCTTGTAGTTCTTCAGGCGCGACTCGGGAGGCAGGTAGCTCTCTTCCTGGCGCTGGAATTCCATGAAACCGGTGATTTTGCCCATTTTCTCTATCCTTCTTACGCGGCGATGGCTTGCGTTTCGGCTTCGACGGCGGCGTTGTCGGCCATCTCCACCAGTGCGCGCTTGTATTCGTTCGGGAAGACCTTGACGAACTTGCCACGGCTTTCCACCCAGTTGTCCAGCAACAGGCGGGCGCGGGTGCTGCCCGTGTGCTTGAAGTGGCGTTCGATCAGGCGCTTCAGGATCGTCTCGTCCGCTTCCGGCGTGCCGTCGCGGTGCTGCGCGTGCCAGGTCGACTTGTCGACGTGCTGCTCGGCGGCCGGCACCACTTCTTCCAGGCTGACCATCGACAGGTTGCACTTCTTCTCGAATTCGCCATCCGGGTCGTACACGTAGGCGATGCCGCCTGACATGCCCGCCGCGAAGTTGCGGCCCGTATTGCCCAGCACGACCACCGTGCCGCCGGTCATGTATTCGCAGCCGTGGTCGCCCAGGCCCTCGACCACCGCCGTGGCGCCCGAGTTACGCACCGCAAAGCGTTCGCCCGCGACACCGTTGAAGAAGGCTTCGCCGGCAATCGCGCCATACAGCACGGTGTTGCCCACGATGATGTTGTTGACGGCCCAGCCACGGAACTCGGTGTTCGGCCGCACGATGATGCGGCCACCGGACAGGCCCTTGCCCACGTAGTCGTTGCCTTCGCCGACCAGGTCGATCGTGATGCCATGCGCCAGGAATGCGCAGGCCGACTGGCCTGCCGTGCCCTGCAGCTGGATGTGGATCGTGTCGTCCGGCAGGCCGGCATGGCCGTAGCGCTTGGCCACTTCGCCGGACAGCATCGTGCCCACGGTGCGGTTCAGGTTTTTCACCGGCGAGATGAACGACACACGTTCGCCCTTCTCCAGCGCCGGCTTGGCTTGCGCGATCAGCTTGTGATCCAGCGCCTTTTCCAGGCCGTGTTCCTGCTCCTCGTTGTGGTACGCGCACAGGCCCTCGTTGACCTTCGGCTGGTAGAAGATCGCGGAGAAGTCCAGGCCCTGCGCCTTCCAGTGCGTGATCGCCTTCGATTTGTCCAGCAGGTCGGAGCGGCCGATCAGCTCGTTGTACGTGCGGATGCCCAGTTGTGCCATCAGCTGGCGCGCTTCCTCGGCCACGAAGAAGAAGTAGTTGACGACGTGCTCCGGCTTGCCCTGGAACTTGGCGCGCAGTTCCGGGTCTTGCGTGGCAACGCCGACCGGGCAGGTGTTCAGGTGGCACTTGCGCATCATGATGCAGCCCTCGACCACCAGCGGCGCCGTGGCAAAGCCGATCTCGTCCGCACCCAGCAGCGCGGCGATGACGACGTCGCGGCCCGTGCGCATCTGGCCGTCGGCCTGCACGCGGATGCGGTTGCGCAGGCCGTTCAGCACCAGGGTTTGTTGGGTCTCGGCGAGACCCAACTCCCACGGCGTGCCGGCATGCTTGACGGACGACAGCGGCGACGCGCCCGTGCCGCCGTCATGGCCGGCGACCACCACGTGGTCGGCCTTGGCTTTCGACACGCCGGCGGCGACCGTACCGATGCCCACTTCGGACACCAGTTTTACCGAGATCGACGCGCGCGGATTGACGTTCTTCAGGTCGTGGATCAGCTGCGCCAGGTCTTCGATCGAGTAGATGTCGTGGTGCGGCGGCGGCGAAATCAGGCCGACGCCTGGCACGGCGAAGCGCAAGGTGGCGATATAGCCGGACACCTTGTGACCGGGCAGCTGGCCGCCCTCGCCCGGCTTTGCGCCCTGCGCCATCTTGATCTGGATCTGGTCGGCCGAGTTCAGGTATTCGGCCGTGACGCCGAACCGGCCGGACGCGACCTGCTTGATGCGCGAACGCAGCGAATCGCCTTCCCGCAGCGGAATGTCGACCACCACCTGGTCCTTGCCGATCACGGACGCCATCGTCGCGCCCTGCTTGATCGGGATGCCCTTCAGTTCATTGACGAAGCGGTTCGGGTCTTCGCCGCCCTCACCCGTGTTCGACTTGCCGCCGATGCGGTTCATCGCGATCGCCAGAGTGGCGTGGGCTTCGGTGGAGATCGAGCCCATCGACATGGCGCCGGTGGCGAAGCGCTTGACGATCTCTTTCGCCGGCTCCACCTCGTCCAGCGGAATCGCCTTGCTCGGGTCGATCTTGAATTCGAACAGGCCGCGCAGGGTCAGGTGACGGCGGCTCTGGTCGTTGATGATCTGCGCGTACTCTTTATACGTGGAGTAGTTGTTGGCGCGGGTCGAGTGCTGCAGCTTGGCGATCGCATCCGGCGTCCACAGGTGGTCTTCGCCGCGCACGCGGTACGCGTATTCGCCGCCCGCGTCCAGCGACTCGGCCAGCACGGGGTCGTTGCCGAACGCCAGGTTGTGCAGGCGCAGGCCTTCCTCGGCCACTTCGAACAGGCCGATGCCTTCCACGTTCGACGCGGTGCCCTTGAAGTACTTGTCGACGACCGACTTGTTCAGGCCGACGGCCTCGAAGATCTGCGCGCCGCAGTACGACATATAGGTGGAGATGCCCATCTTCGACATCACCTTCAAGAGGCCCTTGCCGACCGCCTTGGTGTAGTTGTAGATGGCCTGCTCCGGCGTCAGGTTGCCCGGCAGCGCATGGGCCAGGTCGGCCAGCGTTTCCATCGCCAGGTACGGGTGCACGGCTTCGGCGCCGTAGCCGGCCAGCAGGGCGAAGTGGTGCGTCTCCCGTGCGGAGCCGGTCTCGACCACCAGGCCGGTCGAGGCACGCAGGCCTTTGCTGACCAGATGCTGGTGGATCGCCGACGTTGCCAGCAGCGCGGGGATCGCCACGCGGTCGGCGCAGATGGCGCGGTCGGACACGATCAGGATGTTGTGGCCGGACTTGATGGCATCGACAGCTTCCGCGCACAGCGAGGCCAGCGACGCCTCCACGCCTTCCTTGCCCCAGGCCAGCGGATAGCAGATCGACAGCTCATACGACTTGAACTTGCCGCCCGTGTGCTGGCCGATGTGGCGCAGGCGCTCCATATCGTCGAACGACAGCACCGGCTGCGACACTTCCAGGCGCATCGGCGGGTTGACGTTGTTGGTGTCCAGGAGGTTCGGTTTCGGACCGATGAACGACACCAGCGACATCACCATCGCTTCGCGGATCGGGTCGATCGGCGGGTTCGTCACCTGGGCGAACAGCTGCTTGAAGTAGTTGTACAGGGGTTTGAGCTTGTTGGACATGACGGCCAGCGGCGAGTCGTTGCCCATCGAGCCCACGGCTTCCTCGCCATTGACGGCCATCGGCGCCAGCAGGAAGCGCAGGTCTTCCTGCGTATAGCCGAACGCCTGCTGGCGGTCCAGCAGCGCGGCCGGCTGCTTCTCGCCTTGCGCGCTGCCGGCGTACTTCGCCACATTGTGCTGCAGCTGGCTTTCCGACAGTTTCAAAGCGTTGAGCTTGATGCGCACCGCGTTGATCCATGCCTTGTACGGCTTGGCGTTGGCGTAGGTGTCTTTCAGCTCTTTATCGTCGATGATGCGGCCCGCTTCCAGGTCGATCAGGAACATCTTGCCCGGCTGCAGGCGCCATTTCTGGATGATCTTCGATTCCGGAATCGGCAGCACGCCCGATTCGGAGGCCATCACGACCAGGTCGTCATCGGTCACGATGTAACGGGCCGGACGCAGGCCATTGCGGTCCAGGGTACCGCCGATGTAGCGTCCGTCGGTGAAGGCCATGGCGGCCGGGCCGTCCCATGGTTCCATCATCGCGGCGTGATATTCGTAGAACGCCTTGCGATTGTCGTCCATCGTGCTGTGATTTTCCCAGGCCTCCGGGATCATCATCATCATCGCCTGGGCCAGCGGATAGCCCGCCATCAGCAGCAGTTCCAGGGCGTTGTCGAAGCACGCCGTGTCCGACTGGCCTTCATAGATCAACGGGAACAGCTTCTGCAGGTCGTCGCCCAGCACGGCCGACTTCATGACGCCTTCGCGGGCGCGCATCCAGTTGAAGTTGCCTTTGACGGTGTTGATCTCGCCGTTGTGCGCGATCAGGCGGTACGGGTGGGCCAGCGGCCATTCCGGGAAGGTATTGGTGGAGAAGCGCTGGTGCACCAGCGCCAGCGCGGAGACGCAGCGCACGTCCTGCAGGTCCTTGTAGTAGACGCCGACCTGGTCCGCCAGCAGCAGGCCTTTATAGACGACGGTACGGGCCGACATCGACGGCACGAAGAATTCCTTGCCGTGGATCAGCTTCAAGGCCTGGATCGCGTGGCCGGACGACTTGCGGATCACGTACAGCTTCCGTTCCAGCGCGTCCGTCACCATGATGTCCGGGCCGCGGCCGATGAAGATCTGGCGAATGACGGGTTCCTTGGCGCGCACCAGCGGCGACATCGGCATTTCGCTGTCGATCGGCACGTTACGCCAGCCCAGCACGACCTGGCCTTCGATGCGCACGGCACGCTCGATCTCCTGCTCGCAGGCGATGCGCGAGGCATTCTCCTTCGGCAGGAACACCATGCCGACGCCATACTCGCCCGGCGGCGGCAGCTCGACGCCCTGCTTGGCCATCTCGTCGCGGTAGAACTGGTCGGGAATCTGGATCAGGATGCCGGCGCCGTCGCCCATCAGCTTGTCGGCACCCACGGCGCCCCGGTGGTCGAGGTTTTTCAGGATCTGCAGACCCTGCTCGACGATGGAATGGCTCTTGCTGCCTTTGATGTGAGCGACGAAACCGACGCCACAGGCATCGTGTTCGTTGGCTGGGTCGTACAAACCTTGCGCGTCCATGGAATTCTCCGTACCGATTTTTGCAATGAAAAACCAGAGTAGTGCAATGCACAAAAAAACTCAACGAGAACAATTAGGGTCGGAGTCGAATTAATTGACACTGGTGCCGCCAGAATTTTAAATAGGGACAGAGCGGATGCCGCCATAAAAAAACCAGGGACGGACCCCGGTTTTGCGGAAAAGTTGCGCTATGACCCTGCGCGTTCGGTTGGCGTCTTCTTGAAAGGACGGCCCCGTTTTGCCGGCAGGACCTGCCGTTTGGCGCGCTGCTCCAGCGTTCTCTTGTACTGGTCCGAGCCCAACGGCCAGCCCTTCAGTACAGCCGCTTCCACGGCCTGGACCTGGGCGGCGGAAAGGTATTGGTTGGCCAGTTCGATATAGGCAGCCTCGCGCTGGAATGGTGTATTGCCCAGTGACCAATAGGCGGGATGGTCGGTGACGATACCGTCCGGCCGGGCGCCGACATGGTGCGCATAAGTCGACCATGGGTACTCCTCCGGCCGCCCGGCCAGGCCCGCGCGCACGGGTCCGAACTCCATGTAACGGCTGCAGATCAGCAGGAAATTGTCGGGATCGATCACGGAGGTCTTGTATCGTCCCTGCCACAGCGTGCCGCCGCGGCCGTATTTCTGGTTGTAGTACGGCACGTAGTAACGCCCCAGCCACTGCATCATCTGGCCCAGGCCGCCTTCGTCGGCCGGGGTCACCAGCAATTGCAGCTGGTCCGGCAGCAGCACGTAGGCGTGAATCGCCACTTTGTAGGTGCGCGCGGCCGTGCGCAGCCAGCCCAGGAAGGTGGTGTAGTCCTCGTCGTCCTGGAAGATGGGCTGGCCGTTCAGGCCGCGCTGGATGACGTAATGGGGCTGGGACGGGACGATCAGGCGGGGCAGGCGGGCCATGGCTGAAGAAGGTGCTGAAACCGTCATGATAACGGAGCGGTGCGACTCTGTCCCCTTTTATGATGGCAGCGCTTTGCAAAACTGCAAAGTGAGTTTGCATAAATATCGCTTGCTATTCAATCGCGCGCTATTTAATATTCGTTCATCGCAGCGCAACGCACCGGGTCCCGGCGCGGCGCCACCGACCATCAACGAAAGGACACATCATGAAAGCCATCGCCACCCTCGCCGTCGCCGCCGCCCTGATCGGTTCCGCCAGCGCCGCCCCTGCCGTGAAACCCACCGTCGTGCTGGTACATGGCGCCTTTGCCGACTCTTCCAGCTGGGATGGCGTGTCCGCCCGCCTGCAGAAAGACGGCTACCGCGTCGTCGCTGCCGCCAATCCGCTGCGCAGCGTGAAGGGCGATGCCGATGTCGTGTCCAGCATCGTCAAGGGCATCGACGGCCCGGTGGTGCTGGTCGGTCACTCCTATGGCGGCGCCGTCATCACCACGGCGGCGCAGGGCAACGCCAACGTCAAAGGCCTGGTCTACGTGGCCGCCTTCGCACCGGAAGCGGGCGAAAACGCGTTCGAACTGTCCGGTCGCTACCCCGGCGGCACGCTGGGCGGCGCCTTGGCCGCGCCTGTCACCCTGCCAGATGGCGGCAAGGACCTGTACATCGACCAGGCCAAGTTCCCGCAGCAGTTCGCCGCCGACGTGCCGGTCGCCAAGGCCAAGCTGATGGCGGTGGGTCAGCGTCCCATCACGGAGGCGGCACTGAAGGAAGCCTCGGGCGCGCCGGCGTGGAAAAACGTGCCGTCGTACTTCGTCTACGGCACGGCCGACAAGAACATCCCGCCGGCCGCGCTGAAATTCATGGCCGAACGGGCGCAGTCGCGTAAAACGGTAGAAGTGGCGGGCGCATCGCACGTCGTGATGACGTCGCACCCGGCCGAGGTGGCCAAGCTGATCGAGCAGGCAGCCGAAGCGAAAAACTGAGGAACCGCTGAGGTCCGCCGCTAAAAACCGGGGTCAGGTCTGGCAATCGGACATGAAATGTCCGATTGCCAGACCTGACCCCGATTGTAGACCCCGATTGTAGACCTCATCTTTCAGGACAGGTTGAAGCTGGCGGAGAGGCTGTAGCCTTCGCCGTAGGCGCTGCGCAGCGGCAGATCCTGGCCCAGGCCGGAGCGGGCCTTCTTGCGCAGGCGGTAGACCAGCATGTCGACGCGGCGGCCCGCATCGGGATCATCGCCGCCGATGCCCGCGACGATCACCTGGCGCGGCACCGGCCGAGTATTGATCGTCAGCAGGTGCAGGAAGTTACACTCTTTTTCCGTCAAGGTGATGGCCTGGCCCTGCAGCTCCAGCTGGCGGGCCGACAGGCGCAGCGTCCACTTGCTCGGCACTTGGACCGGCTCCTGCGGACCGACGCGGCGATCCAGCGCTTCCAGGTGGGCGGCCAGTTCGGGGAACTTGATCGGCTTCGTCAGGTAGTGGTCGGCGCCCAGGCGCAGGCCCATGATGCGGCTGTCGAAATTGACGCGTCCCGTCAGGACGATCAGGCCGATCTGCGGATACAGCTGGCGCATGCGCGGAATGACGTTGATGCCGTCCTCGTCCGGCAGGCCCAGGTCGAGCACGACCACGCCAACATTGCCCTGGCTCAGCGCGGACCACATTTCCCCCGCATTGTTCGTAATGCTGACTTCGTGTCCCAGCTCCGTCAGGAAATCCGCCATTTCCTCGGCGTATTCCAGGTTGTCTTCCACGATCAGTAATTGCGTCATCGATGCGCCATTCTTACAATTGTTCCGCTACGTCGAAGGATTATCACGGAGGTAACGTGGTGGTGCAAGGTTTACACAGCGATAGGCAGCCAAATCCGAAAGTTTTTGCCGCTTTGCAGCAAATTGTGAACCGATAAGTTTCCGCCGTGCACTTCGACAATAGATTTTGCCATATATAAACCCAAACCGGACCCCGTAATTCCTGCAGCTGAGCGGCCGCGAAAGCCCTTGTCGAACAGGCGCGGCAACTCGTCGGCTGGAATGGCCGGGCCCGTGTCGGACACGACGAATTCTACGCCGCCCTCGCTTGCCTTGCTGGCAACGAGTTGGATTGGGACATCGGCCGGCGTGTATTTGATCGCATTGTCCAGCAGCACTTCCAGGCACAGCCGCATGCCGGCGGGATCGGCACGCAGGCGCCGCGGCAGGTCGCCGCAGGTCACGGTGATGGCCGGGCGCCGCTGCCGGGCGGCCTGCGCCACCGCCTCCAGCAAGGCGGCGGGATCGATCGTGTCATCCTGCCGCGCCCGGCCGATACTCTCCATTCGCTCGGGTGACAGGTACTCGTCCATCATCGCCAACAGCCGGTCCACCGCTTCCTGGATCTTGCGATAGCGCTTTTTCGTGGCCTCGTCCGCGTGCTGCTGCGTCATTTCCAGGCGCTGGATGGCGCCATCGATGGTGGACAGCGGCGTGCGGAACTCATGGTTCAGCATCGACGCGAACTTTTTCTGCTGCTGTGCCAGCGCGCGGCGCGGACGGATGTCGCGCACCACGCCGACCAGGCGCAGGCCGGCGCCGGTGGCCACCAAGGTCGATTCGATCTCGACGGGGACGGGGCCGTCGCGCCCGTCCAACTCGGTTTCGCGCCGCACCGTGCGGCGGCTCTCGTCGCCCTGCTCGAAGCGCACCAGCCGGGCCGGCAAATCCGCCAGCAAAGCATCCGCGATCGCTTGCACCTGCGCCGGCTCGCGCCCCAGCAGGCGGCCGGCGGCCGGGCTGACGTACAGCACCCGCGCCGCCTGGCAGTCGACCATCCAGTGGACGTCGCTGCTGTAGTCCAGCATCAGGCGGAACTCGTCCGGCCCCATCGCCATCTCAGTCCACCAGCGGCGCGAAGATCTGTTGCAGGTCCTCTTGCGTCAGTGCCATCTTCTGCGACTCGCCTTCGGCCAGCACGGATTGCGCCAAATCCGCCTTTTTCTGCTGCAGCACCTGGATTTTCTCTTCCAGCGTGCCCTTGGCGATCAGCTTGTAGACGAACACCGGCTTGTCCTGGCCGATGCGCCAGGCGCGGTCGGTGGCCTGGTTCTCGGCCGCCGGGTTCCACCACGGGTCGTAATGGATGACGGTGTCGGCCGCCGTCAGATTCAGGCCGACGCCTCCAGCCTTCAGGCTGATCAGGAACACGGGAACGGCGCCCTGCTGGAACGCGGCCACCTGGGCGCCGCGGTCGCGCGTTTCGCCCGTCAGGATCGCGTACGGGATGTCGCGCGCTTCCAGCTCTTCCTCGATCAGCTCCAGCATCGACGTAAACTGCGAGAACACCAGGATCTTGCGATTCTCTTCCAGCAGGTCTTCCAGCATCTGCATCAGGTCGGTCAGCTTGGCCGAACCGGCGGCCTGCTGCTTGCGCGTCGACAGCGTTTTCACCAGGCGCGGGTCGCAGCACACCTGGCGCAGCTTCAACAGCGCCTCCAGGATGACGATCTGGCTGCGCGCCACCCCCTTGCGGTCGATCTCCTCGCGCACCTTCTGGTCCATTGCCAGGCGCACCGTTTCGTACAGGTCGCGCTGGCCGCCCGTCAGCTCGACGCGGCGCACCATCTCCGTCTTCGGCGGCAGCTCCTTGGCCACGCTGTCCTTGGTGCGGCGCAGCAGGAACGGCTTGATGCGGCGATTCAACAGCATGCGGCGCACCGGATCGTCCTGCCGCTCGATCGGGTGACGGAACTGGGTGTTGAACGATTTCTCGTCGCCCAGGAGGCCCGGCAGCAGGAAGTGGAACTGCGACCACAGCTCGCCCAGGTGGTTTTCCAGCGGGGTACCCGACAGGCACAGCCGGTGCTTGGCGCGCAGCAGGCCGGCGCTTTGCGCCGCTTTCGAGCGCGTGTTCTTGATGTAGTGCGATTCGTCCAGGATGACGAGGTGGAAATCGTGCTCGCGCAGCTTTTCCTCGTCGCGCGGCAACAGCGCGTACGTCGTCAGCACCAGGTCCGCTTCCGGGATCTTGTCGAACAGCTCGGCGCGGTCCTTGCCTTGCAGCAGCAGTACTTTCAGGCCGGGCGCAAAACGAGCCGCCTCGTCCTGCCAGTTGCCCATCAGGCTGGTCGGCGCGATGACGAGGGTCGGGTGCGTCATGCGGCCCGACTCTTTTTCCACCAGGATATGCGCCAGGGTCTGCACGGTCTTGCCCAGGCCCATGTCGTCGGCCAGGATGCCGGCCAGGCCATACTCGCGCAGGAACTGCATCCAGGACAGACCGTCGGTCTGGTAATCGCGCAAGGTCGCCTGCAGGCCGGCCGGGGTAGCGACTCGTTTCACGGACGAGAACTGGTTCAGGCGGCGGCCCATCTCGCGCAGCTCCTCGCCGCCGGTCCAGATGAATTCACCGCTTTTCGCCAGCTCGTCCAGGCGCGCCGCGTCCAGGGTGGCCATGCGCACGGCGTGGCGGATCTTGTCGTTGAAGTAGAGCTCGCCCAACGTCGCCAGGATCGGCTTGATGCGCTGCCACGGCAGCGCCACGCGTTTGCCGTTCGGCAAGGTGGCCAGCATCTGGTCCGTCTCGCCATGCAGCGCCAGCGCTTTCGGGCTGAAGTCGTTCGGCATATTGCGGATCATCTGCACCAGCACCGGCAGCAGCGGGATGCGTTCCTGCTCGACAGTGATACCCAGTTCCAGTTCGAACCAGGCGTTGCCCGTCTCGGGGCCCTCTTCTTCCACCTCGGCATACCAGTCGTCCACGCTGGTCATTTCGTAGCGGTATTTCGACGTCTTCTCGACCTGCCAGCCTTCCGCCACCAATTGCTCGATGCCGAACTCGGCAAAACGAATCCAGTCGGCCTGGTTGGCCAGCAGCAGGCCGCCGCGCACGCTCGACAGCGGCAGCGCCGTCGGCTTGCGGAAGCCCAGGTCCGTCAGCGTTTCCAGCGCGGCGGCCTCGGCTGCCTCGTCGCGCTGGATGATTTCCGTGACTTCCCCGCGCTGGCGCACCACGCGCTGCGACGGGTCGAAGGAGACGCGCTCGCCGTCGTAGTCATACGACAGCACCGCATAGTCGTGCCAGCGCTGCGCGGCGCCATCGGCCAGCTGGGCCGAATCGAGCACGAGGATCGGGCGCGGCTTGACGTCGTCGCGCAGGCGCTGCGGCAGCGGTTGCGGCAGCGGCATCAGTTGCTGCAGGCCATGCGCCAGCAGCAATTGCGACACGCGCATCTTGTCGTTCGGCATCAGCAGCGGCGCCTGGGCCACCAGTGCCTGCAGGTCGGCCAGCGGAATCTGCGCGCCGCCCTGGTTCAGGTGCAGCACGCCGCACGACAGGTTGTCGATGTACCACGGCGGTTCCGTCGGCAGCATGTAGTCGATCTGGTCGGCGCCGGCGTTGCGGCTGCCTTCCGGGGCCTCCACCTTCCAGCCCAGCCGTAATCCCTTGCCCTCCTCGCGCCAGGCCAGGTTGGCCGTGCGTTGCGGGCCCGCCTTCATTGGATAGACGAGGCCGTTGCCCACGTCCGCCCAGGAATTTGCCCACAATAACTTTTCCTGTTCGGACAGCATCTGCAAGAGCGCCGCGCCGATCTTGCCGCGCGGTTCCGTCGCGCTGCCGGTCTGCGAATTCGGCCCCGTGCGCATGGCAACAAAGAAGCGCACCAAGTCCTCGTCGCCCGGTTCCAGGAAGGCGGGCGGCGCCGACAGCAGGGAAAACACTTCGTTGACGGGGCTGGCGGCGGCCACGTCGCCGTTCGGCCGCAGGCGCGCCTTGTACAGGCACAACGCCACGTGGCGCCCGCCCGAGGTGGGCGCCAGCACGTAGATCAGCCGGTAGCTGGTCTGTTTCGGATCCGGGTCGGCCGGCACGAGTTTCGCCTTCGGATGCGCGGCTGCGTCAACACGCTGCAGCCAGGTGGCCACGGCATAGGGCAGCTGCGTCGCCGGCTGGTGGGCCGGGGCGGCGGGAGCAGCGGGAACTTCGCGGGTTTCGTCGCGGGTCAAATCCATTTGGCGCATGTCGTATTGAGACGGTTCAAAAACAGCAACACGCAATATTATCCGCCAACAGGGTTTTTGTGTTTGTGAAAGTTCTAACTTAGTGGGGCGTGGCACAGTCCTTTTCTGGTGTCAAGACTGGCGCCGCCACATGGAGCGGGTATCATTCCGCGCTTGTCTGCCTGGAAAGTGATCACATGCTGCCTTCAATCGAACAACGCCTGGCCGCCGAGCTGGCCGCCAAACCGGCCCAGGTGGCCGCCGCCATCGCCCTGCTGGACGAGGGCGCCACCGTGCCCTTTATCGCCCGTTACCGCAAGGAAGCCACCGGCGGCCTGGACGACATCCAGCTGCGCCTGCTGGAAGAGCGCCTGCGCTACCTGCGCGAGCTGGAAGACCGCCGCGCCGCGATCGTCGCGTCGATCACCGAACAGAACAAGATGACGCCGGCCCTGCTGGACGCGGTCATGCATGCGGAAGACAAGACCCGCCTGGAAGACCTGTACCTGCCGTACAAGCAGAAGCGCCGCACCAAGGCGCAGATCGCGATCGAAGCGGGCCTGGCGCCGCTGGCCGACAGCCTGCTGGCCGACCCGACCTTGAATCCCGAAACCGAGGCCGGCAAGTGCCTGCGTGAGGCGTTTACGACGCCAGACGGCAACAATGCTGGCGTGGCGGACACCAAAGCCGCGCTGGACGGCGCCCGCCAGATCCTGATGGAACGCTTCGCCGAGGACGCCAACCTGCTGCAAGCGCTGCGCGAGTACGTGCAGGACCATGGCGTGGTGGAATCGAAAGTGGTCGAAGGCAAACAGGAAGAAGGCGAGAAATTCGCCGACTACTTCGATTATTCGGAACCGCTGGCCGCCGTGCCGTCGCACCGCGCGCTGGCACTGTTGCGCGGCCGTCGTGAAGGCGTGCTGGACGTGACCTTGCGCCTGGACAGCGAAGCGGAAAAACCGAAGTGGGACGCGCCGCACAACCCGTGCGAAAGCCGCATCGCCGCGCATTTCGGCATCAAGTCCGCCGGCCGCCCGGCCGACAAGTGGTTGTCGGATACCGTGCGCTGGACCTGGCGCGTGAAGAGCTTCATGCACCTGGAAAGCGAGCTGATGGGCGCGCTGCGCGAAAAGGCCGAGCTGGACGCCATCAACGTCTTCGCGACGAACCTGAAAGCGCTGCTGCTGGCCGCGCCAGCGGGCCCGCGCGCGACGATGGGCCTGGACCCGGGCCTGCGCACCGGCGTGAAAGTGGCGGTGGTCGATGCCACCGGCAAGGTTGTCGATACCGCGACGGTTTATCCCCACCAGCCACGCAACGACTGGGAAGGCACGCTGCACACCCTGGGCCAGCTGGCGGCCAAGCACAATGTGTCCTTGATTTCGATCGGCAACGGCACCGCGTCGCGCGAGACGGACAAGCTGGCGCAGGACCTGATCAAGCGCCGCCCCGAACTGAAGTTGACCAAGATCGTCGTCTCCGAAGCAGGCGCCTCCGTGTACTCGGCCTCGGAATTCGCGTCGCGCGAGCTGCCCGACCTGGACGTGTCGATCCGCGGCGCCGTCTCGATCGCGCGCCGCCTGCAGGACCCGCTGGCCGAGCTCGTGAAAATCGACCCGAAATCGATCGGCGTGGGCCAGTACCAGCACGACGTCAGCCAGTCGCAACTGGCGCGTACGCTGGACGCGGTGGTCGAGGACTGCGTCAACGCGGTCGGCGTGGACGTCAACACGGCCTCGGCGCCGCTGCTGGCGCGCGTGTCCGGCCTCTCGGCCAGCGTGGCGCAAAGCATCGTCAACTACCGCGACATGAAGGGCGCGTTCACCTCGCGCGCCGCGCTGAAGGCAGTACCGCGCCTGGGCGACAAGACCTTCGAGCAGGCGGCCGGCTTCCTGCGCGTGATGAACGGCGACAACCCGCTGGACGCCTCGGCCGTGCACCCGGAATCGTATCCGGTGGTCGAGAAGATCCTGGCCGACATCAAGAAGGACATCAAGGGCGTGATCGGCGCCACGTCCGTATTAAAGACGCTCAACCCGGCCAAGTACGCGGATGAAAAATTCGGCGTGCCGACGGTGACGGACATCCTGAAGGAACTGGAAAAGCCGGGCCGCGACCCGCGTCCGGAATTCACCACGGCCACGTTCAAGGAAGGCGTGGAGGACATTCGCGACCTGCGCCCGGACATGATCCTGGAAGGCGTCGTCACCAACGTGGCGGCCTTTGGCGCGTTTGTCGACATCGGCGTGCACCAGGATGGCCTGGTGCACATCTCGGCGCTGTCGACCAGCTTCGTGAAAGACCCGCACACGGTCGTCAAGGCCGGCCAGGTCGTCAAGGTGAAGGTGCTGGAAGTGGACGAGAAACGCAAGCGTATCGCGCTGACGATGCGTCTGTCCGACAGCGCACCGCAGCCGGGCTCCAAGCCGGAACAACGGAGCGACCGCAACGACCGCCGCGCCATGGGCCAGCAGCAGAAATCGCAGGCGCGCGAGCCGGCCATGGCCGGTTCGATGGCGGCCGCGTTTGCCAAGCTGCGGGGCTGACCAGTGGTTCAGGGACGGGGACGCCCGTCCCTGCAGGCCGGTGGCGATTGCCTGTAAAATGCGCCTATCCCAAATTTTTCTTTTCGAGGCAGCTATGAGCGACGTACAAAACTGGATCAAGGAAACCGTGACGAGCACCCCCGTGGTGCTGTTCATGAAAGGCACCGCCCAGTTCCCGCAGTGCGGTTTTTCCGGCCGCGCGATCCAGATCCTGAAGGCTTGCGGCGTCGAGAATATCGCCACCGTGAACGTGCTGGAAGATCCGGAAGTGCGTCAGGGCATCAAGGAATACTCGAACTGGCCGACCATCCCGCAGCTGTACGTGCGCGGCGAATTCATCGGCGGCTCGGACATCATGAGCGAGATGTACGAATCGGGTGAGCTGAAGGCCCTGCTGCAAAACAATGGCTGACCGCCCGCGGCGGATCGTCATCGCCATCACGGGCGCCACGGGCGCCGTGTATGGCGTGCGGCTGCTGCAAACGCTGCGCGCCCTTAATGCGAGCGCTACTGGTGCCGCACCGGCAGCGCGCATCGAAACCCATCTGGTGATTTCCGATGCCGCCGTCCTCACCCTGCATGAGGAAACCGGCCTGGCCCGGCGCGACGTGGAAGCGCTGGCCGACATCGTTCACAAGCCTCACAACGTGGGCGCTACCATCGCCAGCGGCTCCTATCAAACCGATGCGATGGTCATCGCGCCCTGCTCGATGAAGACGCTGGCCGCTGTCGCGCACGGCCTGTCGGACAACCTGATCGCCCGCGCCGCGGACGTGACGTTGAAAGAACGCCGCCGCCTGGTGCTGATGGTGCGCGAAACCCCGTTCAACCTGGCGCACCTGCGCAATATGACGGCTGTTACCGAGATGGGTGGCATCGTCTTCCCGCCGTTACCCAGCTTTTATCACAAGCCGCAAACCATCGACGATATCGTCGACCACACAGTGGCGCGCGTCATCGACCTGCTCGGACTCGAAGCGCCCACCGCCCCCCGCTGGAACGGCCTGAACGGCTGAGCACTCCGGCGTCATTCCCGCTTTTTACCGATCGTTGCCGAAGCTGACACGGCCAGCAGGTCTCATGCTATTCTCTCTGGTATTACTTTGGACTTAGATCCTGGGAGGCTGGTATGCACTTTGGTATTTGTCGCGCGACAGCGCTATTGTTGTTGATGACTTGTGTCGGCGCGGCATACCCGGCGCCGTTGCCGGTGCAGACCTGGCCCGTGACGACCGTCCACCCGGATGACGCCAACGACGACGACCTGAAACCGTTTACGGACGCCATCGGCACCGCGCGCGTCGTGGCCCTGGCGGAGCAGACGCACGGCGGCAGCGAGGAGTTCCTGCTCAAGACGCGACTGCTGAAGTACCTGCACGAAAAGATGGGTTTCGACGTGCTCCTGCTGGAAAGCGGCTTTTACGAGATGGGTCGTCTGGCCGAGCGCGCCGCGCAAGGCGAGAAGCTGGACGACATGGCGCCGGGCAATGTGTTCTTCATGTACGCCAACAGTGCCGAAGGTCGCGGCATGCTGCAGTACCTGGACCGCCAGCGCGCGCTGGGCAAGCCCATGCTGGTTGCCGGCATCGACAGCCAGCATACCGGTGTGCTCAGCAATACCGAACTGCTGCCCCGCCTGCAGGCCTATCTGCGCCAGCGGGCGCCGGCGCTGGCGGCGGGCACCGGATGGCAGGCCTATGCCCAGGCTGCGGCGCCGTTGTTCGCCCAGCAGCGCACCGCGCCGGAGGCCGCCGTGCGGGAGGCGTTCCGCCGCCATGGCACCGCCTTGCAGGAAGCGCTGTGCGGCACGCCGGACGGCACGGTCGAGGGGCCGGGCTGGTGGTGCCGTATCGTGCGCAGCATCGACGCGCAAGCGACCACGTACTGGAGTGGCGGCAGCAACTACCAGCGCGACAATGCGATGGGCGCCAATGCCATCTGGCTGGCCGACCACATGTTCCCCGGAAAAAAAGTCGTCGTGTGGGCGCACACGATCCACGTCGCACGCGGCTTCCAGCGCGCCGCCGATCAGTTGCAGGCCGGCGAGGTGATGCACCGCCACTGGGGTCCGGCTTACAAGGTCGTGCAAATGAGCGCCGCGCATGGCGCCATCGTCGATTTCAACGATATGCGCACGCTGCCGCTGCCGAAGCCGGCGGCGGCATCGCTCGAATACCGGCTGAGCCAGCGTGCGGAGCCGGTGCTGGGCGTGACGGCGCAAGTCCCCCTGTCGCTACCGCAACACAGCTTCGACTATGGACTGGGCCTGACGGGGATGCCGGGACAGCTGGGACGGAACTGGGACGTGCTGTTTTTCACGCGCGAGATACGACCGGTGCGCATGACACGCTGAGGAAGGCCGGGAAAAACGATGGCAGCGCATAAGCGCTGCCGTGCCGCTTATTTCTGGTAGTTGACCCGCACCAGCATGCGAATGAACTCGCGTGCGATCTGGCGGTGGTGCTCGTCCAGCCGTTGCAGGTCGGCGATCAGCTTGACGTCGGCCGATTCGAAGCGCGACAGGTTGCTGCCCGCCTCGCCGGACGGTGCGGCCACTTCCGGACCGCCAAAGCGCAGCCACTCGGCCGGCACGCCCAGCCATTGGGCGATCATCCGTAGTTTTTCCTGGGTGGGGATGGCTTCGCCCACCAGCCACTTGCGGGCCGCGTGGACGGTAATCGGCCGGCCATCGAACCGGATATTGAATTCTCGCGCCAGTCGGGTGGGGCTGTCAGGAGAATAGTGAGCATTTTTCAATGCCTGCTGTAGCCGCTGGCTAAAGCTTTCGCGTTCATTCGAAGAATTCATAGTTGCACTATTTCATGTCACGACATGAATGTCAGTCTCAAGCGTGCTCAGACCGATTGTGACAAATCGCCGCAGTTAAAAATTAACATTTTAACCTCCAATCGATCACATTACCGACCTGCAAGCTAACTTGCAAGCTAAAACAGACCCTTTGAGAGGTCGCCTGTTTCATTGGCACAACGGACACATCCATTGTTATTCTAGCAACATGCCGGGCGACGTAAGCTCAGGGGCAGCTGAAACCGCCCCTCACTTACAAAAAATGCCAGCAAATAATGCGGTGCTGAAGTGCAACGAAACCGCTACTTTGTCATTGAGCGGTACGAAAACGTATCATGCCGCCTGAGTCGCTTTCACGTCGCACGATTCCATCGCGCCATAGTTTGTGCAGGTGCGCGAGGGCTTCACCCAGTGCAAAGCTGAGCATGTGAGCGTCGAGCGGACGGCGAAACATGAGCGGGACGATCTCGGCGGCCGTGCGCGCCTCGCGGCAGGCATCGACGACTTCCTCCAGGCGTGCCGCATGGTGGTCGCGCAGCTGGGCGATGCGGGTATGCAGGCCGCGAAACGCACGGCCGTGGGATGGCAGCACCAGCGCATCGTCCGGCAGGCCATGAAATTTATTCAGGGAGTCGAGATACTGCTGCAGCGGGTTGCCCTCGGGCTCGACGGCAAACACCGAGACGTTGGTCGAGATGCGCGGCAGTACCATGTCGCCCGACAGCAGCACGTTCAGTTCGGCGCAGTACAGCGACGCATGCTCGGGCGAATGACCAAAGCCCGTGATGACGCGCCAGCCCCGCCCGCCGATGTCGACGATCTGCCCGTCCTGCAGGCGCTGGTAGCCGAGCGGCACCGATGGCACCAGCGTGGGATAGTAATTCTTGCGGCTGCGCATTTTCTCAAGCATCTCGGCATCCACCAGGCCATGCCGCTCGAAATGCGGCAGCGCCGCCGTGCCATCCACGCCGGGCAGCGCGGCCGACATCATGCGGGCGAAACCGTATTCGCCGGCCGTCATCGCCAGCGGCGCCTGCCAGCGCGAGCACAGCCAGTCGGCCAGGCCGACGTGGTCGGGATGGCAGTGCGTGACCAGCACGCGCAGCAGCGGCTTGCCGTCGAAGCGATCGGCCATGATGGCTTCCCAACCCGCGCGCGAGGCGTCGGTGGACGCGCCGGCGTCCACGACCGTGTAGCCGGCCACGCCGTCGATGACGTCATCGAGCAGCCACAGGTTGATGTGGTCGAGCGCGAACGGCAGCGGCAGGCGCAGCCAGCGCACGCCCGGGGCGACTTCCAGCGCCTCGCCCGGCGCGGGCACCTGGTCGCCCAGGGGATAATGGAGTTGCGATTCGAGTGGGTTCATCGGCGTTCTTTCCTGGCGCCCGGCTGTGGGGCTACAATGTAGTTTACGTTACGTAAACGGAAACCTCGATTGTCCATTGTAAGCCATGCCGACCTATACCATCACCGAACTGGCGCGCGAGTTCGACATCACGCCCCGCGCCATCCGATTTTATGAAGACCAGGGCCTGTTGAGCCCGTCCCGCGAGGGCGCCGGCGGCCGCAACCGCGTCTACACGCCGCGCGACCGTACCCGCTTGAAACTGACCTTGCGGGGCAAACGGCTGGGCTTGTCGCTGTCCGAGATCAAGAGCCTGGTCGACATGTACGAGTCGCCCAAGGATACCGAGGCGCAGATGCACCGCTTCCTGACCGTGCTGGCGCAGCACCGCGAAACCCTGGAACAGCAGCGCGAGGACATCGAGATGTCGCTGTCCGAGATCAGCGCGCACGAAGAGGAATGCAAGCGCCTGCTGGCCGAACGCCAGGGCGCTGTGGCCAAGTAAGCGCGGCGGCTTTACGTTTACGTTAACGTCACATCGGCGTATGATTTGCGATCTATAACTATTTTCCAGAAGACGAGGAAGACATGCTCCATCTCCCAGGCCTGACCTTTGACCACGGCGAGGACATCGCCGCCCTGCGCGAAGCCGTCCAGCAGTTCGCGGCCGCGGAAATCGCGCCGCGCGCGGCCGAGATCGACCGCAGCGACCAGTTCCCGATGGATTTGTGGCGCAAGATGGGCGAACTGGGCGTGCTGGGCATTACCGTGGGCGAGGAATACGGCGGTGCCAACATGGGCTACCTGGCACACATCGTCGCGATGGAAGAGATTTCGCGGGCGTCGGCGTCCGTCGGCCTGTCGTATGGCGCGCACTCGAACCTGTGCGTCAACCAGATCAAGCGCAACGGCACGGAAGAGCAGAAGCGCAAGTACCTGCCGAAGCTGATCTCGGGCGAGCACGTGGGCGCGCTGGCCATGTCCGAGCCGAACGCCGGTTCGGACGTCGTCAGCATGAAGCTGCGCGCCGACTTCAAGGGCGACCGCTGGGTGCTGAACGGCACCAAGATGTGGATCACCAACGGCCCGGATGCGGACACGCTGGTCGTCTACGCCAAGAGCGACCTGGAAGCCGGTCCGCGCGGCATGACGGCCTTCCTGATCGAAAAAGGCTTCAAAGGCTTCTCGATCGCGCAAAAGCTGGACAAGCTGGGCATGCGCGGCTCGCACACCGGCGAGCTGGTGTTCGAAGACTGCGAGGTGCCGGTCGAGAACGTGCTGGGCGGCGAAGGCAAGGGCGTCAACGTGCTGATGTCGGGCCTGGACTTCGAGCGTACCGTGCTGTCCGGCGGCCCGCTGGGCATCATGCAGGCGTGCATGGATGTGGTCGTGCCGTACGTGCACGACCGCAAGCAGTTCGGCCAGCCGATCGGCGAATTCCAGCTGATGCAGGGCAAGCTGGCGGACATGTACTCCACGATGATGGCTTGCAAGGCCTACGTCTATGCCGTCGGCCAGGCATGCGACCGCGCCACCACGCCGGAGCAGGTGCGCGCGCTGCGCAAGGACGCCGCCGGCGCCATCCTGTACAGCGCCGAGAAGGCCACGTGGATGGCGGGCGAAGCGATCCAGGCGCTGGGCGGCAACGGCTACATCAACGAATACCCGGTCGGCCGCCTGTGGCGCGACGCCAAGCTGTACGAGATCGGCGCCGGCACCAGCGAAATCCGCCGCATGCTGATCGGCCGTGAATTGTTCGCGGAAACCAAGTAAGCTGGGGATTTACAGCCGAGGCCGTGTCCCACCGCGGTGTCAGTCACCAAGTGAGACACGAGCTCGGCCACAGTACTGTCGAGCCCGTGTCCCGTTTTAGTGACTGACCCCGCGGTGGGACACGAACTCGGCAGTCCCTCGCGAGAAAGATGATGAGCCAGGCCTTTCCCAAACTGCTGTCGTCCCAGATCGCCTTCGACATCGCGCGCACCATCCGCGAGGGCTTCGACAAGCACTACCGGCTGTTCCGCCAGGCCAGCCAGGACGCTCGTCGCCATTTCGAGCGGGGCCAGTGGGCCGTGGCGCAACGGGCCGCCAGGGAACGGATCGATTTCTATGACCGTCGCGTGCAGGAATGCGTGCAGTTGCTGGAAGACGAGTACGACCCGGCCGAGCTGACCGACCAGGTATGGCGCGAGGCCAAGCTGCATTACATCGGCATGCTGTCCGGCCACAAGCAGCCGGAGCTGGCCGAGACGTTCTTCAATTCCGTCAGCTGCAATATCCTGCATCGCAGCTATTTCCACAACGAGTTCATCTTCGTGCGCCCCGTCGTGTCGACGGAGTACATCGAGACGGAAGAACCGCAGCCGACCTACCGCGTCTACTACCCGGCGGCGGACGGCATGCACTTCACCTTGAAGCGCATCGTCACCAATTTTCAGCTGGACGCGAAGTTCGCCAACCTGTCGCGCGACGCGACGATGGTGCAGGCGCGCCTGCAGCCGTTCTTCGGTGACGCGCTGGCGCCGAACGCGCAGTTCCACGTGCTGTCCAGCCTGTTCTTCCGCAACAAGGGCGCGTACATCGTCGGCAAGGCCATCAATGGCGACAACGAGCTGCCGTTCGTCATCCCGATCCTGCACAACCGCAACGGCGAGCTGGTGCTCGATACGATCCTGCTGGAAAAAGAGCACATCGTCGTGCTGTTTTCCTTTACGCGGGCCTACTTCCTGGTCGACATGGAAGTGCCGTCCGCCTACGTGCAGTTCCTGCGCACGATCCTGCCGCGCAAGCCGCGCAGCGAGATCTACACGATCCTGGGCCTGCAGAAGCAGGGCAAGACGCTGTTCTACCGCGACTACCTGCAGCACCTGAAGCATTCGTCCGACCTGTTCGAGTCCGCCCCCGGCATCCGCGGCCTGGTCATGCTGGTGTTCACCTTGCCGTCCTTCCCCTACGTGTTCAAGGTCATCAAGGATTTCTACCCCGCGCCGAAGGACACCACGCGCGCCCAGATCAAGGAAAAATACCTGCTGGTCAAGCACCACGACCGGGTGGGCCGCATGGCGGACACGCTGGAGTATTCCAACGTCGCGTTCCCCCGCGCCCGCTTTGCCGAGGAGCTGGTGGCGGAGCTCAAAAAACATGCGCCGTCGCTGGTGGAAGAGGACGGCGACCAGCTCGTCATCCGCCACCTGTATATCGAGCGGCGCATGGTGCCGCTGAACATGTGGCTGTCCAACGCGGAACAGGCCGGCAACGATGCCGAGATCGAACATGGCATCGTCGAGTACGGCAACGCCATCAAGGACCTGGTGGCGGCCAACATCTTCCCCGGCGACATGCTGTACAAGAACTTCGGCGTCACCCGGCACAAGCGCGTGGTGTTTTACGACTACGACGAGATCGAGTACCTGACCGACTGCGTGTTTCGCACGATTCCCGAGCCACGCAACGAGGAGGACGAGATGTCGTCGGAGCCGTGGTATCCGATCGGCAAGCATGACGTGTTCCCCGAACAGTTCGGCAAGTTCCTGCTGGGGAACGCAAAGATCCGCAAATTTTTCATGAAGCACCACGCCGACCTGCTGACCGCCGCCTGGTGGCAGACGCGCCAGCAGCGCATCCGGGACGGCGTGATCGAAGACGTTTTCCCGTACCCCCAATCGGTACGTTTCTGTTATCAATCACCGGCGGCCCCCGCGCTGCCCTCACTGGAGACTATTAAATGAACGATCCTATCGTTATCGTTGGCGCCGCCCGTACCCCGATGGGTGCTTTCCAGGGCGATTTTTCCAGCGTGTCCGCGAACGACCTGGGAGCCGTCGCGATCAAGGCGGCCGTCGAGCGTGCCGGCATCAAGCCGGAACTCGTTGAACACGTTTATTTCGGCAACTGCCTGATGGCCGGCCAGGGCCAGGCCCCGGCGCGCCAGGCCCTGCTGAAAGCCGGCCTGCCGACCTCCACCGGTGCCGTCACCCTGTCGAAAATGTGCGGCTCCGCCATGCAGGCCGCCATCTTCGCGCATGACCAGCTGGTGGCCGGCAGCGCCGACGTCGTCATCGCCGGCGGCATGGAATCGATGACCAACGCGCCCTACCTGATCCCGAAGGCCCGCGGCGGCTACCGCATCGGCCACGGCATGATGTTCGACCACATGATGCTGGACGGCCTGGAAGACGCCTACAGCAAGGACGAGAAAACGGGCGGCGGCCGCTCGATGGGCACGTTCGCGGAAGAATGCGCGAGCAAGTTCAGCTTTACGCGTGAAGCGCAGGATGCGTACGCGATCGAGTCCGTCAAGCGCGCCCAGGCCGCCACGACCGGCGGCAAGTTCGCCTGGGAAATCGTGCCCGTGACTGTGTCCGGCCGCGGCGGCGACACCGTGATCGACAAGGACGAAGGCCCGCAAAAAGCCAAGCTGGACAAGATCCCGGCGCTGAAGCCGGCGTTCAAGAAGGACGGCACGATCACGGCCGCCTCGTCGTCGTCGATCAACGACGGCGCCGCCGCGCTCGTCATGATGCGCGAATCGACGGCCAAGCAGCTGGGCGCGACGATCATCGCCAAGGTCGTGGGCCACGCCACCAACGCGCTGGCCCCGAACGAGTTCACGACGGCCCCGGTCGGCGCGATCCAGAAACTGCTGAAGAAAAACGGCTGGAAGGTGTCGGACATCGACCTGTTCGAGATCAACGAGGCGTTTGCCGCCGTGCCGATGGCCGCCATGCACGAGCTGGACATCCCGCACAGCAAGGTCAACGTCCATGGCGGCGCCTGCGCGCTGGGCCACCCGATCGGCGCCTCCGGCGCCCGCATCATCGTCACCTTGCTGGGTGCGCTGAAGGACCGCGGCGGCAAGCGTGGCGTGGCCTCGCTGTGCATCGGCGGCGGCGAAGCGACGGCCGTCGGCATCGAGCTGGTGTAATGGCGACCGCACTCGTCATCGGCGCCTCGCGCGGCATCGGCCACGAACTGGCGCGGCAGTACCTGCAGGAGGGCTGGCGCGTGATCGCCACGGCCCGCAAGCCGGCCGACTGCGACGCGCTCGCCGCGATGGGTGCACAAGTCCACACCCTGGACGTCACCAACGTCGAGGCGGTGGCCGGACTGGGCTGGAAGCTGGACGGCGAGCATCTCGATGTCGCCATCCTGAACGCGGGCGTGTACGGCCCGCGCCATGACGGCTTTCCCGTCCAGGCCGACTTCGACAACGTGATGCACACCAATGTGCTGGCCGCGATGCGGCTGCTGCCGATCCTGGCGCCGCTGGTGGCGACAACCAACGGCCGGCTGGCCGTGCTGTCGTCGAAGATGGGGTCGCTGAGCGAACGCCACAGCGCGGTCGGCTCGCTGTACCGCGCCAGCAAGGCGGCACTGAACTCCGTGCTGATCGACACGGCGCTGACGTTCGGCCGCGAGGGCGTCACGTGCGTGGCCTTTCACCCCGGCTGGGTGCAAACGGACATGGGCGGCGCCACGGCCGACATCACGGTGGAACAAAGCGCGGCCGGCATGATCCACACGCTGGCCAACCTGCCGGCTTCGGAGCATGCCGCCTACCTGACCTACGACGGCAAGCCGATCGGCTGGTAGCGCCAGCCAACGGTACAGCAGAGCCCGTGTCCCGTTTTGGTGACTGACCCCGTGGTGGGACACGGGCTGAACAACAAAAGAATGGAAGAGACATGGTACTGAGCGAAGAACACCAGATGATCCGCGACGCGCTGCGCAGCTATGCGCAGGAGCGGCTGGCGCCCCATGCGGCGCGCTGGGACAAGGAACATTATTTTCCGCAGGCGGAACTGAAAGAACTGGCGGCACTGGGCGCGTTTGGCGTCGCCGTGCCCGAGGCGTTGGGCGGTGCCGGCCTCGACTATGTGTCGCTGGCGCTGGTGCTGGAGGAAATCGCGGCCGGCGACGGCGGCACGTCCACCATCATCTCCGTCAACAACTGCCCCGTCTGCAGCATCGGCATGATGTACGCCAACGCGCGTCAGAAAGAGCAGTGGCTGCGCCCGCTGGCGCAGGGCGAGATGCTGGGTGCCTTCTGCCTGACCGAACCGCACACGGGCAGCGATGCCGCCGCGCTGCGCACGACGGCCACGCGCGACGGCGACCATTACGTGCTGAACGGCGTCAAGCAGTTCATCACCTCCGGCAAGTATGCGGACGTGGCCATCGTCATGGCCGTGACGGACAAGGCGGCCGGCAAGAAAGGCATCAGCGCATTCTGGGTGCCCACGTCCACGCCGGGCTATATCGTCGCCGGGCTGGAGCAGAAGATGGGCCAGCATTCGTCGGACACGGCGCAGATCGTTTTTGACAACTGCCGCATCCCGGCCGAAAATCTGATCGGCGAGGAAGGCATGGGCTACAAGATCGCCCTGTCGGGCCTGGAAGGCGGACGCATCGGCATCGCGTCGCAATCGGTGGGCATGGCGCGCGCCGCGTTCGAGGCGGCGCTGGCCTATGCGCGCGACCGCGAGACGTTCGGCCAGCCGATCTTCAATCACCAGTCGGTACAGTTCAAGCTGTCCGAGATGGCGACGCAGATCGAAGCGGCGCGCCAGCTGATCCTGCATGCGGCCGCCATGAAGGATGCCGACCTGCCCTGCCTGAAGGAGGCGGCGATGGCCAAGCTGTTCGCCTCCGAGATGGCGGAACGGGTCTGCTCGGACGCGATCCAGGTGCATGGCGGCTACGGTTACGTGTCCGACTTCCCCGTCGAGCGCATCTATCGCGACGTACGGGTGTGCCAGATCTACGAAGGCACGAGCGACATCCAGAAGCTGTTGATCGCCCGCGCCCTGTAAGCGGTACGGCAATTCTCCCGTCGGCAAGAGGTGGGCGGAAATCGTCTCGTTTATGTATCAGATTGTCATAATATGAGAAGGTTTTTCCGCTGACGCGCAGCGCTCTTATAAAATGTTGCAAGAAGGAGAATTGCTATGTATCGAGTGATGCTGGTGGAGGACGACGCCCGCCTGGCCGACCTGGTCACGGAGTACCTTGCGGGCTATGAATTCAAGGTGGACGTGGTCAGCCGCGGCGACGAAGCCGTGGCACGCTTCAAGGCCGCGCCGCCGGACATCGTGGTACTGGACCTGATGCTGCCCGGTCTGGACGGCATGCTGGTCTGCCGCCAGTTGCGCGACATCACCAAGGTGCCGATCCTGATCATGACGGCGCGCGAGGATTCCTACGACGAGGTGTCGCTGCTGGAACAGGGCGCCGACGACTTCATCAACAAGCCTGTGCAACCGCGCGTGCTGCTGGCGCGCCTGCGCGCGCTGCTGCGCCGCACGCAGAACAAGCAGGCCAGCGACATGCTGACCTTCGGCGCGCTGTCGATCGCCACCAGCGACCGCACCGTCACCTGGCGCGGCGAGCCGTGCGTGCTCAGCAATACCGAGTACAAGCTGCTGCTGGTACTGGCCGAGTCGGCCGGCACCGTGCTGTCGCGCGACGCGCTGCTGAAGAAGATGCGCGGCATCGAATTCGACGGCCTCGACCGCAGTATCGACAACAGCATCTCCAAGCTGCGCCGCAAGTTCGACGATTCGGAATCCGAAAAGATCAAGACCGTCTGGGGCGAGGGCTATCTGTTCTCGCCGTCCGCCTGGCTGTAAGCGGGCTTATTCGATCACCGGGGCGATGGCCACCGGGGCGTTCTGGCTGATCACCTGCACCCGCTCGGGCCAGTCGGCAAAGCGGTACACCATCACCCGGAAGCCGGCGTTGGCATCCCCGTCGAACGCCGGCCCCTCTTCCGGCGGCAACGTCACCTCCCGCTCGGGATCGCGCACGCGCACCGCCGCGTCGCTTTTCTTCATGAATGCAAAACGCACGCCGGCACAGTGGCGGCTGTTGTAGCCCGCGTCCGTGTAGCGCAGGTACTGCAGCGCCTGGTCGCAGGCCGTGCGCAAGTCCTGGCCTTCGTAAATACCGTCCACGCGGGCAACGATGGACAGGCGCGGCTGGAACGTGAACTGGCTGACCTTGCGGTTCAGCACCAGCAGCGCGTTCTCGTCATACGCCGCCTTCAGCAGGGGGAACGTGGCGCGGCCCGTCACGTCCAGCGGCAGGTTCAGCTGCGTGGTGCGGCCCGTCAAGGTCAGACGCAAGCCGTCCAGCGACTGGCTGGCGTCCTTCGGTGTCACCTGGTAGTGATTCTGCAGGAAATTCTTGGCCTTGCCGTATTTCGCAAACGGCACCATGGCCCGATAGGCGTCCCGGTAGCTGACCCAGCCGCTGTCCTGGGTCGCCTGTGGCTGTGCGCCCGCCGGCACGGCCGCGCACAGCAACGACACCAGGATGGCGCGACGGGCGGCCTTCATCGTCAGAACCGGTAAGCCAGCGCGCTGGACGCCGACAGGTTGGTGGCCCGCTCGACCAGGGGGCTGCGCTTGGCATCGCCCAGCAGCCGGCTGGCCTGCATCCCCGTCGTCAGCATCCATGACGGGCTCAGCGCCCAATTCCAGCGCGCGGCCACGCGCACGTCCTGCAGGCCGCCGTCCGGCGCATAGCGCAGGTTCATCGTGTGCCCCGCTTCGTACTCGGTCACGCCGAAATAGGCCTGGTTATAGGCGCGGTTGACCAGCGAGACCCCGGCCGACAGCGACAGCGCATGATGGGGCGCGAGTTGCTGCGCCAGGTGCTGGATCGACAACACGGCGCGCAAGCCGCGGCGGTCGTTGCCGGCGCCGTACAGTACGTTGCCGGTCAGGCGCCACTGGCGTGCCATGTAGACGTTGGCGAAACCGCCGTAGACGACGCGGCGGCCGATCGTCGCCATCCCTTCCAGCCGGTTGTTGCTGGCCTCGATGGATTGGGGAACGTTCTCGTCGATGGGATGGCTGTCGACCGGGCCCTCGCCGATGCCGGTGGACGGCAGCCAGGTCGTGGGCGGGCTGCCGTCGGCGCCGCTGTCGCCCGCGGTGGCCAGGCGGAACAGGCGGTTGCCGGACGCGTCGCGGCCCGGTGCCAGGGCGATCAGCGGCCCATATTCGACCGATGGCGAGGGCGACCAGTGCATCCCTGCGCTCATGCCAGACACGAACAGCCCGTTGCTCCAGGCGACCTGAAGCACAGGCAAGATGGCGTTGCGGTGGCCCGCGGCGCCCTCGTAACGAGGTACCGCCTGCACACCGAGTCCAATATACATATCACGGCTCCCATCCGGCATGGGATTGCTGGCGGGCGTTTGCGCGAACGCCGTACCGCACGTGCCTGCCACGGCAAGTACGAAAAACTTGAACATGTCTGCATTCCGAAAGATTGAATCCTCCAATTTTATCTGGCCGGAAATATCCAATCCTTCACAGCGGCGACAGCGCTATCACGCGACAACGTAAAACGCATGGGCGACGGCAAGACAGTCCAGGTTCACAGCGGCTCCATTAGGCAACAAGAATTGTCATCTTACCCAGCTGCAACAGAGCAATCCACCGCGCTTTGTCGTCGTTTTGTCATAAAACTGTCGACGCGGTTTTACAGGACTTGGTTCTTATACAATGGCAACATGAACCGCCTGTTTTTCCGCTTTTTCGTCCTCGTGATGCTGTCGATCAGCGTGGCGGCGTTCATCGTGTATTTCGCCATCAACCGGCTGTTTGGCGATCCGCTGGAAAGCATCGCGCGCAACCAGGCGGCGGCCCAGATCTTCCTGCTGGAACAGTATGTGGACCAGGCCCCGGCGGACGGCTGGCTGGACCGCCTGAACAAGGTGCGCGAGGTGTCGGACGTACGTTTCGACCTGATTCCGCTGGCTAACGCGCGCCAGCAATTGCCCAGCCGCGAACGCGAGGCGTTCGAGCGCGGCGAAGTCGTCATCGACATCGCCAACAAGGCCCTGTTTCGCCGCGTCGATTTAACCGGCGATAAATATATCGGCAGCAACGAAGAAGCGATTTACGCGCAAAACCTGCCCATCGATATCAAGGTGGCGCTGCAAATGGAGGCGGTCCGCTACGTCATCGTCGCGCTAGCCTTGTTGATTCCGATCGGCATCTGGTCGCGCTCCCACTGGCGCGGGCTGCAGATCCTGATGAAGGTCGCCGACCGGTTCGGTTCCGGCCAATTGAAAGTGCGGGCGCAGATGAAGCCGGGCGACAGCATTTATCCGCTGGCCGAGCGCATCAACCACATGGCCGACCGCATCGAGACGCTGCTGGAAGCGCAGCGCGGACTGCTGCATTCGGTGTCGCACGAAATTCGTACGCCGATCGCGCGGCTGGAATTCGCCTTGGAACTGCTGCACGATACCGTCGGCGACACCGTGCTGGAAAAGCGCATCGGCAGCATGCAGGGTGACCTGACGGAGCTGAAGTCCCTCGTCAGCGAACTGCTGGGCATGGCCCGGCTGGACAGCGAACAGCCGCTGCGCTACGAAACCTTCGACGTGACCGAGGCGCTGCGCAACTGCGCCAACGGCTTGCCGCCGGCCGAGGTCTCGCTCGACGTGTCCGTGCCGGACGGCCTCGGCACCTACTATGGCGACTGCCGCCTGCTGATGCGCGCCACCGGCAACCTGCTGCGCAATGCGCAAAAGTATGCCAACGGCCAGGTGGCGCTGTCGGCCGCGCGCAAGCTGGGCGGCGTGACGATCGTCGTCGATGACGACGGCGCCGGCATTCCGGAAGAGGAACGCGAAAAGGTGTTCGAACCGTTCTACCGGCTCGATCGCAGCCGCGACCGCAACACGGGCGGATTCGGCCTGGGCTTGTCGATCGCCAGCAAGGCCGTGTCGCTGCATGGGGGCACGCTCAAGATCGAGACCTCGCCCTTGGGCGGCGCCCGCTTCGTCATCACGCTGCCGCCTGCCTGACTAGGCGGGCGTGCGCAGTGGCACCGGCGGCGCGATCTCGCCCCGGGCCACTTTCTCGTACTCGGCAATGACCTGGGCGCCGAACAGCAGCAAGGTGGCGCCGATTTCCAGGCTGAACATGACGACGATGGCCGTCGTCATCGAGCCGTACACCACGTTCACCTGCGACAGCGTCGAGAAATACCAGACCAGCACATGGCGGGCGATTTCCCACAGCACGGTGGCGGTGACCCCGCCGATCAGGGCGTGCTGCCACGACAGCCGGCCCACCGGCATCACCATGTAGATCGACGACAGCAGCAGCACCTCGCCCGCCAGCCCCAGCAGGTACAGCAGCGCGCCGGACAGGCCGTGCAGCGACCATTCGTAGCCGAACAGCCGCACGCTTTCCGCCCCGATCACCTGCAGGCTGCCCGCCACCAGGGTGACGACCAGCGCGCCGATGCCCAGGCACAGGATGTAGCAGTAAGGCAGCACGGCCGAAATGAGGTAATGGCGCCGCCGCACCGCCACGCGGTGGATGAAGATCACGCACATGGCGTTTTCCAGCACGGTAAAGGCGAGCGAGCTGAAAAACAGCATCGTCAGCACGAGGAACCAGCCGACCAGGTCGCGGTGGTCGAGGAAATGGGCCACTTCCGCCACGATGGCGCGCGACTGGCCGGGCACCAGCCATTCCAGGTAGTGGCCGATGGTGTCCAGCAGATCTTTCGGGTCGATCACGTGCGACAGGGCGACCACCACCAGCATCAGGAGCGGCACGATCGAGAGCAGCGAGTAGTACGCGACCGCACCCGCCAGCAGCAAGCCCTGGTTGGCGCGAAACCCCTTCAGGCACTGCAGCACGAAGCGTAGCGGATGGCCCAGCACGAAGGCCGTGGCCTTGCGGTTGAGTATTGTCATGTCGCTAATTCTACCGGGGCGGACGGTGCCGTGACGCTCGGCAGGACTGGCAATATTTGCAGTTGGGAACGGCAAGCTCGGCCTTGATGTACGATATACCAGCGCAGGATGCAGGGACCCCACCCCCAGGCCGCCCCTGGTCATTCACGTCAATCCAAAACTTGCAGGAGACTTAATGAGCACCGAAAGCAGCCAGAACGAGAAAGACACGCAACTGCGCACCGACGCGCTGGAGTACCACCGCAGCCCCATGCGCGGCAAGATCGAGGTGGTGGCAACGAAACCGCTGTCCAACCAGCGCGACCTGTCGCTGGCCTATTCGCCCGGCGTCGCGTACGCCTGCGAAGAGATCGCGGCCGATCCGGCCATGGCAGCCGAATACACGTCGCGCGGCAACCTGGTGGCGGTCATCAGCAACGGCACCGCCGTCCTCGGCCTGGGCAATATCGGCCCGCTGGCGTCCAAGCCCGTCATGGAAGGCAAGGGCTGCCTGTTCAAGAAATTCGCCGGCGTCGACGTGTTCGACCTGGAACTGGCCGAGTCCGACCCGGACAAGCTGGTGGACGCCATCGCCATGCTGGAGCCGACCGTGGGCGGCATCAACCTGGAAGACATCAAGGCACCCGAATGCTTCTACATCGAGAAGCAGCTGCGCGAACGGATGAACATCCCCGTGTTCCACGACGACCAGCACGGCACCGCCATCATCTCCAGCGCCGCGCTGCTGAACGCGCTGAAGGTGGTCGGCAAGGACATCGGCCAGGTCAAGCTGGCCGCCTCCGGCGCCGGCGCGGCGGCGATCGCCTGCCTGGACATGATGGTCAGCCTGGGCGTGCAGCGCCAGAACATCTACGTGGTCGATTCCAAGGGCGTCATCTACCAGGGCCGCGAGGCGAACATGGAAGCGAACAAGGCGCGCTACGCACAGGACACCAGCGCCCGCACGCTGGCGGACATCGTGCGCGACGCCGACGTGTTCCTGGGCTGCTCGACCGCCGGGGTGCTGACGGCCGACATGGTGAAAACGATGGCCGACCGCCCCGTGATCCTGGCGCTGGCCAATCCGGAACCGGAGATCCGGCCCGAGGTGGCGCGCGCCGCCCGGCCCGACTGCATTGTCGCCACCGGCCGCTCGGACTACCCGAACCAGGTCAACAACGTGCTCTGCTTCCCCTACATCTTCCGCGGCGCGCTCGATTGCGGCGCGACCCGCATCACGGACGAGATGAAGCTGGCCTGCGTGACGGCCATCGCCGCACTGGCCGAAGCGGAAGCCAACGACGCCGTGGCGGCCGCCTATGCGGGCCAGGACCTGACGTTCGGCCCCGACTACATCATTCCGAAGCCGTTCGATCCGCGCCTGATGGCGGCCATCGCCCCGGCCGTGGCCGCGGCGGCCGCTGCCTCCGGCGTCGCCACCCGCCCGATCGAGGACATGGAGGCCTACCGCGACAAGCTGGGCGAGATGATCTACCACACCGGCTTCTTCATGAAGCCCGTGTTCGCCCAGGCCAAGGCCAATCCGCGCCGCGTGGCCTATGCGGACGGCACCGACCAGCGCGTGCTGCGTGCCGTGCAGACGGTGGTGGACGAGCATCTGGGCCATCCGGTGCTGATCGGCGCGGCGGACGCGGTGGAGAAGGCGATCCGCCAGGCCGGCCTGCGCCTGCGCCGCGACCAGGACTACACGCTGGTGGAAGCGGACGGCGACACCACGCGCCAGGGCTGCCGCCTGCTGGCCGAGGGCCAGGTCGATGCGCTGATCTGCGGCATGCAGGGCAGCTACGACGACCACCTGGCGCACGTGAAGAAGGAAATCGGCCTGGCGCCGGGCGCCAGCGTGCTGGCGGCGATGAACGCGCTGGTGCTGGACAAGATGACGCTCTTCATCACCGATACCTACGTCAACGACAGCCCGTCGGCCGAGGAGCTGGCCGCGATCACGCGCCTGGCCGCCGCCGAGCTGCGCCAGTTCGGGCTGGAGCCGAAGGCGGCGCTGCTGTCGCATTCGATCTTCGGTTCGTCCGAGCGCCCGTCCGCGCGCAAGATGCGCGAGGCTGCCGCGCTGCTGGCGCAATCCGATCCGGAATTGCCGGTATTGGGCGAACTGCATGGCGACGCGGCGCTGGCGGAAGACATCCGCCGCCTGTACCGGCCCGAAGGCGGCTATGCCGGCAGCGCCAACCTCCTGGTGATGCCGTCGCTGGACGCGGCCAACATCACCTTCAACGTGCTGAAAGTCGCTGCCGGCAAGGGCGTGACGGTGGGACCGATCCTGCTGGGCGCGGCCAAGGCCGTGCACATCCTGAGCCCGAGCGCGACGGTGCGCCGCATCGTCAACATGACGGCGCTGGCCATCGCGGGCGCGCGCTGACCCGCTGCGCCGGGGTCTAGGCGACCCCGGCTTCCAACAAGGTCACGGTCTGCGCGGCCGTGTCCATGCGCGCCTGGATCCCCATCGGCAGCGTGAACTGGTCGCGGATATGGCCGAACGACCAGCCGGTAACGGCGGGGATCGCCAGCGGGCGCAGGTGCTGGTCGGTCGTCTCGTCCAGGGTCAGCGCGCTTTCGCCCGGCGCCGGCGTGCAGCCCTCGAACACCCCGAGCATGATGCCGGCCGCCTGGCCGAACGGCTGGTTCATCTGCAGCTGCATCAGCATGCGGTCGATGCGGTACGGCTCCTCGTTGACGTCCTCCAGGAACAGCAGGCTGTCGCGGATATCGGCCGCGTATGGCGTGCCCGCCAGCGCGGCGACCAGGGACAGGTTGCCGCCCGTCAGGCGCCCCGTCGCCCCCCCCGGCACCACGGTGCGGGTGGCGTACTGCGGCGCGCTCAAGGCGCGCTGCGCGTTCTCCGCCGCCATCGGAATCACGTACTCCGGCTGCGGCTCCATCAGCACGTTCAGCAAATGCCGCGTTGTGTAGTCGGACGGCGTGGACATCGCCAGCGGCCCGTGGAAGGTGACGAGGCCGGCGTGGCGGTTGATGGCGAGATGCAGCGCCGTTAAATCGGAATAGCCCACCAGGATCTTCGGGTGCGCGCGCACCATCTGGTAGTCGATGTGCGGCAGCAGTTGCAGGGCGCCGGAGCCGCCGCGGATGGCCCAGATGGCCTTGACCTCCGGGTCGCGGAACATCGCGTTGAAGTCGATCATGCGCTGGGCCCACAGCCCGGCGTAGTTGCCGTGCACGGCGTTCAAGTGCGCACCCAGCTTGACGCGCAGGCCCAGCGACTCGACGTGGGCGACGGAGCGGTCGATGGTCTCCTGCGAGACCACGCCGGCCGGGGTGATCAGGCCGACGGTGTCGCCCGGAGAGAGCCGGCGCGGCTTGATCAAGGGTGGGAATGGCATGCTGTGGCGGCCTTTCGAAAGAGCGGGTGCCGCCGCCAGCGCGCCAGTGGCGGCCAGCAGGCGGCAGAAGCGGCGGCGGGTGATCTCGGTCAGAGGAATTTGTATTTCACGCTGAACGAGAATGCGCGGCCGCGCGGATCGGCCACCCGTGGGTCCCACCCTGCCCCCACCACCTCGTCCACATTGTGGGCGGTGAACGGCGGATCGGTGTCGAACAGGTTCTGGATGCCGAACGTCAAGGTCGTCTTCGGGAAGCCCGTGTAGGTCAGCGACACGTCATGCTTGGTGTAGTGTTTGACACGCGGGTCGAAGCCGGCCGGTGGCGTGCCCTTGCCGTTGTTCGGCACCTGGTCGTTGTAGCCGGACGCGTAGCGCTGCATCAGCAATGCGCTCCAGTTGCCCTTGCTGACGGTCAGGCTGGCCGTGTGCTTCCAGCGCAGGTAGATGTCGCGCGTGCTGAACTGGCTGACCTGCTCCTTGTACGGCTGGCCCTCGAATTCGGCGAACTTGAAGCTGTCCAGGTAGGTGCCGTCCAGCACCGCCGCGTATTTGTAGCCGGCGACGTTGCCGTCGTAGCGCAGGCCCAGGTCGATGCCGCGCGTTTTGAGGCCGGCCGCGTTGATCCAGCCCGCCTCCACGTGATCGATCACGCCGGTGGCCTGGTCACGCACGATGTACTGCGGCAGATACTGCCAGTTGTTCAGCACCGTCTGCGGCGTGCGGTTCAGGATGCGGTCCTGGATGTTGATCGCCCACCAGTCCAGCGAGGCGCTGAAGTTCTTGAACGGCTCGATGACAAGGCCCAGGGTGCCCTGCTTCGACGTTTCCGGCCGCAAGGCCGGATTGCCGCCGGTCTTGTAGTCCAGGCGTTCGATGGCGCAGTAGGCCGGATTGCCAGGATTCTTGGCGCAGCCTTCCTGGTCGATGATCCCGTTCGGCAGTTCCTGCGACAGCCGGCCCGCATACAGCTGGTTGAAGCTCGGCGCCAGGAAGCCTTTACCGGCCGAGCCACGCAGCAGGAACGTCTGGGTCGGCTGCCAGCGGAACGCCACCTTCGGATTGGTCGTGGCGCCCACCAGGCTGTAGTTGTCGCGCCGGATCGCCAACTGCACCTCCAGGTCCTTCAGCACGGGCACCAGCGCCTCGGCGTAGACGGCGCGCACGTAGCGGGTGGCTTCATCCAGGTTGGCATTGCCGGGCGAGAGCAGGATCGTGGTCGCATCGACGTCCTGGCCGAACGAATACGTCTCCTTGCGCAAATCAAAACCGGCCGCCATCGACACGGCGCCCGCCGGCAGGTTGAACACCTCGCCGGAGATCGAGCCGTCCAGCTGCGTCATCGTGGTGCGGCCATGCTGGAAGGCGCCGCGGTACTTGGTCGATTCGATCAGGTCCATGGCCTGCTGCGTCTGCCCCTGGCCCGGTGCCACCCACGGGTTGACGATGCCGCTGGCCAGCGCCGCGTAGATCTTGCTGGTGTAGCCGTAGCCGTCGACCAGGTCCGTCTGCGTGGTGCTGATCGATTTCGCCAGGCCGACCTTGTAGTCGTATTTGCCGGCCAGCGTACCTTCGGCCGCCAGCAGGCCGCGGTAGCTTTCCGCCACGTTGTACTGGGTGCGATTGCCCCACGGCGTGGCCCGCCATTTGTAGATGATCGGCTTGCTGCGGTCGTAGCTGGGGATATAGGCCGACAGGTCCTGGTAGTACGGTCCGTTGACGGGATACGCGTTGCCGTTGGCCAGGCTGGTCGAGATCTGCACGGCCGTCAGCTCCGCCGTGCCTTCCGTGCGCGAGCCGGTGAATTCGGCGAACACGCGGTGATCCGCGTTGACCTTGAACGTGCCGCGCGCCAGCGCCGTCGTGCGCTCGATCGGGAACGCCATCAGGTAGTCGCTGCCGTAGTCGTAGGCGCAGGAATAACGCGTGCGCGTGGGCGACGTGACGTCCTTCCACAGCTCGGTCTGGTACTGCGACATGCCAGGCACGGTGTCACACTTGCCCTGCAGGCTCAAGAGGCCGGCTTGCAGGTAGGTGGTGGGGTCGCCCGGCATCCTGAACCCCGTGCCCAGTGCCGTGCCGGCACCCGTCAGGATGTTGGCGAACGGCGTGCCGGTGGTGTCGGGCGACAGGCCGCGCTGCGGCTGGTAGCCGCGGGCGAAGTCGCGCTGGCGCGATTCCAGCTTGTCGTTGACGTCGTGCGTCACGGTGGCCATCACGTTCCAGCCGTCCGCATTCAGGTCGCCCAGGCCGCCCAGCAGCGAATAGCTGCGCGTCATGCCGCCGCCCGCCTCGGTGGCGTTCAGGGTGGCGGCCGCTTCCAGGCCCGTGTAATCGGTGCGCAGGATGAAGTTGACGACGCCGCCGATGGCATCGGTGCCGTAGATGGCGGAGGCGCCGTCCTTCAGGATCTCGACGCGGGCGACGGCGCCCAGCGGGATCGCGTTCAGGTCCACCGCCTTGCCGCTGCCGCCGTGGTTGCCCATGCGGCGGCCGTTCAGCAGCACCAGCGTGGCGTTCGGGCCCAGCCCGCGCAGCGAGGCGAAGGCGGCGCCGCCTGAGACGCGGTCGGCGTCCGCGCCGAACACGTTGTTCCCGGAGGTCATGTTGTCCGCCCCGGTGCCGTTGGCCGAGATCAGCCGCATCAGCTGCTCGGTGTCCGTGATGCCGGCCTTGCGGATCGTGTCGAACGTGATCGTCTGCACCGGCAGCGCGCCCTCCTTCGCCACGCGCTTGATGCTGCTGCCCGTGATCTCCACGCGCGGCATCGGCTGGCTGGCCTGCGCCTCCTGCGCCATGGCCGTCACCGGACCGACCGCTCCCATCAGCGCAATCAGGTGCGCCAGCTTCTTTACTTGCACGGATCTCTCCCTTTCATGTGCGGTCCCCACCGTGGCTGGGGGCCAGTAGGGGCGCATGGCGGCGGCGATGTCCTGGCATTGCCCTGTCCTGCCGGGCGCCCGGCGAATTCAGGGTAGCGCGCGCTCAAGCACGCCACCTAATGAAAATTGCGGACGCTGCCATAACTTTATGGAATGCATCCGTTGCAATTGTCAGCGCGACATTTTAGCGGCCCGCTGGCGCGCAGCCATATCGATGTCGAGATAGCGCCAGTTGGTGAATTCGACGGGATGCCGTTTGTAGTTTTTTAGCCACGGTTGCCGGATGTCGGCGGAGATCGGGTGCGTCAGCAGCACCCAGGGGTTGTAGGCGTGGATCAGCTGCGCCATCTCGGTGTACAGGCGCTGGCGTTCCGGCCCATCCGCCAGCTTGCGCGCCTGCTCGTAGCGCAGGTTATAGGCCGGCAGGTTGAAGCGGGCGTAGTTGGCGCGACCCGCATTGGGGCCGTACAGCAGCTGGTAAAAATTGTCGCCGTCGGGGAAGTCGGCCACCCAGTTCGTCTCGAACATCATCACTTTGCCGAGGCGCGAGGCCTTGATGATTTCCGTCTTCTTGTCCGTGATGAATTCCACGCGCAAGCCCAGCGCGTTCAGGTTCTTGCGCCACAACTCGTCGCGCAGGCGTCCCACCATCGACGGTTCGCTGTGCATCCGCAACGTCAATGGCCGGCCGTCCGGCAGGGTGCGGAAGCCATCCCGGCCCTTGCGGTAGCCGTGGCGCTCCAGCAGCGCGCGCGCCAGGGCCAGGTTGTACGTGATCGGGCTGCGGTAGTGCGGGTCGTAGCCCAGCACATTGGGCGGCAACGGCGTCTGCGCCGGCAGCGCCAGCCCCTTTTTCAGCAACGCCACGTCCTCGGCGCTGTTGTAGCCCAGCGCGATGGCGCGGCGCAGCGCGATCTTGTCCGGCGTGTAGCCGCCGATGACGGGGTCCTCCATGTTCATCCACATGTAGTAGGTCTGCAGCACCGGGAATGGGTCGAGCACCATGCCGCGCCGCGCCAGCTCCGGTTTCAGGACGGGCGTGGCGGACGCCGGATCGAGCACCAGGTCGCGCATCGATTCGGGCACCTGCTCGATATAGTCGAATTCGCCGTTCAGGTAGCCCAGCACGCGTGACTGGTACTCCTCCATGATCTTCACGTCGACCCGGTCCACCAGCGGCAGCGGGCCACCATGTAAGCGCGCGTGGTATGCGCGGTTGGCCGCCAAGATGATGCGGTCGCTGCGCTTCCATTCCTGCATCACGAACGGCCCGCTGCCGACCGGGTGGTTGCCCAGCTGCGTGCCGTACTGCTCGGCCGCCTCGCGCGCGACGGCGCCCGTGGCGGGCAGCGCCAGATAGAACAGGAAGCTGGGATCGGGCGCCTTCAGCCGGATTTGCAAGGTGTAGCGGTCGATCGCCCGCAGGCCGGGAATCGCGGTGGCGTAATCGAACTGGTCGCGCCAGGCCTCGTCGCCCAGCAGCTTTCCCTCGAACAGGAACAGCCACGGCGACTTCAGCGCCGGGTCGTACAGGCGTTGCAGGCTGTAGACGTAATCCTCGGCCGTCACTTCACGGCGCTTGCCCCCGAACGCCGGATCGGGCGCGAACGTCATGCCCCGCTTCAGGCGGAACGTCCAGGTGGTGCCGGCCGCATCCACCGACGGCATGGCGACCAGCGCGTTCGCCTGCAATTTCACCGGCCGGGCCAGGTAGTCGTAGCGCAGCAGCGGGTCGAACAGGTTTTCCAGCAGCGACAGGCTGGCCAGGTCGGAGGCGACGGCCGGGTCCAGGCCCGTCTCGCCTGTCGACAGCAGCGCATGCAGCACTTTGGGTGGCGCCGCGACGGCGGCCGTGGCACAGGCCAGCGCCAGCGCGGCGATAAGGGAACGGGGCGATGTCATGGCGTAGGAGCATAAAGCAGCGGCCCGTCCCGCGCCAGCACGGCACGGCCCCGGCACGTTTCACTTTCCCCGCGCCGGCCGGGCTGTCCTCTATACTCTGCCTGGCCTGGGTTTCTTGGAAAATGCAATCATGTCTCTGAATTACATCTGGTCCGGCTTCTTCCTGGTCGGCTTTGCCGCCGCATTCGCGCAATGGCTGTTCCTGGGCGATACGGAAATCTTCAAGAAGGTCATCGACGGCACGTTCGACGCCGCGCGCATGGGCGTGATGGACATCGCCCTGCCGTTGGCCGGCGTGATGACGCTGTGGCTGGGCATCATGAACATCGGCGAAAAGGCCGGCGTGATCGGCTGGCTGGCCAAGGTCATCGCCCCCTTCTTCTCGCGCATCTTCCCGGAAGTGCCGAAGGACCACCCGGCCACGGGCCACATGGTGATGAATTTCTCGGCCAACCTGCTGGGCCTGGACAACGCCGCCACGCCGTTCGGCCTGAAGGCGATGGAGAGCCTGCAGACGCTCAATCCGAACAAGGACGAAGCCAGCAACGCGCAGATCATGTTCCTGGTGCTGCACACCTCCGGCCTGACCCTGATCCCATTGGCGATCATGGCGCAGCGCGCGATCCTGGGCGCGGCCGACCCGTCCGACATCTTCATTCCCTGCATGATCGCGACCTATGCCGCCACCCTGGCCGGCATCGTCGCCGTCTCGATCCGCCAGCGCATCAACCTGTTCGACAAGGTCGTGCTGGCGTGGCTGGGCGGCCTGACAGGCGCCATCGTGGCGTTGATCTGGTATTTCACCCAGTTCCTGTCGAAAGGCGAGATCGAGACCGTGTCGAAGGTCGTCAGCAACTTGATCCTGATGAGCGTCATCGCCATCTTCCTGATCAAGGCGCACCTGCGCAAGGTGAACGTGTACGAGGCCTTCATCGAAGGCGCCAAGGGCGGCATCCAGACCTCCTTGACGGTGATTCCATACCTGGTCGGCATGCTGGTCGCCATCAGCGTGTTCCGCAATGCGGGCGTGTTCGGCTTCATCGTCAGCGGCTTCGAATGGATATTTTCGAGCCTGGGCCTGCGCACCGACTTCGTGCCGGCACTGCCGACGGCGCTGATGAAACCCCTGTCCGGCAGCGGCTCGAAGGCCATGATGATCGACGCGATGACGACCTACGGACCGGATTCCTTCGTCGGCCGCCTGGCCTGCATCTTCCAGGGCTCGGCCGACACCACCTTCTACATCGTCGCGCTGTATTTCGGCTCGGTCGGCATCCGCCGCACCCGTTACGCGATCTCGTGCGGCCTGATCGCCGACCTGGCCGGCGTGGTCACGGCCATCGGCGTGGCTTACCTGTTCTTCGGTTAAGGAGCTTGATGTTGTTACGTCGTCTGCTTTGTACCGCCCTGCTTGCATGGGCGCCGTGCTCCCACGCGGAGCTGCCGGATCCAGTGGCCAAACTGGCGCTTGCGGCCGGCATTCCGGAAGACGCCATTGGCGCGGTCGTGCTGCGCGGCGACACGATCCTTGTCTCCAACGCGGCCGATACGGCGATGAATCCCGCCTCGACGATGAAAGTCGTCACCACGCTGGTCGGGCTGGAACAGCTGGGCCCAGCGTTCCGCGGCCGCACCGAATTGCGCAGCAACGGCAGCATCGCTGGCAACGTGCTGAAGGGCGACCTGATCCTGCGCGGCGGCGCCGACATGGATCTGACAGCGGACGCGCTGACGCACCTGCTGGAGCGCCTGCGCAACCTGGGCGTGCGCAAGGTCGCGGGCGACCTGGTGCTGGACCGCCAGCTGTTCCAGCCGGCCCGGCCCGACGCCGGGCTGCCGCCGTTCGACGAGGCGCCGGAGGCGTACTACAACGTCATCCCGGACGCACTGCTGCTGAACATGAACATGCTGTACGTGGAGCTGGCCGCCGACGGCCGCGCGCTGACGGCATCGATGCTGCCGCAGCTGGACAAGGTGGACGTCAAGCCCGCACTGACGCTGGTGGACGGCGACTGCGCCAAGTGGGACGCCGGCTGGCAGCCGCCCACGGTCGAGCGCCGCGGCGCCAGGCTGACGGTGGCCCTGCACGGCACCTTCCCGCGCAACTGCCGCAAGAACGTCGGCCTCAACGTGCTCGATCGGGACGACTACGCCGACCGCCTGGTGCGCGCCACGTGGCAGCGCCTGGGTGGCACGATCGCGGGCAAGACGCGCACCGTGGACCTGGCCACGTACACCTCCACGCTGGCCGCCAGCGCCGTCGCGCAGGGAGCGCTGGGCAGCGATACGCCGCCGCCCGCGACGCCGGAAGACCAGACGACCCTGCTGGCCGAACACGTCTCGCGCGCGCTGCCGGAACTGGTGCGCGACATGCTGAAAACCTCGGACAACGCACTGGCGCGCACGCTGTTCCTCAGCCTGGGCAGCCTGCAGCCCGACCCGCTGCTGGGCAGCCGCCCGCTGCCGGCCGGCGAACGGCTGGCGATGCTGATGGCCGCGCACGGCCCGGACAAGACCGTGCCCGCCACCACGGCGGCGCGCGCCGAGCAGGCGATTCGCCAGTGGCTGAAGGAACAGCAGATCGACGGCGACGGCATCGTGTTCGAGAATGGTTCCGGCCTGTCGCGCACGGAACGCATCCGCCCCGTGCAGCTGGCGGCGGTACTGCGTGCCGGCCAGACGTCACCGTGGCTGCCCGAATTCCAGGCCAGCCTGCCGATCGCCGCCATCGACGGCACGATGCGCAAGCGCCTGAAGGAGAGCCCGGCGGCAGGGCGCGCCCGCATCAAGACGGGCACGTTGAACGGCGTGGTCGCGGTGGCCGGTTACGTGCCGGACGCGAACGGCGAGGAATGCATCGTCGTCGCCATCGTCAACCATGAGCGGGCCGGCAATGGCGTCGGGCGGGGGATTGTCGATGCGTTGATCGACTGGACGGCCGGTAGCAGTGCCGGGAGCGCGATGTAGCAGATAGCCGCTTTCTCAAACCCCGGTGACAGGCACCTGTCTTCGGGTCTGCTCCTTACAATACCCGAATAAACCCTGCCCGCACCGCCACCCGGTCGCCGCAATCGAAGTGCCACCACTCGCTGTTAATGCCGACAAAGCCGGCACCGAACATCGCATCGCGCAGCAACTGCCGGTTGGCGACCTGCCGCGCCGTCAATTCGCCGCGCGCCAGCATTTCCGCTTCCAGCACCGGATGCGAGCGCTCGCTCATGTCGTCGAAGCCGGTGCCCATGTCCAGCTCGCGCCCGGCCTCATCGAGGATCGTCACGTCCACCGCCATGCCGTACGAGTGAATGGAGCCGCGGATCGGGTCGGCCAGGTACATGCGCAGGTCGGTGCCCGCCAGCGCGTCCCACAGCTGTTCCTGCACGCGGTGCGGGCGCAGCGCGTCCAGGATCAGCAGCGTATGGCCGGGCCGCGCGGCCGCCAGCCAGGCTACGGCGCGTTCGATGGCGGCGGCCGCGTCGCGGTGCAGCCAGGCGCAGTCGAGCGGCGAGTACAGGTCGCGCCCGACGAAGTTGTCGCGGCTGGCGTAGCGCAGGTCGACGGCGATGCCGGCGATCGTCGACAGGTGGCGGAACTCGGGACAAGCCGGCACCTGTTCGCTGGTCAGGGTGCGCGTGGTCATGATGGCGTGTCCAGGCAGGCCAGCGCCGCCGCGCCGATGGCATCGGCCAGCTGGCGCGCGCCATGCGACAGCGGCGCGTGGCCGGCGGTCAGCAGGTACAGCCGGATTGGAATGGCCGGTGCCAGTGGCCGACGCTGTATGCGGCCCGGCTGCGCGGCGGCGGCCGTGAACGGATCGACGACGGCCATGCCGCCGCCCGCCTCCACCAGCGAGCGCGCGATCTGGTAGGTTTGCACCACGGTGCGGAACACCGGATGCACGTCTTGCGCCTCGCAGGCGGCCAGCAGCAATTCGCCCAGCGGGTCGTTGTCGGCATAGCCCACCAGTTCTGCCTGCAGGCCGGACGGCGACAGCGGCGTCGCCAGCTCCTCGACGGTCCACGTACCGGCAGGCGCGATGACGGTCATCACACCCTGCGCCAGCGGCTCGGCCACGATGCCGGGATGGCGCGGGTCCTGCAGCGACAGCGCCAGGTCCGCTTCGCCCAGGCGCAGCATGTTGACAATTTCGCTGGTGTGGTGCGTCGCCAGCTCGCAGCGCGTGTCCGGAAACGCGCGGCGCCAGCGGTTCATCGCGGGCGGCAGCACGCTGCCGGCGATCGTTGGCGTGCAGACCAGCCGGATCGTTTCGAGCGCGCCTGTCTTCAGGCTCGCGGCGAGGCGGCGGATGCCCTGCAGGTCGCGGTGCAGCTTCTCCGTTTCAGCAAAGAGGCGGTGCGCTTCCGGCGTCGGATACAGCTTGCCGCGCACCCGTTCGAACAGCGGCATGCCCAGCTGCAGCTCGCAATGCTGCAGCACCTTGGTGACGGCGGGCTGCGAGATGTGCAGGACCTGGGCCGCGCCGCTGATGGTGCCGACCTGCATGATCGCGTGGAACACCTCGATATGACGCAGCCGCATGGCAGTCCTTCCGCTACTGCGCGGCCGCAGTGGCCGGCGCTGGCGCCGGCTGCGCGATCTTCGGTTTCGGTGCCGTCAGCACGTCCAGGATCGCGGCGCTTTCCGCGTCCGGCACGCCGTCGAAGTTGGCTTGGCGGTACTTGGTCTGGAACGCCACCAGCACGTTGTGCGTGGCCTGGTCGAACACGCCCGTCTGCGGCACCGCGTAGCCGTGCTGCGCCAGGCGCTTCTGGAACCATACCGCATCGGGGACGTTGTTCTCGTACTTGGTGCGCATCGCCGCCACCAGGCTGGCCTCCGGCCACGCCACCAGGCCTGCGTCCGCCAGCTGCTTCCACGGGAACAGCGGGCCCGGGTCCTGCTTGCGCTGCGGCGCGATGTCGGAGTGGCCCAGGATGTTCTCCGGCGCCACCTGGTGACGGGCGACGATATCCTTCAACAGCGGAACCAGCAGGTCGATCTGCGCCTGCGGGAACGGGTAATAGGTGCGCTTGCCGTCCGGCGTTTCCGTGAAACCGGGATTGACGATCTCGATGCCGATCGAGCTGTTGTTCAGGTTCGTGTAGTTCTTCCAGCTGGACAGGCCGGCGTGCCAGGCCGAATTCTTCTCGTCCACCAGGCCGTAGATCTTCGGCGTCGCGCCATCGGTCAGCAGGTAGTGCGCCGACACCTCCTTCTCCGTCAGCAGCATGATCGAGCGCTGCACATCCGCGACCGTGTAGTGCAGCACGACGAAGCGTACGCGGCTGTTCTGGCCTTTCGAGACCAGGCTGCGGTCGATCGTTGGCCCGCCCGGCGGTGGCGCCGTCGCGCAACCGGCCAGCAGCGCCAGCACGGCAAGGGTGGAAGCAAAGGGCAGTCGTTTCATCATCGGTGTCAATCAGTGGTGGGCCGGGCCGCCAGACGGGCCGCGGCGAGAATGGGGTTGGGCGGTGCGATGCGTCAGCGCCTGCGGGTCAGGCACGGCTGCGCGCATCGTTTCGTGAATCAGCGGATGCAGCGCGGCGGCACGGCCGGCCAGCACGATGGGACGTGGTCCGAAGCGCGCGACCAGGGCGCGCGCCAGCCGCGCCAGTTCCATGCCGGCGCCTTGCAGGATGGCGCGGGCCTCTTCGTCCACGTCGGCGCTGCGCGCCACGGCGAGGGCCAGCTGGCCGATCTCGCCGCGCTCGCGCCCGTAGATGAACTGGCGCGAATACGACCAGTCGCTGCCGCCCACGTGCTCGAACACGGCACGGGCCAGTGCCGAATGCTGCCAGGCGCCCGGCGTTTCGTCCTCGCGCCGCCAGATCAGGCGCATCGCCTCGCGCGCGATCCAGAAACCGCCGCCGCCATCGTCGAGCACGACGCCACGGCCGCCGGCCCGGTGCAAGGTGCCGTCCGGGTCGATGTAGGCGGCGATCGAGCCCGTGCCCGCATAGACGAGGTAGCCGGCGCCGGGCGCGAAACTGTCCAGGTAGGCGATTTCGATGTCGTTGCACAGGCTGATGGCATCGCCCGCCACGTCCAGCAGTTGCGCCAGCCAGTCCGTCAGCACGGCGCTGTCGCCGCCAAAGCCGGTCAGCCCGGCGCAGATGCGCGCAGGCCGGCCATGGGCCAGCACCTGCGCCGCCAGTGCGGCAAACACGGCCTGCAACCGCTCGCGCCCGGCCGGGCTGGCCATCTGCAGTGCCGACATGCCGGCCACGTGGCCGGCGGCGACGATGCCGCCGTCCGGCCGTGCCAGTGCCCAGCGGGTTTCGGTGCCGCCGGCGTCGATGCCCAGGCCCAGGTCGGAAGCGGAACGGTCCATAATCGTCGAGTGTACGGCCAATCGCCGGCGGCTGCCGGCGTCAGGTTGTCATCATGCTACAGCCTGGCGCTGGCGCGCGGGCTCTCGTTGCCCAGCCGGTCCACCGCCGTGACGACGACGGAGCGGGCGGGCACGCCGCCATCGTCGGCCAGCACCACTTCGCCACGGCTGGCCGCGGCCGTCGTGAAGCGCCATTCGTCGCCGTAGCGGGCCCAGATCGCGTACTGCACGGCGTTCTTCGGCGTGGTCAGGCTGACGGTCAGGCCGTTGGCGCCACGCTTCAGGGCCACCGTCGGCGCCGGCGGCGCCTGGTCGCCCAGCCAAGGCGAGGCGGGAATCAACGCGGCGCTCTGGTAACTGTTGCGTTTGAGCTTGTCGGCCAGGCCCGCGCGGTTCTGCATCAGTGCCGCCATGCTGAAGTGCACGTGGCCGTTGACGGTGGGGCGCATGCGCGTCACGTCGATCTGCTGCACGATCTCGTCGGCGCTGAACGGCTTCGTGCTGCCGTCCGCCGTCTTGCTGGTGAAGATGCCGGGCCAGACATGGCGCGCATGGGTGTTCTGCGCCAGCCAGTAATCCAGCAACACCGGGAAGGCCTGCGGCGCCTGCGCGATCGGCCAGTACAGCTGCGGCGCCAGGTAGTCGAGCCAGCCCTTCTGCAGCCAGGTCTCGGCGTCCGCATACAGCTTGTCGTACTGCGAGAAGCCGGCGATGCCGGGCGGGCGGCGGTCCGGCCGGCCGATGCCGAACGGGCTGATGCCGAACTTGACCCAGGCCTTTTCGCGGTGAATGCCGGTGTAGATGGCTTCGATCAGCTTATCGACGTTCTGGCGCCGCCAGCTGGGGCGATCCAGTTTGCCGCCGCCCTGCACATAACGCTGCCACGAAGGCTGGTCGGGGAACTCCACTTCCGGCTTCTGCCAGGCCGGCACGTCCAGCGCGGCGGCTTCCGCGCCGGTGGCGCTGGGCGCCTCGATCGGATACGGATAGAAATAATCGTCGATATGCACGCCGTCGATGTCGTAGCGGCGCACCACGTCGAGGATGACCTCCAGGGTGTGGCGCGACGCCGCTTCCTCGCCCGGGTCCATCCACAGGTATTTGCCGTATTTTTTTACGGCCTGCGGTTGGGTATTGGCGATATGTTCCTTCGCCAGCGGCGAACGGGCCGCCGAGTGGCGCGCGCGGTAGGGATTGAACCACGCGTGCAGCTCCAGGCCACGCAGGTGCGCCTGCGCCACCCAGAACTGCAACGGGTCCCACGCCGGTTGCGGCTCCTTGCCCTGCTTGCCGGTCAGGTATTCCGACCATGGCTCCAGGGGAGACGGATAGATCGCGTCCGCGCTGGGGCGCACCTGCAGCACGATGGCGTTCAGGTTCAGGGCCTTGGCGCGGTCCAGGATCGCCAGCGCCTCGGCCTGCTGCTTCGCCGGCGGCAGGTTGCTGCGGCTGGGCCAGTCGATATTGGCGACCGTGGAGACCCAGGCGGCGCGGAACTCGCGCGGCGCCGGCGGCGGCTGCTCGCCCGTGAAGTGGGGCGGCTCGTGGCTGACCACGGGCACGCCGGCCGCGCCGGGACCGGGCCGCGGCGGCGTCGTCGTGCATGCCGCCAGAATCGCCGCCAGCCCGCCGGCGGCACCCGCGGCCAGGGTCAGCCGCTTTTTCGCATTGAAAGCCAAAACCATACCTCGTCGTATCAAACCGCGCCCGCTGGCGCAGCGCGGTATTGTAATCGCTGCCTTTACCCCACCCCTGCCCTATTCGCGTCCGAACGCCGGATCGACCTTGATCAGCGCCGTCATGATGAAGGCCGGGATCGTGGCCAGGCAGACCCAGATGAAGAAATGCTGGTAGCCCAGCCACTGCTGCAGATAGCCGCTGGCCATCTGCGGCACCATCATCCCGAGGGCCATGAAGCCGGTGCAGATGGCGTAGTGGGCCGTCTTGTGCTCGCCGTCCGCCACCATGATCATGAACATCATGTACGAGGTAAAACCGAGGCCGTAGCCGAACTGCTCGACCGCCATCGCCACGGCGATGACGAGGATATTGTCCGGCAGCGCCGTGGACAGGTAGACGAACACCAGGTCCGGCGCGTGGATGATCAGCGCCATCGGCCACAGGCAGCGTTTCAGGCCATAGCGGGAAATCAGGACGCCGCCCAGCAGGCCCCCCACCGTCAGCGCGATGACGCCGACGGTGCCGTAGACGATGCCGACCTGGGTATTGTCCAGCCCCAGGCCGCCCTTCTCGGCCGGATCCAGTAAGAACGGCACCACCATTTTCAGCAACTGCGACTCGCCCAGGCGAAACAGCAGCAGGAAGCCGAGAATGGTGACGATGCCCTTCTTGCGGAAGAACGACACGAAGGTGGCGAAGAACTCGCCGGCGCCGCCGCCGGACGAGCGCACCGGGCCATCGGTGGCCGGGTGCGGCAGTACGAACAAGTGGTACACGGCCAGCACGGCAAAGACACTGGCCAGCAGCGCGAAGATGATGGCCCAGGCGAGATGGGCGTCGCCGGTCTGGCGGATCAGGAAGCCGGACAGGGCCACCAGCACGCCCTGCCCCGTGATGTTGGCGAGGCGGTAGAAGGTGCTGCGCACGCCGACAAACGCGGCCTGCTGCTTCTGCGCCAGCGCCAGCATGTAAAAGCCGTCGGCCGCGATGTCGTGCGTGGCGGAACTGAACGCCATCAGCCACAGCACCGCCAGGCTGGCCTGGAAGAATGCGGGCAGGTGCGTCGTGAACGCGACCAGGGCGAAGGCGACGGCGATCGCGGTCTGCAGCGTGACGACCCAGCGCCGCTTGGTGCCGAACATGTCGACGACGGGCGCCCACAGCGGCTTGATCACCCAGGGCAGGTACAACCAGGAAGTATAGAAGGCGATGTCGGCGTTGGAAAAGCCGGTGTTCTTGTACATCACCAGCGCCAGGGTCATCGCCGTGAAGTAGGGTATGCCCTGGCCGAAGTACAGGGTGGGAATCCAGGCCCAGGGGTTGCGCGGTGCCGCCGTGGCGGCACCCTTGATTGCTGCGTCCATCACATCCTTGTCTCGTTATCGTTGCCGCGGGATGCGCGCGGCCCCGCCGCGGCTTATCCGTCCACGGCCGCGCGCAGGCTGCCACCGGCACGCGCCAGCAGCGCCGCCGCCTGCTCCACCGGCACCTGACGCCGCAGGGCGACGATCGCCACCTTGACATGATGGCCACACGCCTCCAGCGTGGCGCGGGCCGCCGCTTCGTCCGCGCCCGTCGCATGCATCGTCAGGCGCAACGCGCGCGCGTACAGCTTGGCGTTGGTGGGTTTCAAGTCTACCATCAAGTTTCCATACACCTTGTGCAGGCGCACCATGATGGCGCTGGAAATGGTGTTCAGCGCGATTTTCTGCGACGTTCCCGCTTTCAGGCGCGTGCTGCCGGAGATGATCTCGGACCCGGTGTCCAGCGTGATGCCGATCGCCGCCTCGTTTGCCAGCGGCGAGCCGGCGTTGTTGGCGATGCCGATCGTCAGGGCGCCCGCCTTGCGGGCCGTGTGCAGCGCGCCCAGCACGTAGGGCGTGGCGCCGGACGCCGCCAGCAGCAGCACCACGTCGCGCTCGCCCGGCTGCGCGGCACCCATGTCGCGCCCGCCCTGGTCGTAGTCGTCCTCGGCGCCCTCCACGGCGACGAACATGGCGCTCTGGCCGCCGGCCAGCAGCGCGACGGCGCGTTCGTGCGGCCAGGAGAAGGTCGGGTACAGCTCGACGCTGTCCAGCACCCCGAGCCGGCCCGAGGTGCCGGCACCCACGTACAGCAGCCGTCCGCCCGCCTCGATGCGCGGCACGGCCGCCTCGACGGCGCGAGCGATGCGGGGCACGGCGTTGCGCACGGCCTGCACGGCATTGAACTGGTCGTCGACAAATGCGGCCACCAATTCCGGCACGGGGTACTGGTCCAGCAACGGATGTTGTGGACTGGGGGTTTCGGTTTTCAGCATCGGCATCTTCATCCGTTGATACGGATTCAGTGTAATACCGGAACCCCCATGCTTGCGTATGAAACGTACTGTGCGGGGCATTCCTGCAAGTTATGCCAGGTCAGCCGCGCCGCATTTCCGCCACAAAGTCGTAGTGATCGCTGCGGCAGTACGAGTGCGTCAGCTCCACCGCTTCGCCCGAGGCCAGGTAGGCGATGCGGGTGATGAACAGCACGGCCTGCCCTTCCGGCACGTCCAGCTGGCGCGCCAGCTCGGCCGACGCATTCATCGCGCGGATGTGCTGCAGGGCGCGCACCGGCGCTTTGCCGCTCTTTTCCAGAAACTGGTACAGCGAATCGCCGACGGCCTCCGGCTGCGGTACCACGCTGTAGGGCAGCACGCTGACCTCGTAGGCCATCGCCACGTCGTCGGCCAGGCGCAGGCGCTCCAGCCGGGCCACCTTGCTGTGCGGCGACAGCCCCAGGCTCATCTGCTCATCGGCGCTGGCCGTGACGATCTCGCGCTTCAGCCAGCGCGAACCGGGCTTGTAGCCGCGCTGCTGCAGCTGCTCGGAAAAGCTGGACAGGTTCGACAGCGGCTGCTCGATGCGCGGCGCGATGTAGTTGCCGGAACCGCGCCGGCGCACCACCAGGCCCTGCTCGACCAGCTGGTCGATGGCCTTGCGCGCCGTCACACGCGAGACGTTCAGCAACTCGGACAGCGTGCGTTCCGAGGGTAAGGCCTGGTCGACCTGGTAGCGGCCGGCCCGCACGTCGTCGGTCAGCTTGCGCGCGATCTGCATGTACAGCGGTGAATTGTCGGTGGTGTCTTGCTGGTCTTGCACGGTCATTACCCTTCTCCTGGAGGTGGTAGTGTACCGGCGTTGCAGAACGACCTGTCAAAAGCTGCAAATGAAAATTGACGCGGCCTGTATAACGGCGGCTCATGCGCGGGTCTGCGGCACGCGTACCAGCGTGCGTCGCAGCAGCCGATAACCCTGCCGCGTGCGGTAGCGCAGGCGGCAGACCAGCATGTCGCCGGGTGGCGTGCGCACGATCACGGTCACCGTGTCGCCGGCCACGCGCAGCAGTGCGCCACCGGGCGCCGGCAGGGCCAGGGCGGTGGCCATGGTTGTCACCAGTTCGCCCGGCACGGCGCTGGTGTGCAGCGCGGCGTGGCCCAAGCGGGTGCCGCGGCCGTCGAGCCGGATCAGGCGCACGGTGGCACCGTCGACATGCACGCTGGTGCGATCGCCGTTCGGGTGCAGCGCGACCGCGGCCGGCTGGCCACTCATCGGGCGCACGGCGCGCCGGACAACGGCGGCGCGACAGGTAATGGCAGGCGGGGCATGGCGGCTCTCGGGCAATGGGGTGACTATTGTAAAAATATCCACTGCCGGGTATTGGCGGATTTCGTAAGCAAATGTCGCGAAATTGTCGCGCTGTCGTGCATCACCGCAGGTTATGCCTCGCCCATCAGCATTCATTGGCAGCGTTGCACCGGTAGCGCGTAAGCTCGTCCACCATGTTTGAAACCATTCATTCTTCCAGCCAGCACGCGCTGGTCATCGGCGGCGGCGTGGTCGGCCTGACCAGCGCCTGGTGGCTGATGGAGGCGGGCTTTCGCGTCACCTTGCTGGAACGCGCGCCGGATGTCGGGCTGGGCGCCAGCTACCGCAATGGCGGGCAACTGAGCTACCGGTATGTATCGCCGCTGGCCGATGCCGGCGTGCCGCTGAAAGCCTTGCGGTGGCTGTTCCAGGCGGATGGACCGCTGCGCTTCCGCCCGGAGGCGGACTGGCGCCAATGGCGCTGGCTGGCGGCCTTCCTGGCCAACTGCAATGCCACCAGCAACCGGCGCACGACGTCGAAACTGCTGGAGCTGGGTGAACTGAGCCGGCGCAGGATGGCGCAGCTGGCCGTGCACGTGCCGTTATCCGAATTCGGCTGGCGCGAGGCCGGCAAGCTGGTCGTGTATCGCAGCCGGACGCTGTTCGACGCGGTCGTGGCGCGCCCCGATCCCGGCAACGCGCGCCGTGTCGTCAGCGCGGCCGAGATGGCGCGACTGGAGCCGGCGTTGGCGCAGCTGGCGCCGCAACTGGCCGGCGGCATCTATAACGCGGGCGAGGCAGTGGCCGACTGCCATGCCTTCTGCGTGGCGCTGGCCGCGCGGCTGCGCGAGCATCCCCGTTTCGAGGGCATCGTGCACGGGCGTGCCACCAGCCTGTTCGTGGAGGACGGCCACATCGCCGGCGTGGAGACGGATGAAGGCTGGCTGCAGGCCGACCAGTACGTGCTGGCGGCCGGCATCCACAGCCGCGACCTGGCGGCCAGCGCCGGCATCGGCCTGCCGCTGTATCCCTTGAAAGGCTACAGCCTGACGGCGCCGATCCGCCCCGGCGACGTGGCGCCCGCCATCAGCGTCACCGATTTCGAGCGCAAGACCTTATACGCCCGCATCGGCGACCAGCTGCGCGTGGCCGCGATGGTGGACCTGGTGGGCGACGACCCGGCGCTGGACGCCCGCCGCGTGACCGGCCTGACGCGCCTGGCGCGCGAATCGCTGCCCAAGGCGGCCGACTACACGCAGGTGGAAGCCTGGGCCGGCCTGCGCCCGGCCACGCCGAACAGTGCCCCGCTGCTGGGCCGCACCCGCCACGCCAACCTGTGGCTGAACGTGGGCCACGGCCCGCTCGGCTTCACGTTCGCCTGCGGCACCGCCTCCATCCTCGCCGACCTGATGCGCGGCGAGGCGCCACCGTTCGCCCTCGACTTCCTGGCCTGGAAATAGTTGCCCAGAAAATGGGGACAGACCCCATTTTTCCTGCATTCCCGGACTGTCCCGGATTTTTCCGACGCAGACACCCGCGACCGATATGGCGGATAATGTCGGCTTTACATTGTCCGACTTGCAAATGTCCAAATCGAAACCGCCCGCCGGCTGCCCCTGCGGCGGGCCCGCGCTGGCGACCTGCTGCGGCCCCTTTCTCGACGGCTGGCTGGACCCGGCCCGGCAACCGCCCACGGCCCAGGCGCTGATGCGCTCGCGCTATACGGCCTACACGCTGGGCAACGAGCCGTATCTGCTGGCGACGTGGCACCCCAGCACCCGGCCGACCGAGCGCATTATCGACCCCGAGGAGTCGTTGCAGTGGCTGGGACTTGAGGTAAAATCTGCTTTACGTTTACGTCAACGTAAAGTAGAACCGGCGAACCCGGACGAGGATTTCGTCGAATTCGTCGCCCGCTTCCGCGTCGCCGGCAAAGGCCAGCGCCTGCATGAAGTGAGCCGCTTCCTGCGTGAGCCGGACCCGGCCCTGGGTGGCGCCGCGCGCTGGTTCTATGTGGACGGAGAATTTCCAGAAAAAGCATAAAGGGGACCGAATGCCGCACATCGAAAGCAAACTCAATTCGCGCAGCGAAGACTTCAAGGCCAACGCGGCCGCCATGCAGGCGCTGGTCGACGACCTGCGCAGCAAGGTGGCCAAGGTCGCGCAGGGCGGCGGCGAAGCCGCCAGCGCGAAACACGTCGCCCGCGGCAAGCTGCTGCCGCGCGACCGCGTCCAGATGCTGCTCGATCCCGGCACCCCCTTCCTCGAATTTTCCCAGCTGGCCGCCTTCGACATGTACAAGGAAGCCAGCGGCATTGATGCGGCGCCGTCGGCCGGCATCATCACCGGCGTCGGCCGCGTGGCGGGCCAGGAATGCGTCATCGTCTGCAACGACGCCACCGTCAAGGGCGGCACCTACTACCCGATGACGGTCAAGAAGCACCTGCGCGCGCAGGAGATCGCCGAGCAGAACAACCTGCCGTGCATCTACCTGGTCGACTCGGGCGGCGCCAACCTGCCGAACCAGGACGACGTGTTCCCCGACCGCGACCACTTCGGCCGCATCTTCTACAACCAGGCCAACCTGTCGGCCAAGGGAATTCCGCAGATCGCCGTCGTGATGGGTTCCTGCACGGCCGGCGGCGCCTATGTGCCGGCGATGAGCGACGAGTCGATCATCGTCAAGGAGCAGGGCACCATCTTCCTGGGCGGCCCGCCGCTGGTGAAGGCGGCCACCGGTGAGGTGGTCAGCGCCGAGGACCTGGGCGGCGGCGACGTGCACACGCGCCTCTCCGGCGTGGTCGATCACCTGGCGCAAAACGACATGCATGCGCTGTCGCTGGCGCGCACCATCGTCTCGAACCTGAACCGCCAGAAGCCGCAGCAGGCGCCGGTGCGCGAAGTGGTCGAGCCGAAGTACGCGCCCGAAGAGCTGTACGGCGTGATCCCGGTCGATACGCGCAAGCCGTTCGACATCCGCGAGGTCATCGCCCGCATCGTCGACGGCAGCGAATTCGACGAGTTCAAGGCCCGCTACGGCACCACGCTGGTGTGCGGCTTCGCCCACATCTACGGCATGAAGGTCGGCATCATCGCCAACAACGGCATCCTGTTCTCCGAGTCCGCCTTGAAGGGCACGCACTTCATCGAGCTGTGCTGCCAGCGCAAGATCCCGCTCGTGTTCCTGCAAAATATCACCGGCTTCATGGTGGGCCGCAAGTACGAGAACGAGGGCATCGCCCGCAACGGCGCCAAGATGGTGACGGCCGTCGCCACGGCGGCCGTGCCGAAATTCACCGTCATCATCGGCGGCAGCTTCGGCGCCGGCAACTACGGCATGTGCGGCCGCGCCTACTCGCCGCGCTTCCTGTGGATGTGGCCCAACGCGCGCATCTCCGTCATGGGTGGCGAACAGGCCGCCTCCGTGCTGGCCACCGTCAAGCGCGACGGCATCGAAGCCAAGGGCGGCCAATGGTCGGCGGAGGAAGAGGCGGCGTTCAAGCAGCCCATCAAGGAGCAGTACGAGCACCAGGGCCACCCGTACTACGCCAGCGCGCGCCTGTGGGACGACGGCATCATCGATCCGGCCGACACCCGCATGGTGCTCGGCCTGGGCTTGTCGGCCGCGCTGAACGCGCCGATCCCGGACACGAAGTTCGGTGTCTTCCGCATGTAAAGGAACGATCATGCATTACGAAACCCTGAACATCGACATCGCCGAGCGCCTGGCCACCGTCACGCTGGACCGGCCGGACGTGCGCAACGCCTTCAACGAGCAGACCATCGCCGAGCTGACGGCCGCCTTCACGGCGCTGGGCCAGGTCGACTCGATCGGCGCCATCGTGCTGGCCGCGAACGGCACGGCCTTCTGCGCCGGCGCGGACCTGAACTGGATGAAGAAAATGGCCGGCTACTCGCACGACGAGAACCGCGCCGACGCCATGCAGCTGGCGAACATGCTGCGCGCGATCTACCTGTGCCCCAAGCCCGTCGTGGCGAAGGTGCAGGGCGACTGCTACGCCGGCGGCATGGGCCTGGTGGCCGCCTGCGATATCGCGGTGGCCGTCGAGGAAGCCCACTTCTGCCTGAGCGAAGTGAAGCTGGGCCTGATCCCGGCCACCATTTCACCGTATGTCATCAAGGCGATGGGAGAGAACGCGGCGCGCCGCTACTTCCTCACCGCCGAACGTTTCAATGCCAGGGAGGCATTGCGCATCGGCTTCGTGCACGAGGTGGCCACGGCCGCCGCGCTGGACGGCCAGGTCGACATCATCGCGAAAGCGCTGATGGCGAACAGCCCGAACGCCGTGCGCGAGGCGAAAACGCTGGTGCGCGACATCGCCGGCCAGTCCGTCACGGACGCGCTGGTGGCGGACACCGCCCAGCGCATCGCCAGCATCCGCGCATCGAGCGAAGGGCGCGAAGGCGTCCGTTCGTTCCTCGAGAAGCGCAAGCCCTCCTGGCTCGCCTGATTAGGAGTTCTTGTTGTCGAATCAAAGCAGCGATTGGGTGTCCCGCAGCCTCACCAGCGTGTGGCACCCGTGTACGCAAATGCAGCACCACGAGACCACGCCGCTGATCCCCGTCAGCCACGGACGCGGCGCGTGGCTGTACGACCATGACGGCCGCCGTTACCTGGACGGCATCAGCTCGTGGTGGGTCAACCTGTTCGGCCACGCCAATCCGCGCATCAACGCGGCCTTGCGCGACCAGCTGGACAAGCTGGAGCACGCGATGCTGGCCGGTTTTACGCACGAGCCGGTCATCGAGCTGTCCGAGCGGCTGGCCGCCCTGACAGGCCACCGCCTGGGTCACGCGTTCTATGCGTCGGACGGGGCATCGGCCGTCGAGATCGCGCTGAAGATGAGTTTTCACTCGTGGCGCAACCGCGGCCGCGCCGAGAAACAGGAATTCGTCTGCCTGCAGGGCAGCTACCACGGCGAAACCATCGGCGCGCTGGCCGTCACGGACGTCGCGCTGTTCAAGGACGCCTACGGCCCGCTGCTGCGCGCGGCGCAGACGGTGATGTCGCCCGATGCGCGCCAGGCCCGCGCGGATGAGACGGCGCAGGACGTGGCGCGCCGCGCCGCGCAAGAAGTCGAGCGCCTGTTCGAACAGAAGGCGGACAGGATCGCCGCCATCATCGTCGAGCCGCTGGTGCAGTGCGCCGCCGGCATGGCGATGCACGATCCGCTCTACCTGCAGCTGGTACGCGCGCTGTGCGACCGCTACGGCGTGCACCTGATCCTGGACGAAATCGCCGTCGGCTGCGGCCGCACCGGCACCTTCTTCGCCTGCGAGCAGGCCGGCATCTGGCCGGACTTCGTCACGCTGTCGAAAGGCATCAGCGGCGGCTACCTGCCGCTCTCGCTCGTGCTGACCACCGACGACGTGTACCAGGCCTTCTACAGCGCCGACGTGACGCGCGGCTTCCTGCACTCGCATTCGTACACCGGCAATCCGCTGGCCTGCCGCGCCGCGCTGGCCACGCTCGACATTTTTGCGCAAGACGACGTGCTGGCCGCCAACCGCACCAAGGCCGAGCGCATCACGGCCGCGCTGGCGCCGCTGCGCGAGCACGCGCGGGTGAAAAACTTCCGGCAGCAGGGCATGATCTGGGCCTTCGACGCGATCGACGTCGACAACACGTTCTCGCGCCGCTTCTTCGCCAACGCGACGCAGCAGGAACTGCTGCTGCGCCCCATCGGCGGCACGGGCTACCTGATGCCGCCCTACATCCTGTCGGACGACGACATCGACCTGCTCGCGGCCCGTACGCTGGCCGTGTTCGACCAGACCATCGCGAGCCAACCATGAAACTGCTGAACCAACTGGAAGCGCGCCTGCACGAGCTGCACGAGCAAAGCCTGATCCGTGTGCGCAAGACGGTCGAGACGCCATGCGGCCCGCGCGTGACGGTGGACGGGCGGCCCATGCTGGCCTTCTGCAGCAACGACTACCTGGGCCTGGCCGGCCATCCGGCCGTCGTCGCCGCCTTGCAGGAGGGCGCTGAGCGGTATGGCGCCGGCAGCGGCGCGTCGCACCTGATCAGCGGCCACACCAGCGCCCACGTCGCCCTGGAGGAGCGCCTGGCGGCATTCGTCGGCCCGTACCTGGTCGAGCCGCGCGCCCTGAGCTTCTGCACCGGCTATATGGCCAACCTGGCCGTCATCACGGGACTGGCGAACGTCGACAAGGACACGGCCATCTTCAGCGAAGCGCTGAACCATGCCTCGCTGATCGACGGCGCCCGCCTGGCCCGCACCACGGTCAAGGTCTATCCGCACGCGGACCTGGAGGCGCTGGCGGCGCTGCTGGAACAGAGCACCGCCGCCAATAAAATCGTCGTCACCGACAGCGTGTTCTCGATGGATGGCGACCTGGCACCGCTGCCGGCGCTGCTAGCGCTGTGCGAGCGGCACGAGGCCTGGCTGGTGGTGGACGACGCGCACGGCTTCGGCACGCTGGGCGAGAACGGCCGTGGCGCGCTGGCGCATTTCAAGCTGCGCTCGCCCAACCTGGTCTATATGGGCACGTTGGGCAAGGCCGCCGGTGTCGGCGGCGCTTTTGTCGCCGCCCACAAGACCGTGATCGAGACGCTGATCCAGCGCGCCCGGCCCTATATCTTCACGACGGCCGCGCCGCCGGCGCTGGCCCATGCGCTGCTGACGAGCCTGGACCTCATCGCGGGCGAGGAGGGCGACCGCCGTCGCGGCCAGCTGCACGCTTTGGTGGCACAATGGCGCGATGGCCTGCGCCTGCGCCGCTGGCAGCCGCTGGCGTCCGACACGGCGATCCAGCCGGTCGTCATCGGCCGCAACGACGAGACGATGCGCGTGGCCGCCGCCCTGTACGAGCAGGGCCTGTGGGTCGGCGGCATCCGTCCGCCCACCGTCCCGGCCGATACGGCACGGCTGCGCGTCACGTTCTCGGCCGCGCACACGGCGACCGAGGTGGCGCAGCTGATCGCCGCCCTGAATCAATTGGAGAACACCTGAGATGGCACTGGAAGATCCTGTGATCGCCCCTGACACCGGCATCGTCGCGGACTTGGCGCCGGCGGTCGCCACGGAACCGGCAACGGCGGCGGCGCCGGCCGGCATTCCGCCGCGCTTCGCCTGCTTCGTCACCGGCACCGATACGGAAATCGGCAAGACGCTGATCTCGTCCGCGCTGTTGCACGCGCTGGTGCAGCGCGGCGTGCGCGCTTGCGGCATGAAACCCATCGCGGCGGGCGCCGTGCTGCGCGACGGCCGCCTGCACAACGACGACTGCGACCAGCTGGAAGCGGCTGGCAACGTGCACCTGCCGCAGTCGATCACGACGCCGTTCCTACTGAAGGAACCGGCCGCGCCGCACATCGCCGCCGCGCTGGAAAACGTGGCGATCGACCCGGTGCCGATCCTGGCCGCCTACCTGGAAGTGGCCGCCGCCAGCGATGCGACGGTGGTCGAAGGCGTCGGCGGCTTCCGCGTGCCGCTGACCGACAGCTACGACACCGCCGACCTGGCCCAGCAGCTCGACCTGCCGGTGATCCTGGTCGTCGGCATGCGCCTGGGCTGCATCAACCACGCGCTGCTGACGGTGGAAGCGATCGCCGCGCGCGGCCTGAAGCTGGTCGGCTGGGTCGCCAACGCGCTGGAACCGGAGATGGCGTTCGGCGACGAGAACGTGGCCGCGCTGGCCGCTCGCATCCCCGCGCCGCTGCTGGGCCGCGTGCCGCGGCTGCGCGAACCGTCCGCGGCCGCCTGCGCCGGTCACCTCGATTTTTCGGGCCTGCCGAACTGGCCGGCCCACCGCAACAACCCGCAGTAACCAATGATTAAGGAAGAACACGATGTCCCTGCATGAACCGAAAACCGTCGCCCTGCACCGCCCGACCGCGGCCATCAAGCTGCCCGAAGCGGCCACCTGGCCACGCGAAGACGTGCTGGCGCTGTTCGAGCTGCCATTCAACGAACTGATGTTCCGCGCCCAGGAAGCCCATCGCGCCAACTTCCCGGCCGGCGACGTGGAACTGGCCACGCTGCTGTCGATCAAGACCGGCGGCTGCGAGGAAGACTGCGGCTACTGCCCGCAGGCGGCGCGCTACGACACCGGCGTCGAGGCCAAGAAGATCCTCGACACGGCCACCGTGCTGGAGGCGGCCAAGCAGGCCAAGGACAACGGCGCCACCCGCTTCTGCATGGGCGCCGCCTGGCGCAGCCCGAAGGACCGTGACATGGACAAGGTCGAGGAAATGGTGCGCGAGGTGAAAGCGCTGGGCCTGGAAACCTGCGCCACGCTGGGCATGCTGGAAGAGCAGCAGGCCGAACGCCTGAAGGCCGCGGGCCTGGACTACTACAACCACAACCTGGACACGGCGCCGGAGTTTTACAACAACGTCATCTCCACCCGTGAATACCAGGACCGCCTGGACACGCTGGGCCACGTGCGCAACGCCGGCCTGAAGGTGTGCTGCGGCGGCATCGTGGGCATGGGCGAGACGCGCGAGCAGCGCGCCGGCCTGATCGCCCAGTTGGCCAACCTGAACCCGTACCCGGAGTCGGTGCCGATCAACCACCTGGTGCAGGTGGAAGGCACGCCGCTGCACGGCATGGACCGCCTCGATCCGCTGGAATTCGTGCGCACGATCGCCGTGGCGCGCATCACGATGCCGAAGGCGCGCGTGCGCCTGTCCGCCGGCCGCCGCGAGCTGGGCGAAGCCGTACAGGCGATGTGCTTCCTGGCCGGCGCCAACTCGATCTTCTACGGCGACAAGCTGCTGACCACCGATAACCCGGAAGCCAACGACGACCGCGCCCTGCTGGAGAAACTGGGCCTGCCGACGCGCGCCGCCACGCTCGATTCGGTACAGAAGGAAGCCTGCGGCTGCTGAGCCGTATCGACCCCATAAAAAAGGCCCGAGAGCCAGAGGAGGAGGAGACATGTTCAAGAAGATCCTGATCGCCAACCGGGGCGAGATCGCCTGCCGCGTGGCCGCCACCGCCCGTCGCATGGGCATCAAGACGGTTGCCGTGTATTCGGAAGCGGATGCCAACGCCAAGCACGTCGCGGTGTGCGACGAGGCCGTGCTGCTGGGCGCGGCGCCGGCCAAGGAAAGCTACCTGTGCGGCGACAAGATCATCGCCGTCGCGCTGGCCACCGGCGCGGAAGCGATCCACCCGGGTTACGGCTTCCTGTCCGAGAACGCCGAGTTCGCGGAAGCGTGCGCCGAGGCGGGGCTGGTGTTCATCGGCCCGCCGGCATCGGCCATGCGCGCGATGGGCTCGAAGTCGGCGGCGAAGTCCTTGATGGAACAGGCCAAGGTGCCGCTGGTGCCGGGCTACCACGGCGACGAGCAGGACCCGGACTTCCTGCAGCAGCAGGCCGACCGCATCGGCTACCCGGTGCTGCTGAAGGCCTCGGCCGGCGGCGGCGGCAAGGGCATGCGCGTGGTCGAACATGCCGAGGGGTTCAAAGAAGCGCTGGCCTCGTGCAAGCGCGAAGCCATCAGCTCCTTCGGCGACGACAAGGTGCTGGCCGAAAAATACCTGCAGCGCCCGCGTCACATCGAGATCCAGGTGTTCGCGGACACGCACGGCGACTGCATCTACCTGTTCGAGCGCGACTGCTCGGTGCAGCGCCGCCACCAGAAGGTGCTGGAGGAAGCGCCGGCGCCGGGCATGACGGACGCGCGCCGCGCCGCGATGGGCGACGCCGCCGTGGCGGCCGCCAAGGCCGTCGGCTACGTCGGTGCCGGCACCGTCGAATTCATTGCAAACCAGGACGGCTCGTTCTACTTCATGGAGATGAACACGCGCCTGCAGGTCGAACACCCGGTCACGGAAATGATCACGGGGACCGACCTGGTGGAATGGCAGCTGCGCGTGGCGGCCGGCGAGCCGCTGCCGAAACAGCAGGACGAGCTGCGCATCCACGGCCACGCCATCGAGGCGCGCATCTACGCGGAAAACCCGGACAAGGGCTTCCTGCCGTCGATCGGCACCTTGCGCCACCTGGAGACCCCAAGCGCCGTCAATTTCGAACTGGGCGGCAGCGACACGCAGCCGGCCGCCGTGCGCGTCGATTCCGGCGTGCGCGAGGGCGACGCCATCTCGCCGTACTACGACCCGATGATCGCCAAGCTGATCGTGTGGGGCGCGGATCGCAAGCAGGCCCTGGCCCGCATGGCGCAGGCGCTGGCGCAGTACCAGATCGTCGGTCTGGCCGCCAACATCGCGTTCCTGAAGCGCCTGGTCGAGTCGGAGGCGTTTGCCAACGCCGACCTGGACACGGGCCTGATCGAACGCAACAAGGAAGCGCTGTTCCCGCCGGCCCGTTCGGTGCCGGTGGCCGCGCTGGCGCTGGCCGCCGTCGCGCTGATCGAGGAAGAAAAGGACCGCTCGGCCGCGCAGTCGGGCGGCAACAGCGGCGATCCGTGGGGCCAGGCGCTGGGCTGGCGCATGAACACGCGCTTCGTGCGCACGCTGTCGTTCACCGACGAACATGGCAAGGAGTACCGGCCCTGCTTCAAGTACCTGCCGCACGGCTGGGAACTGACGATCAAGGGCATCGACGTGGACGTCAGCCTGATGGCGCGCGGCGCCGTGGAGCTGTCGATCAAGCTGGGCGACACCTCGGTGCAGGGCTGCGTGCGGCGCGATGGCGACGCGTTCCACGTGTTCGTCGGTGGCGGCCACCACACACTGCACTACAACGACCCGCTGGCCCATGCGGGCGAGGTGGAGAGCGAGGGCGGCCGCCTGACGGCACCGATGCCGGGCAAGGTCGTGGCGGTGCTGGCCAAAGAGGGCCAGGACGTGAAAAAGGGCGAACCGCTCGTCATCATGGAAGCGATGAAGATGGAGCACACCATCGCCGCGCCGCACGACGGCACGGTGGACGAGGTGCTGTATGCGGTGGGCGACCAGGTGACGGACGGCGCGCCGCTGCTGGCGTTCCGCGCCGCCGCCTGACAGGGGACGCGCCATGCGTATCCTCCTGTACCGGGCCGACGGCAACACCGGGCCGTGGGCCGACGACTTCGCCCGGCACCTGCCGGACGCCACCTGCGTGGCGTGGACCGAAGGCGAAAAGCCGGCGCCGTGCGACTACGCCGTCGTGTGGGCGCCGCCGGAAACCATGCTGCGCGAACTGGCCGAAGTGAAGGCGATCTTCCTGATGGGCGCCGGCGCCGACGCCATCCTGCGCCATGGCGACGCGATCCCGCGCCACATCCCGATCGTGCGCCTGGGCGACGCCGGCATGGGCGTGCAGATGGCCGAGTACGTGGTGCATGCGGTGCTGCGCTACTTCCGCCGCTTCGACCAGTACGACGACCAGGCCGCCGTGGGCGAATGGCGCCCGCTGCCCGCCCACGACAAGGCCAGCTTTGCCGTCGGCGTCATGGGCGCCGGCGTGCTGGGCCAGCGCATCCTCGAGTGCTTGAAGCCGTTCGGCTTTCCGCTGCATGCGTGGAGCCGCAATCCCAAGCAGATCGAGGGCGTGACCAGCTTCGTTGGTAGCGACGGGCTGGATGCGTTCCTGCAGCGCACCAGGGTCGTCGTCTGCGTGCTGCCGCTGACCGAGGACACCAGCAATATCCTGAACCGCGCCAACCTGGCCAAGCTGCCGCCCGGGTCCTACGTGATCAACGTGGCGCGCGGCGCGCATCTGTCCGAACCGGACCTGTTGACGTTCATCCGCAGCGGCCATATCGCCGGCGCCACGCTGGACGTGTTCCGCAACGAACCGCTGCCGCTCCAGCACCCGTTCTGGCAGGAGCCGCGCATCACGATCACGCCGCACATCGCCGCGCTGACGCTGCGCGGCGAAAGCGTGCGGCAGATGGCGGAAAAAATCATGCAACTGGAGCAGGGGCTGCCCTGCGCCGATATCGTCAACCGGGACTTGGGATATTGATATGAGCTTGCCGCAGAAAGTAAAAATCGTCGAGGTGGGGCCGCGCGACGGCCTGCAGAACGAGAAGGAAAACGTCCCGGCCGACGTCAAGATCGAGCTGGTGAACCGGTTGACGGCGGCGGGCTTCGCCAACATCGAGGCGGCGTCGTTCGTGTCGCCCAAGTGGGTGCCGCAGATGGCGACCAGCGCCGAAGTCATGGCCGGCATCGCGCGCAAGCCCGGTGTCATCTATTCCGCACTGACGCCGAACATGCAGGGCTTCGAGGCGGCGCTGGCCGCCGGTGCCCACGAGGTGGTGATCTTCGGTGCCGCCTCCGAAGCGTTCTCGCAACGTAACATCAACTGCTCGATCGCCGAATCGATCACCCGTTTCGAGCCGGTGGCGAAGGCGGCCAAGGAGCACGGCCTGCGCCTGCGCGCCAGCGTCAGCACCGCCTTCGGCTGCCCGTACCAGGGCGAGGTGCCGCTGGAATCGGTGGCCTACGTGGTGGCGCGCATGCGCGACCTGGGCTGCGACGAGATCGACATCGCCGACACCATCGGCGTGGCCACGCCCCGCAAAGCCCAGGCGGTCATGCAGGCGGCGATCGGCGAGTTCCGCATCGATGGCCTGTCCGGCCACTTCCACGACACCTACGGCCAGGCGCTGGCCAATATCTATGCCGCGCTGGAACTGGGCATCACGATCTTCCACTCGTCGGTCTCGGGCCTGGGCGGCTGCCCGTATGCCAAGGGTGCGACGGGCAACGTGGCGACCGAGGACGTGGTCTACATGATGAACGGGCTGGGAATCGAGACGGGTATCGACCTGGATGCCGTGGTGGACGCGGGGGCGTTCATTTCGCAGTTCTTGGGGCGCAAGGGGGCGAGCCGGGCGGGGAATGCGCTGTTGGCGAAGCGGGCTGGCTAGGAACCCATGGTGTCAGGCACCTATCTGGGGGCCTCCCGGCCCCCAGATAGGTGCCTGACACCGGTGTTTCACGTGATGCGGATAAAAAAAACCCCGCAAGCCGAAACTCGCGGGGTTTTCTTTTGAATCTTGGTCGGAGTACAAGGATTCGAACCTTGGACCCTCTGGTCCCAAACCAGATGCGCTACCGGGCTGCGCTACACTCCGAAGAAGCAAGATAATACCGGCCGCCACCGATCCCGTCAACCCCATCCATAATTTATTTTGCGAAAGCGTGGATGCCAAATAAACAATGTGCGAAGATTGACACCTTTCGTTACGCCGGTTTCTCGCCATGCAGTCAACGTCTCCCTTCCTTGCCCCGCGCCGTCATGCGCTGTTCGCAGGGCTGGCCGTTTCCGTGCTGCTGCACGCGCTGCTGCTGTTCTACCTGCGGCTGCCAACCGCTACGCAGGCCGCGCCGGACACGCGCCAGTGGACGCAGCTGCTGACGGTGCGCCTGCTGCCGCCACCGGCACCGCCGCAGGCCGCCGCGCCGGCACCCGCGCCACCCACGCCGGAGCGGCCCACGCGACCACGCCGCGCGGCACCGGCCCCGGCGCCGATCACCGCCGCGCCCCGTTCCGCGCCAGCCGATGTCAGCGCGCCGCCCTCCGAGACGGCAACCGCCGAGGCGACACCGCAGGGGGCGCCCCAGGTGGACCTGAACGCCGCCCGCGCGACCGCACGCGCGCTGGCAAAAGACCTGCCGACATCGGATAACTGGGCGGCCGACAAGCTGGCCAGGCAAAAAGCACTGGAGGAAACCGAGAGCGAACGCCTGGGCAAGAACATCGCCCGCTCGGCCCGGCCGGACTGCCGCAACGGCCAGGGCGGCCTGCTGGCCCCGCTGATCTGGCTGATGGACAAGAAGGACAGCGGCTGCAAATTCTGACCACCTACCAAACAGGACACTCATGCTGACCATACTGGGCAAGGAAACCTCGATCAACGTGCGCAAGGTGCTGTGGACCTGCCGTCTGCTGGATCTGCCATGGCAGCTGGAGCCATGGGGCAGCGGCGTGCGCGACCCGCGCGTGCCGGAGTTCCTGGCCTTGAATCCGAACGCCCAGGTGCCCGTGCTGCGCGACGGCGACACGGTGCTGTGGGAATCGAACACGATCTGCCGCTATCTCGCCACGCGCGCGGGCGATACCCCGCTGCTGCCGGCCGACGCGCTGGCGCGGGCCCGCGTGGAGCAATGGATGGACTGGCAGGCCACGGAGCTGAACACCGCCTGGCGTCCGGCCTTCATGGCGCTGATGCGCGGCAGCGACAAGTTCGACAGCACGGCCGTCGCAGCCAGTGTGCAGGACTGGAACGACAAGATGCGCATCCTCGACGCCCAGCTGGCGCGCACCGGCGCCTACGTGACCGGGCCGCAGGTGTCGCTGGCGGACGTCGTCATCGCCTTGTCCGCCCACCGCTGGCGCATGACTCCGATCGAACATGCGTCGCTGCCGGCGGTCGAGGCGTACTTGCGCCGACTGGAAGGCGTGCCCGGCTTCGCCCAGTACTGCGGCCCGGACACGCCGTAGTCTCAGTCGCCCTTCAGCGCCAGCGCCCGCTCGTACAGGGCGTTTTTCTTGCGGCCCGTGATTTGCGCCGCCAGGCTGGCGGCCTGCTTGACGGAGCACTCGGCCAGCAGGATGTTCAGGATGCGCTCCGCTTCGGCGTCGCCGGCATCCGCCGCGGCCGGCGCGCCTTCCAGCAGCACGACGTATTCGCCCTTCTCCCGATGCGCATCGGCCTGCAGCCAGGCGGCGGCATCGGCCAGCGGGCAGCGGTGGATTTCCTCGAACAGCTTGGTGAGTTCGCGCGCGAACACCACCTGGCGCGTCGGTTCGAAGGCGGTGGCCAGCGCCTGGGCGCAGTCGACGATGCGGTGCGGTGCTTCATAGAAAACCAGCGTCGCGGTCACGCCGCGCAGGCCGTTCAACACCGTCTCGCGCTGCTTGCCCTTGGCGGGCAGGAAGCCGACGAAGTGGAACTGGTCGTTCACCAGTCCGCTGGCCGACAGCGCGGTGATGGCGGCCGAGGCGCCCGGCAGCGGCACCACGCGCAGGCCGGCGGCGATCACCGCGTCGACGATCTTCGCGCCCGGGTCGGAGACGCCCGGCGTGCCGGCATCCGACACCAGCGCGATGCGCTCGCCCGCCTGCAGCCGCCGCACCAGTACCTCGGCCGCCTCGCGCTCGTTGTGCATGTGCGCCGCCACCAGCGGCTTGTGGATGCCGAAGCGCTGCAGCAGGTGCGCCGTGTTGCGGGTGTCCTCGCAGGCGATCGCGTCCACCAGGGTCAACACGTGCAACGAGCGCAGGGTAATGTCGGTAACATTGCCGATAGGGGTGGCCACTACATACAATGTGGCCGTAGGATAGGTCTGGAGCGCCGTTTCGCCGAGCACGGGAAGCGTCGCGAGCACGCTGGAGTCTTGAACTGTCATTGGGGGTAGGATGCTGGCAAATAAGATAAAAACACTGGTTCTGGGCGTGACCGCCGCGCTGGCGCTGTCGGCCTGCAGCACGCCCTGCGACAGCCCGGGGGGATTGTGCGCGCCTATCGAGACGGTGGCAAGCCCGCCGCCGGTCGAGCGCACGCGCCTGCCGGACCGGCCGCCCGAGCCGCCGCCCGAGGAAGCGCAGGTCTACGCGGTGGCCATGCCGCCTGGCACCTCCACGGACGAAGCCACGCCCGCCGTGCCCGGCCAGGTCGTGCGCATTGGCCTGATGCTGCCGCTGCGTTCGGAAACGCTGGGCCAGGCCGCCGACGCGCTGCGCGCCGGCTTCATGGCCGCGTGGGAGCGCGACAAGACCGGCTTCGACGTGGCCGTCATCGAAACGGGCGACGCGCCCGACGAGGTGCTGCCGGCCTACCAGGCCGCGCTGGGCCAGAACGACATCGTCGTCGGCCCGCTGGCCCGCTCGGCCGTCACCGCCCTGGCGGCCAGTGCGCTGGTGACGAAGCCGACGATCGCGCTGAACCGCCCGGAAGGCCGTGACGACGCCAGCCTGCCCGCCAAGCTGCTGACCATCGGCCTGTCGATCGAGGACGAAGCGCGCCAGGTCGCCGACTGGGCCGCGCAGGACCACCCCGGCGGCGAGGCCTTGATCCTCTCCGGCGGCAAGGAATGGCAGCGCCGCATCGCCAACGCGTTCAACGCGCAGTGGCAGCGGCTGGGCCACGCGGCCAAGACGCTGGAGCTGAGCACGCCGAACGGCTACCTGAGCGATCCAGAATTGACGGCGCTGCGCGCGCGCCTGGCCAGCGAGCCGGTCGAGCTGCTGTTTGCCGCGCTGGACGCCGACCAGGCGCGCCAGCTGCGCACCGCCTTGAACGCGCCGCCGCTGGGCGATATTCCGCTGTATGGCACCTCGTCGCTCAATCCCGGCCGCGTCAACCTGCTGCAGGGCGCCGAGCTCGATGGCGTACGGCTGCTGGACCTGCCGTGGCAGGTCCAGCGCGACCATCCCGCCGTGATGACCTACCCGCGCCCCGAGCCGCGTGACGAGGCACGCCTGTCGGCGGACATGGAGCGGCTGTACGCGCTGGGCATCGACGCCTTCCGCGTGGCGCGCGAGATCGCCCTGAAACCCGGCCAGCCGCTGGTGCTGGACGGCGTGACAGGCCGGCTGGACATCGACTTCGGCAACGGCCCGGCGAAGTTCCGCCGCGTCGAGCCGGCCGCCGTCTACCGCAACGGCGTGGCCGTGCCGCTGCCGCCGGCAAGCAGCCAGCAGTAACCAGCAGCAGAGGCGTCCCATGCCGCGCACCGCGCAGCAGGACAAGGGCCAGCAGGGCGAGGACGCCGCCCTGGCCCACCTGCTGCGCCAGGGGCTGGCGCTGGTCGAGCGCAATTTCCGCTGCCAGGGCGGGGAGCTGGACCTCATCATGCGCGATGGCGCCTGCCTGGTCTTCGTCGAAGTGCGGCGGCGCCAGAGCCGCGGCTTCGGTGGCGCGGCCGCCAGCATCACGCCGGCCAAGCAGCGCCGCCTGGTGCACGCGGCCGAGACCTTCCTGCTGCGTTACCCGCGCGTGCCGCCCTGCCGCTTCGACGTGATCGCCATCGACGCAGGCCGCATCGAGTGGCTGCGCGACGTGCAATTTTCATAACACCGCCTCCCGTCGTTATCGCACAGGTGTAAGCAGATTTAACGGCGCTTGCGGGGCGGCTGGCCGCGCCGCACTATATAATCCAATGACTATGACTAATCAACGCATCCTCTCGCACTTCCACGAAAGTGCCGAAACCAAGATTCAGTCCGCAACCGTCCTGGCGCAACCGATTGCGCAGGCGATCGAACTGATGTTCGCAGCCCTCTCCAACGGCAACAAGATTCTCGCCTGCGGGAATGGCGGCTCGGCGGCCGACTCGCAGCACTTCGCTGCCGAGCTGGTTGGCCGTTTCGAGCGGGAGCGCTTCCCGCTGCCCGCGCTGGCCCTGACCACCGACACGTCGCTGCTGACGGCCGTCGCCAACGACTACAGCTACCGCGAGATCTTCAGCAAGCAGGTGCAGGCGTTCGGCCAGGCCGGCGACATCCTGCTGGCCATCTCCACCTCCGGCAATTCGGCCAACGTGATGGCCGCCATCGAAGCGGCGCTGGAACGCGAAATGCGCGTGGTGGCGCTGACGGGCAAGGGCGGCGGCGCCATCGGCAAGATGCTGACCGACGCGGACGTGCACATCTGCGTGCCGGCCGAGCGCACCGCGCGCATCCAGGAAGTGCACCTGACCTGTATCCATTGCATTTGCGACGGCATCGACGTCGCCCTGTTCGGAGGAGACGTGAATGAGTAAAGCCCTGCTGCGCCGCCTGCAACGTCCGGTCGCCGCCGCCCTGTTGGGCGGCATGATGATGAGCAGCCTGTCCGGCTGCGTGGCGCTGGTCGCCGGCGGTGCCGTCGCCGGCACGATGGCCGCGTCCGACCGCCGCACCTTCGGCGCGCAGACCGAGGACAAGGCCATCGCCGTCAAGGCCGATGTGCGCATCCGTAACGTGGTCGGCGATGCGGGGCACGTCAACGTCAACTCGTTCAACCGCAAGGCGCTCGTCACGGGTGAAGTGCGCGACGAGGCGATGAAGGCCGCCGTCGAGCGCGAGGTGAAGGGCATCGAGGGCGTGCAGTCGGTCGTCAACGAACTGGAGATCGCCGGCCCGGCCAGCTACACGTCCCGTTCCAACGACGCGCTGATCACGACCAAGGTCAAGGCCAGCCTGGTCGATGCGAAGGACATCTCGGCCAACTCGTTCAAGGTCGTCACCGAGCGCGGCATCGTCTACCTGATGGGCCGCGTGACGCAGCGCGAAGCCAACAAGGCCACCGAGATCGCGCGCGGCGTGGACGGCGTGACGAAAGTGGTGCGCGTGTTCGAGTACATCACGGAAGAAGAGTGGAAGCAGTACCAGCCGAATCCTGCCCCGCAGGGGTAAGCACCTCGAGGTAACACCATGACGACGTCTTCGAAAGCCTGGGTCAAGCCGGCCATCGCGGCAGCGCTGCTGGCCGCCGCCGGCTTCGCCGCCTACCAATCGCTGAACAGCGCGCCGACGGCGCCGCCGGTCACCTTCATCGATATCAAGGGCGGCCGCATCACGCCGGAAGAGCTGCGCGGCAAGGTCGTCATGGTCAATTTCTGGGCCACGTCCTGCACCACCTGCGTGGCCGAGATGCCGGAAATGGTCGACACGTACAACAAGTACAAGGGCCAGGGCCTGGAATTCATCGCCGTGGCGATGAAGTACGACCCGCCCAACTACGTTGTCAATTTCACGGAAACGCGCCAGCTGCCGTTCAAGGTCGCGCTGGACGTGACGGGCGAGGCCGCGAAGGCCTACGGCGACGTGTCGATGACGCCGACCACCTTCGTCATCGACAAGGACGGCAAGATCCTCAAGCGCTACGTGGGCAAGCCGGAGTTCGCGGCCTTGCACAAGCTGCTGGAGAAGGCGCTGCGGGGCTGACGCTTCAGCGCTTCTTTTCGTCCTCTTCCCTGGCTTTGCGCGCCCGATACCACTCGCGCGCGAGCGGCGACAGCGCGGCCATGATGCCCGCCACGATGATCGCCAGCCCCACGTACAGCATGGCTTACTGCGCCGGGTACAGCACCATCTGGGTGCAGCGGAACAGCGCGATCGTCTTGCCGTTGGCCTTGTTCGTCACTATCGCATCCCATACCTGCGTCGTTTTCCCCAGGTGGACCGCCTTGGCCGTGACGGCGATCGCGCCGTCGCGCGCCGTGCCCAGGTGGTTCGACTTCAGTTCGATCGTCGTGAAGTTCTGCGCGCCTTCCGGCAGGTGCGAGAAGCACGCGTAGCCGCAGGCCGTGTCGGCCAGCGTGACCACCGTGCCGGCATGCAGGTAGCCGTTCGGCGCCAGGTGGTGCTTGGCGATCTCCAGCTCCGCCGACAGCTCGCCCTGGCCGGTGGCAGTGATGCGGATGCCCAGGTGGTCCGGCAAGGTGCCGTTGGCGAAGGTGTTGAAGTACTCCGGGTTGAATTTGGTGTCTGCCATGATGGTTATTATTCGTTACTGAAAAATCCATCATAAACCAGATTCGCACGGGCGTTCTAATCGGCCCGGAAATTCTGCCCCAGCGACATCGGCTTGTTCAGCAGGATCGTTTGCGGGTTGCGGCAGATGATGACCAGCACGACAATCGTGGCGAGATACGGCAGCATCGACAGGAACTCGGACGGCACCGCCAGCCCCAGGCCCTGGCCGTGGAACTGCAGCACCGTGACGCCGCCGAACAGGTAGGCGCCCAGCACCACGCCGCGCGGCTTCCAGGTGGCGAACACCACCTGCGCCAGCGCGATCCAGCCACGCCCCGCGGTCATGCCCTCGGCCCACATCGGCGTCAATGCCAGCGACAGGTAGGCGCCGCCCAGCCCCGCCAGCGCGCCGCCGAACAACACACTGGCATAGCGCAGCCGCACCACCGGCATGCCGATCGCATGGGCGCTGTGCGGCGCCTCGCCGACCGCGCGGATCTGCAGGCCGATGCGGCTCTTCGCCAGCAGCCAGGCGACGATGGCCACCAGCGCCAGCGAGCCGTAGACGACGCCGTCGAAGCGGAACAGCAGCGGACCGACGAACGGCAGCTCCGACAAGATGGGCAGGTCCAGGCGCGGCAGCGGCGTGACGGTCTGGCCGACCAGGTCGCGCCCCAGGAAGGCCGACAGGCCGATACCGAACAAGGTCAGCGCCAGCCCCGTGGCGACCTGGTTGGTCTGCAAGGTCAGCACGAGAAACGCGAACACCAGCGCCAGCGCCATGCCGGCCGCCAGCGCGGCCAGCAAGCCCAGGCCCAGCGAGCCCGTATGCAGCGTCACCGAGAAGCCGGCCACCGCGCCCACCAGCATGATGCCCTCCAGCCCGAGATTGAGCACACCGGAGCGTTCGGCCACCAGTTCGCCGGTGGAGGCCAGCACCAGGGGCGTGGCGGCACCGGCGGTGCTGGCCAGGAAGGCGATGACGTAGTCGGAATTCATGCCGGGATCTCCGCAGGATTGGTGAGGGCGCGCTGGCGCGGCTTGAAGCGGTAGTGGATGAACAGGTCGGCCGCCAGCAGGTAGAACAGCAGCAGGCCCTGGAAGAGTCCTGTGATGGCCGATGGCAGCTGCAATTCGATCTGCGCGCTCTCGCCGCCGATGTACAGCAGCGACATCAGCAGGGACGCCAGCAGCACGCCGACCGGGTGCAGGCGCCCGACATAGGCGACGATGATGGCGGCGAAGCCGTAGCCGGGCGAGACGGACGGCTGCAGCTGGCCCAGCGGCCCGGCCACCTCGCCGACGCCGGCGATGCCGGCCAGCGCGCCGCTGACGAGGAACGCCAGCCACACGTTCTTCGGCGCCGAGAAGCCGGCATACAGCGCGGCCGCCGGCGCCATGCCGCCGATGCGCATGCGGTAGCCGGCAAAGGTGTGCTTGCAGAAGAACCACGCGCCCAGCACGCACAGCAGCGACAGCGGCAACGCGGCATTCACGCGCAATCCTTCGACCAGCAGCGGCAAGGTGGCGGATTCGCCGAACATCTTCGACTGCGGGAAGTTGTAGCCGGCCGGGTCGCGCAGCGGCCCGTGCACGAGGTAGGACAACAACAGGTAGGCGATATACACCAGCATCAGGCTGACCAGGATCTCGCTGGTGTTGAAGCGTGTGCGCAGCAGCGCCGGGATCGCGGCCCAGGCCATGCCGCCCAGCGCGCCGGCGACGAGCATCAGCGGCAGCACCCAGCGCGCCTCGACGCCATCGAAGTAGAGCGCCACGCAGCCGGCCGCGATGGCGCCCATCGTCAGCTGGCCGTCCGCGCCGATGTTGTGCACGTCCGCACGAAAGCCGATCGCCAGGCCCACGCCGCACAGGATCAGCGGTGTCGCCTTCAGCAGCAGTTCCCCTATGCCGTAGGCAGTGCTGGCTGGCTTGATGAAGTAGACGTAGAACGCATGCAACGGCTCCTGGCCGAGGAACAGAAACAGCAACGAGCCGGTGGCCAGCATCGCCAGCGCGGCCAGCAGCGGCGAGGCCAGCATCATGGCGCGCGACGGTTCGGGGCGGGATTCAAGCCGCGGCATGGGCTGCTCCTTCGGTTTGCGCGGCATCGGTGCGAGCGGCGGCGAAATCGCCGCTCATCCACCTGCCGATCTGGTTGACGGTCACGTCGGCCACCGGCACGGCGCGCGACAGGCGGCCTTGCGCCAGCACGGCGATGCGGTCGCACAGCATGAACAGCTCGTCGATCTCCTCGGAGACGACCAGGATCGCCACGCCCTGATCGCGCAGGTCGACGATGGCCTGGCGGATCAGCATGGCGGCGCCGATGTCGACGCCCCAGGTGGGCTGCGCCAGCACCATCACCTGCGGCGCCAGGCCGATCTCGCGGCCGACGATGAACTTCTGCAGGTTGCCGCCGGACAGGCTGGTGGCCGCCGCGCCGGCGCCACCGCATTTCACCTTGAAGCGCTCGATGACGCGGGCCGCGAAGGCGGCCACGGCACCGCGCCGCACCAGCCCATGGCGCAGCATGCCGCTGGACGGCGCGAGATACCCCGTCAGCAGCGCATTGTCCGCCAGCGACAGGTCCGGTACCGCGCCGCGGCCCAGCCGCTCTTCCGGCACGAAGCCCAGTCCCAGGCGGCGGCGCGCGGCGGCGCCCAGCCGGCCCACGCTGCGTCCCAGCAGGCGGATGCTGTCCGCCTGCGGCACCGGCGCTTCGCCGGAGATGGCTTTCAGTAGTTCCTGCTGGCCGTTGCCGGAAATGCCGGCCAGGCCGACGATCTCGCCGGCGTGCACGTCCAGCGTGATGTCCCGTAGATGCGTGCCGAACGGGTCGGGACTGGCGACGCTGAGGCCTGCCAGTGCCAGGCGCACTTCGCCGGGCGCGCGCGGCGCCACGGTGCAGGTCGGCAGGTCGCCGCCGATCATCAGTTCGGCCAGCGCGTGCGCCGTCTGCGTGCGCGGCGTGGCGGTGCCGGCGACGCGGCCGGCGCGCAGGATCGTTGCGCGGTCGCACAAGGCCTGGATCTCGTCGAGCTTGTGGCTGATGTAGAGAATGCTGACGCCTTCGGCCGCCAGCTGGCGCAGCGAGACGAACAGTTTCTGCACGGCGTCCGGCGTCAGCACCGACGTGGGCTCGTCCATGATCAACAGGCGCGGCGACTGCAGCAGGCAGCGCACGATCTCGACACGCTGGCGCTCACCGACCGACATGCTGTGCACGCGCCGCGCCGGGTCCAGCGGCAGGCCATAGCGCGCCGAGACCTCGCGGATGCGCGGCGCCAGCGCGGCCGGGGCGATCTTCTCGTCCAGCGCCAGCGCGATGTTTTCCGCCACCGTCAAGGTCTCGAACAGCGCGAAATGCTGGAACACCATGCCGATGCCGAGGCGGCGCGCCGCGGCCGGGGACGGGATGTCGACCTGGCGGCCTTCCCACAGGATCTCGCCCGCGTCAGGCTGCGTGACGCCGTAGATCATCTTCATCAGCGTGCTCTTGCCGGCGCCGTTCTCGCCCAGCACGGCGTGGATCTCGCCAGGCAGCACGGTCAGGTCGACGTCGGCGTTGGCCACCACGGACGGATATACCTTGGTGATGCCCAGCAGGCGCAGGCGGGGCTCGGGGGCCCGGGGGTCGGTCATGACGGCTCCTTCGTTCATCGAGGATGGGACGGCGGATCGTTGCCGGAAAAATGGGGTCTGTCCCCATTTTCTTGGCAATAGTGCCCGGCAGCGAACGAAGACTGAGCACGCAATTTGCATGCCACCGCAGATGGGCATTTTCGTATACATAATGCACCAATACTGTCGACAAAATCACCAGGAACGTGCACAGAGGAGCGCTATGACTCAATCCACATCCCCCCCGCGCGCGACGGTGCGCGGCAGTTCGGCGGTCGATCTGCGCATCCATGGCGCCGTCGTCAACGCCGTCATGAGCCACCGCCTGCCGCCCGGAACGCGTCTGGCCGAGGCGGAGCTGTGCGAGCTGTACCAGGTCAGCCGCACCACGGTGCGCAAGGCGTTGCAGCGCCTGGCGCACGACCATATCGTCGTGCTGCGGCCGAACCGTGGCGCCGTCGTCGCCTCGCCGTCGCCGCAGGAGGCACGTGACATTTTTACCACACGGCGGGCACTGGAACGCACGGTGCTGCCGCTGGTGATCGAGCACCGCACGCCCGCTTCGCTGAAGCGCATCCGCGCGGCGATCACGGCGGAAGAGCAAGCGCGCCACAGTGGCGACCGGGCCGCCTGGATCCGGCTGGGCGGCGAGTTTCACCTGCTGCTGGCGGAGCTGGCGGGCAACGCAGTGCTGCAGCGCTTCATGGTGGAACTGGTGTCGCGCTCGTCGCTGATCATCGCGCTGTATGAGAACCCGGGCGTGCCGATGTGCGGCAACGACGAGCACGAGCGCTTGCTGGCCCTGATCGAACAGGGTGACGTGGCGAACGCGGTGGCTCTGATCGACCACCACCTGGTGGAGATCGAAGGGCGCCTGCACCTGGGCGCCCCGGAACGCAAGCTGAGCCTGGCCGACGCACTGGCGGGTTACTGATGTGGAAAATTGCATACAAATCGCGCGCCGATTGTGTGCACAATGCACTGACCTCGTGCAAATTACGGTGCCGCGCCTGCCTGCCGGGCTGGTCCGCAAATTGCTACAGGTACGGGACATCGCCCTCACCACGACAACAAGGACAAGCATGAAGACACCACGCATCGCCGCCGGCCTGCTGCTGCTGGCCTCCTGCGCCGCCCACGCGGCCGACTGGAGCGACACGTCGCTGAGCTACCGCTACGGCAGCAAGTTCTCCGAGCCGTACAACGGCGCCGACATCGTCAAGCACGTCGTCAACTTCAGCCATGTCAGCGGCTACAAGTACGGCAAGAACTTCTTCAGCGTGGACTACCTGCTCTCGGACGAGAACGACCCTTCGGCGGTCGGTTCGCGCAGCGGGGCGCACGAGGCATACGCGGTGTATCGCCACACACTGGACCTGGGCAAGGTGACGGGCCAGGCGATGGCGTTCGGCCCCGTGCGCGGCGTGGGCGTGACGGCGGGCTTCGACATCAACAGCAAGACCGACGCCGGCTACAACTCGAAGAAGCGCATGCTGGTGCTGGGCCCCACGCTGATGTTCGACGTGCCCGGTTTCCTCGACGTCAGCCTGCTGGCGCTGCACGAATCGAACGCGCCCTACAACGGCTTTACGCAGACGGCCACCGACCGCTATCGCTATGACACGCATGCGATGCTGACGGCCGCCTGGGGTATCCCGTTCACGCTGGGCGTGCCGCTGTCGTTCGAGGGCTATGCCAACTACATCGGCACCAAGGGCAGGAACGAATTCGGCGGACCAACCGCCGTCGAGATCAACGTCGACATGCAGCTGATGTACGACCTCAGTGGCGTCGTGGGCGCGGCCAAGAACACGTTCAAGGTCGGCCTCGAATATCAGTACTGGAAAAACAAGTTCGGCAACCCGGCCCGCACGGTGCCGGGTGCCACCGCACGCACGCCGATGGTGCGCGCCGAGTATCACTTCTGATCCCCGACCCTGAAAGGACCGTCATGAACCGTCGCACCCTGTTTGCCCTGGCCGCGCTGGCCGCCTCGCTTGCCGTTGCCGCGCCCACCCATGCGGCCGATCCGCTGAAGGTCGCCTTTGTCTACATCGGCCCGGTCGGCGATGCCGGCTGGACTTATGCCCACGAACAGGGGCGTCTCGCCATGGAGAAGGCGCTGGCCGGCAAGGTGAAGTCGACCTATGTCGAAAACGTGCCGGAAGGGGCGGACTCGGAACGCGTGATCCGCAAGCTGGCGGCGGACGGCAACAAGCTGATTTTCACCACCTCGTTCGGCTACATGAACGCGACGGAGAAGGTGGCGCGGGCCTTCCCGAACGTCGTGTTCCAGCACGCGACCGGCTTCAAGACGGGCAAGAACATGGGCGTCTACGAGACGCGCATGTACGAAGGTGCCTACCTGCTGGGTGTCGTGGCGGGCAAGATGACGAAGTCGAACACGCTGGGCATGGTGGCCTCGTTCCCGGTGCCCGAGGTGATCCGCAACATCAACGCCTTCACCTTGGGCGCACAAAGCGTCAACCCGGCCATCAAGATGAAGGTCTTGTGGGTCAACAGCTGGTACGACCCGGCCAAGGAGCGCCAGGCGGCCGAGACGCTGATCGCGCAGGGCGCCGACGTGCTGACGCAAAACACCGACTCGCCGGCCACGCTGCAGGCCGCGCAGGAAAAGGGGAAGTATGCGTTTGGCTGGGATTCGGACATGCAGCGCTTCGCACCGAAGGCGCACCTGACCGCCAGCACCAACCAGTGGGGCGACTTCTATACGAAGACGGCGCAGGCCGTCATGGCGGGCACGTGGAAGACAGGCGAGACACGCGGCGGCCTGCAGGAGGGCATGGTGAAGATGTCGCCGTTGAATCCCGTTGTGCCGGCCGATGCGGCCAAGGTGTTCGAGGAGAAGAAGACGGCCCTGGCCAGCGGCAAGATGCGTCCGTTCCAGGGCCCATTGAAGGACCAGTCGGGCGCCGTCAAGGTGCCGGCAGGATCGGAGCTGCCGTTGAAGGACCTGCTGTCGATGAACTGGTACGTGCAGGGCGTCGAGGGCAAGATTCCGAAATGAGCCAGTTGACCGAACAGGACGAACGCCGGCTGCAAGAGGTCATCGCGCTGGCGCAACGCTCGCGCGACAGCGGCCACCACCCGTTCGCGGCGATGGTGGTCGGGGCCGACGGCCACGTCATCGCCGAGGCCATGAACGCGTCCAGCATGGACCGCACGGCACACGCGGAGATGAACGCGCTGCGGCTGGCGTCGTCGCAATACGGCCCGGCCGCGCTGGCCGGCGCTACCTTGTACAGCAGCGCGGAGCCGTGTGCGATGTGCGCCGGGGCCACCTACTGGGCCGGCGTCGGGCGCGTGGTGTATGCGTTGTCGGAAGCGCGGCTGCTGCGGCTGACGGGCAGCGACCCGGAAAACCCGACCCTGTCGCTGCCATGCCGGCAGGTGTTCGCCAGCGGCCAGCGGCCCACGCAGGTCATCGGGCCGCTGCACGAGGAAGAGGCCAGCGTGGCGCACGAGGGCTTCTGGCGCCATGGGTAGCGCCACGGCGAGCATCGGCGGACGCTAATCCCGCGCTGCCGACACGCGACGATCCCGTCCTTATCCCCAGGTGATCGGATCCTGCCCCGTCCGCTCCAGGTAGGCGTTCGCCTGCGAGAACGGCTTGCTGCCGAAGAAGCCGCGGTGCGCCGACAGCGGCGACGGGTGCGGCGACGTGATGACGTGGTGTTTGGTCGTGTCGATCAGCGCCTTCTTGGCAATGGCATAGCTGCCCCACAGGATGAACACCAGGTGCTCGCGCTCGCGCGACAAGGTGCTGATGGCACTGTCCGTAAACGTCTCCCAGCCCTTGCGCGCATGGGAACCGGCGCTGCCCGCACGCACCGTCAGCACGGCATTCAGCAGGAACACGCCCTGCTCGGCCCAGTCGGACAGGTCGGTACGGGTACGCTTCACGCCCAGGTCGCTTTCCAGTTCCTTGAACATGTTCTGCAGGCTGGGCTGCGGGCGGTTGCCTTCCGGGACGGAGAAACAAAAACCCATCGCGGCACCGGGCGTGTGGTACGGGTCCTGGCCCAGGATGACCACCTTGACCTTGTCGAACGGCGTCAGGTCGAAGGCGCGGAAGATGTCCTTGCCGGGCGGGCAGCAGTGGCCGGCGGCGTATTCTTCGCGGACGAATTGCGTCAGTTCGTTCCAGTAGGGCTGGTCGAACTGGGCTTGCAGTTGCTGTTTCCAGCTGGGCTCGATGCGGACGTTCATGGCGGTATCGGTTAAAGATCGGCGGCGCAGGATGAGCCCGTGTCCCACTTGGTGACTGACCCCGTGGTGGGACACGAACTCTGCTTTGTGATGGCGCGGCGATTATACGCGGCTAGTTTGCTGAGAACGTGCAGTCGGTGCCCTGGAATATCTGGCCGAGGTAGTGCTTCAGGTCGGCGGGCACGCTGGCGCCGTCGAACGTGATCGTGACGCCGTCGAGACCGTCGGCGTACGCGTTGTCGTCGGCCAGCACCAGCGTGAAGCTGTTTTCGCCCAGCGCGGCGCTCTGGATGCCGCCGTAGCCCGATGTCTCGGCATCGTTGATTTCGAGGAAGTACGTGGCGGGCTCATCGTCGTCGGGCTCCACGGAGCGCTGCAGGATGATGTATTCCTGCGGCTGGGTGCGGCTGTCGGCGAAGCCGACGATGTAGCTTTCGTCCGCTTCTTGCGCGGCGATGGAGGCGGCGCGGATGGTGAGGATGTTTTTCATGGGTCCAGGAGTGTCGGTCTGATCGGTGGCCAGGCAGTGCGCTGGCCAAGCGCGGACTTTACCTTACTTCCGGAACGGCGGTGCGGTTTTGCCGGCGCGATCGCGCCGGCGGCGGGATATGTTCCGCGGATAGGTCGCCGAATCCTTCAGCGACCTATCACAGACGGCTAAAGAGCGTCCCCTGATGACGGTACGCCTTACATTCGCATTATTTCATCGTATAGGTTTGTTGCACGGTATCGACAGCGTGATTGGCGGCGGCGTCCCAGTACGTAAAATTGTAGCGAACCACGTCGCCTGCCTTCAATCCGCTGGCCTCATATGTGTTAACGCCATTTTGAAGACGCATGCGCACGTTCATCGGGGAGCCGTTATTGACGGTGTAGTGCACGTCAGCCCATTCGCCTACGGTCGAGGTGAATTGGAGCGTGGTCGGAGAAAGCTGTGTCACATTTTGCGGGCCGGACTGGACAGGCGTGCCGGCGTCCCACACGATGTCATCGATCGCAAACTGGAAGGCGGCCGTTGGAATATTGTTGCCGTCACTGGAGAACATGAACAGATCCACGACCGACTGCAACGCGACCAATGGACCGGCCAGCGTCGACACCGGTATGGTAGCCGTCGCCCAGTCGCCATTGCGCACCAGCCCGAACGTGGTGGTGTTGGCCGGGAAATTCAGCCAGTTCACATTGGTGTACGTATCGGCCAGACCGATGTTGAAAGAGACATTCGCAGGGATCTTGATACGGAACTTCACGGTGCCGTTACGGAAATTCGTCAGATCACGGATCGAGCGTGACTGGATCGACGCGCCAAACCAATCACCTGGCTTGGTATAGCTCCATGCGAGGACGTTACTGCCTTCGTAGGGGGCCAGGGAGCCAGCGGCTATCGAGTTGTTGTTCCATACCCAGATGTCGGAGGTGGTGCCGGCTTCCAGCTTGGCATTGACGGCGGAGTTATCCGTGTAGACACCGAACTTGCCCACTTCGGGCACGGTCTGATTGCCCAGCTTGACTTCGCCCAGGCCATCCAGTTGATAAACCCGTACATAGTCGACATACATCGTGCTCGGCAAGGGTGCAGTGACTTGGCTTGGCGTGGCCGCGTCGGTGAAATTACCGCCGACGGCCAAATTCAGCAGCAGGTAGAACGGCGCCTTCAAAGCATCGGAATTGACCGGCAGTGGCTTGTCGTACAGGTCGTGTTCGACGCCATTGTCCTCTACCGTAAAACGCATCTCGGTATCGGTCCAATACAGCCGGTACTTCACAAAGCGATTGACCAGGGATGTGGCCGGGACATACCAGTTCTTGGTCTTCCAGGCTGTCGAGGCGGCGCACGTTTCGTTACCTGGCACACAAGCAGCCTGGTTCCAGGTGATGATATTGGCGCCGACAAAATGGTTTGCCGAAGCCGCCCCCGACTGTGACCATTCGGAGGCCTTGTGCCCCATTTCCATGATGTCGATTTCGCCTTTGCGTGGCCAGGCCTGTGCACTGGTACCCAGCATCCAGGCAGCGGGCCACAGGCCGGTGGTGAGGTCAGGTGTGCTCATGCGAACCTCCACCATGCCGTACTTTACCTGGACCTTGTTGTACGAATCGATTTTGCCCGACGTGAACTCGTTGCTGCCCTGGCGTTCGCGCCGGGCCTGGATTGCCAGTGCACGCGTGCCGCGTTCGAATGGCACATCGCTAATGGCCAGGTTCCTCGGGCTGTAGTATTCGAGCTCCGCATTTCCGTAGCCGCATAAGCCGATTTGGCAGCCATTGCCGTCATAGGGCGTCCAGATTTTTGTGTCCAGCACCGTGCCGTTGAATTCCTCAGACCAGATCAGTCCACCGATCCTTGGGTTGGTGACGCTTGCACTCGCTTGTACGGCACAGGCCAACAGCAGGCCTGGCAACAATGTTTTGAATGCTCTGCCCGACTCGTTAAAACGACCTTCGTTCATCTTGTCTCCTCGGTTGGAAGTGCTGCGGTGGCGACCGAGAGACAATGCCAGTTGTCAGCAATGTTTCGGTCTTATGGTTTATTTCATGAACGCTACATCAAAGCTGGAACACGACTATGGAAACGATTCCACAACGCCAAGGATAGGTAAAGATGTATGGGTTTGTCAAACCAATTCTGGGATGCGACAGCCTACCTACAGCTTATGGTCTTGGCTTACGGAATTGAAACTTGTCGGCTGAGACCCATACTTTGCGCTGGGCTTTTGCAGGGGATGGAAGATTGCCTGGAGAGGTACTGACGGGTTGTCGAAAAAACCTGGCTCGACGACGCGCGATAGGTAGAGGAAAACGGAAGGTCGGTTTCGGCGGATCGACCGGTTCGGGAAGTTCACCGAACCAATCGATACGCCGGAAATGTCCGTCTTGGGGCAGGGCCCTGGGGAAGGTAAGTGCTGTTTTCTTCAGGCTGTTCGAATCGAGGATGGTCTTACAGCTTCTGAATTTTTCTCGCCAAGTTCTAGCTGTTCACCGCTTCGAGCAGGTTATGCGCCTGCACGTCGGCGTGATACGAGCTGCGCACCATCGCGCCCACGGCGGCGTGGCCGAAGCCCATCTTGTATGCTTCTTCCTCGAACATCTTGAACACGTCCGGGTGCACGTAGCGGCGCACCGGCAGGTGGCTGTTCGACGGCGCCAGGTACTGGCCGATCGTCAGCATGTCGATGTCGTGCTCGCGCATGTCGCGCATGACCTGCAGGATTTCCTCGTCCGTCTCGCCCAGGCCGACCATCAGGCCCGACTTGGTCTTCACGTGCGGGTACATCGCCTTGAAGTCCTTCAGGAGCTTCAACGAATGCAGGTAGTCGGCGCCCGGGCGCGCTTCCTTGTACAGGCGCGGCACCGTTTCCAGGTTGTGGTTCATCACGTCCGGCAGGCCGTCCGCGAAGATGTTCAGCGCCTTTTCCAGGCGGCCGCGGAAATCCGGCACCAGCACTTCGATCTGCGTCTTCGGCGACAGCTCTTTCGTCTTCGTGATGCACTCGACGAAGTGGCCGGCGCCGCCATCACGCAGGTCGTCGCGGTCCACCGACGTGATGACCACGTACGACAGGCGCAGCTTGGCGATCGTGTTGGCCAGGTTGGCCGGTTCGTTCACGTCCAGCGGGTCCGGGCGGCCGTGGCCCACGTCGCAGAACGGGCAGCGGCGGGTGCACTTGTCGCCCATGATCATGAAGGTGGCCGTGCCCTTGCCGAAGCATTCGCCGATGTTCGGGCAGGAGGCTTCCTCGCACACGGTCACCAGCTTGTTCTCGCGCAGGATGTCCTTGATCTCGTAGAAGCGGCTCGAGGCCGACGCCGCCTTCACGCGGATCCACTCCGGCTTCTTCAGGCGCTCCACCTGCTCGACCGGCACGATCTTGATCGGGATGCGCGAGGTCTTGCTGGCGCCTTTTTGCTTCTCGCTGGGGTTGTAAGCGGGGGCGGTGCTGGAAGTGGTCTCGGTAGTCATGACAGTTGCCCTTGCGGGCTTTTCAGGTAAATTCGGTTAGGCGACGGCGGCTTCGGCGCCCACGTCGAGCAGCGCGACCAGTTCGTTGGCCAGCGCCCGCTGCACGTCGGCCAGCGGGGGCGCGACACCCATCGTGCGCATGTCGACCGTTTCCAGGCCGGCGTAGCCGCACGGGTTGATCCAGGTGAACGGCGCCAGGTCCATCGCCACGTTCAGCGACACGCCGTGGTAGGTGCAGCCGTTGCCGCGCACTTTCAGGCCCAGCGCGGCGATCTTGGCGCCCCGTTTCGGGCCGTCGGCGATATAGATGCCAGGCGCGCCTTCGACCCGTTCGCCGGCCAGATTATACGCCGCCAGCACATTGATGATGGCCTGCTCGATTTTATGGACGAACTGGCGCGCATACAGCTTGCCGCCGGGTTTGTTGCGGCGCAGGTCCATCAGCAGGTAGATGACGACTTGGCCGGGGCCGTGGTACGTCACCTCGCCGCCGCGGTCCGTCTGCACCACCGGGATCCGCGCCGCGCCCGCCAGCAAGTGGCCGCGATCGGCGCCCAGGCCCAGGGTGAATACGGGCGGGTGCTCGACGATCCACAGCTCGTCGGGCGTGTCGGCCGTGCGCGCATCCGTAAAGGCGCGCATCGCGGCGAAGGTCGGTTCGTAGTCGGCTTGACCGAGGTGGCGGATCACCGCCGGTTCGGGTCGGGTCGTGGACATGGGCAGCTTGCGTGGATCGAAGCCTGCCATTATACGCGCCGTCTCAGGCGCGTGCTCAAGAAGCAGGCAGCCGCCCGGGGCAGTACCGTTACAGCACCACCTTGACCATCGGGTGGCCCGACAGCTCGGCGTACAGCGCATCCAGCTGCTCGCGGCTGATCGCGCGCACGGTCACGGTCAGGCCCGTGTAGTTGCCGCTGGACGAAGGACGCGTCTCGACCTTGCCTTCATGGAAAGTCGGATCGTGCTTGACGATGACGTCGATGATCGTGGCGGTGAACGTTTCGTGCGTCGGACCCATCACCTTGATCGGGAAGTCGCTCGGGTATTCGATGAGGGACTCTTTGGGCGGAATAGCGGACATGATGTTTCCAATCGTAGATGAGGACAAGCGGCGCACTGCGCCAACCGGTATTGTAGCCAAAGGTGGGGATCGTTCAGGCAAAAAAAAGCCAGCCCGAAGGCTGGCCGAAAAACTATTCGTGATAACGGAATAGTCGGGACGCTGGTGCGGTCTCGAGAATGCCTGGGTTGCGGACCGTGTCGTCGGTCCTGTCGTACCCGTGTTCCCGTACGTCGTACTGTACGAAAGTGTAGGGGCGCCGGGCTACGGCTTTGTGACAAGCTGCACGAATCCCGCCCCGAATGGTCGAAAACCGGGGCCGGACGTATGCGCTCAGCGCTCGCGGATGCCGTCCTGGCGCGGCTGGCGCGGACCGCGGTGCTGGCCGCCGGGCTGCGCCGGCGCTTGCGGCTGCGGTTGGGCCTGCGGCTGCGCTGGCAGCGGTGCGACCGGCGCAGGGGGCGGCGGTGCGGGCCGTGGCGCGACCACTGGCGGCGGCGCGGCCGGCGGCGGCGCGGCCGGCGTGAACACCGCGCGCGGATTCGGTGCCGTGGCGATCGGTGGTGGCGCGGCCGGTGCCGGCTGGACCGGGCGCCCGTTCCAGCGCTGCTCGTTCTGCTGGCGGCGCGCGTCCATCAATTCGCGTCGGCGTTCCACCTGCTCTTCCAGCAGGCGGTGACGGCGCTCGGCCTGCTCGGCGGCCGGAGCGAACTGGCCTGGCGTCATCGTTGTGATCACGTGGCCCTGGGCGCGGTCGGCGATGCCGTCGCCGTTGCGGTCATGGCGCGGATCGACCAGGCCCTGGGCGCGGTCCGGGATGCCGTCGCGATTGCGGTCGGCGCGTGGATCGGCCAGGCCTTGCGCCGCGTCGGCGATGCCATCGCCGTTGCGGTCGCGCTGCAGGCGGTCGGCGACCCCGTCATGATTGCGGTCGCGCTCCGGCCAGCGCTCGGTCGTGATGATGCGGTCCGGGCGCGGCTGCAAGCCGTCGGCAATACCGTCGCGGTTGCGGTCCGGCGTCTGCAAGCGGTCGGCGACACCATCGCGATTGCGGTCCGGCCCTTGCACGCCATCGGCGATGCCGTCGTGGTTGCGGTCGCGCTGCAGGCGGTCGGCGACGCCGTCGCCATTGCGGTCGCCCGGCCGCGCCGTGACGCCCGGCGGCGTCACCGGCACGCCAGGGGGCAGGGTGCTGATCGTGTTCGGGAAGATCGTGGCGCGCGGCACGTTGTTGACAGCCACCGTGCGGCGCTGCTCGAAGCGGTCGCGCGGCACGATCGTCAGGCCGTCGCGGCGGCCGTCCGGCGCGTAGCGACCGCGCCGGTCGCTGTCGTGGAAGCGCCAGCCCAGCCGTTCCTCGTAGCGCGGCGAGACCGGGTAGTGCGGCACGTAGCGGTCGCGCGGCGTCAGCGGATACCAGCCCAGGCCGGGCGCGCGGCGGCGGTCGCGGAATTCGACAGCCCAGCCGGGACCGCCCACCCAGCCCACCAGCGCCGGCGCCCACACCGGCCGGCCGACGACGCGGCCTGGCGCCCAGCACCAGCGCCGGTTGACCAGCACCCAGCGGCCGTAATGGCTGGGCGCATAACCCCAGGGCGCATTGTCGATCCAGGTCCAGCCCCACGGCGACAGCCAGGTCCAGCGGCCGTCGCGGTAGGGCGCCCAGTCCGAGGCCACATTGCGCGGCGCCCACAGCGGGCCGTAGTCGCTGCTGACAGTCCAGCTGCCGTGGCGATCCAGCTCTTCGTATCCAGTAACGTCGGCGGGAACGTAGCGGGTGGCGATCGCCGCCTCGTCGCGGCGGTCGCGGTTCTGCGCCCAGGCGTCGAAATTGTCGGCCAGCGCCTGGCCCGTGGCGATATCGTCATCGCGCACGTCGGCGCGCTTGCCGGCGCGTAGCGTCAGCGCGGTGCCGCCGCCTTCGACGCGGGCGATCCCCTCCAGCGTGGACACCCGCGTGCTGTCGGGCACGCGCTCGGTCTCGACCTTGACGACGCCCGGCTCCGTCAGCAGCACGCGCGCGTGCGCGGTGGCCAGCTCGAAACCGCCCAGCAGGGCCGGATCGCGCAGGTGCACGCTGACGGCGCCGTGGTGCAGGCGCAGGCGCATCACGTCGTCGTCCAGTTGTTCGATTGCCAGGTCGCTGTCGCCGTCGAGCCGGATGGCGGCGGCCCCCACGCGCACTTCGGCGCGGGCACCGGCCGCCGTGATGACGTGGTGGTCCGAGCTGACGGGCCAGTTCAGCAGCGAGCCGGACTCGCTGCCGTCACCGGTGCGCACCGTCACCGCGCCCTCGGCGGCGGCGATACGGCCCACCCGGGCGGGCGGATCGGCCAGCGCAAAGGAAGAAGCGGCCACGAGGGCCGCCAGCAACAGGAAGTGCAGGGTCTTGCGGTTCATCGATGTCTCCGGAGCGTTATCCCGATTTAACGCTCGGCCGCGCCGCGCGCCGACAGCCGTTACAAATTGAAGCAGTTCAGGCCTGGCGCTTGACGAAGAACAGCGCCGTGCCGACCGCCATCAGCAGCCCGCCGAACACGCGGTTCTGCACCCGCAGGGCGCGCGGGTCGCGGAAATAGCCCTGCATCGTCGAGGCCAGCAGCGCGTAACCATGCATGACCGTCATGTCGATCGCCACCATCGTCACGGCCAGGATCAGCAGCTGGGGCAACACGGGCTCGCCCTGCGTGATGAACTGCGGCAGCACGGCCACCATGAAGATGATGCCTTTCGGATTCGTGGCGTTGGTGAGAAAGCCCGTCAGCACGCGGCGCCCCGTCGAGGGCAACGTTGCCTGCCTGGCCACGCCGACCTCGGCGCCACCGTCCACCTTGGCGCGCCATTGCGACAGGCCCAGCCAGATCAGGTACAGCGCGCCCACCGTCTTGACGACGTTGAACGCGAATTCGGACGCCAGCAGCAAGGAACCCACGCCGGCACCGGCAATGAACAGCACCAGCAACAGCCCCAGCTGGAGTCCCATGACCGTGGCGCTGGCCTTGCGCACGCCGTACGACAAGCCATGCGACATCGACAACACGGCACCGGAACCGGGCGAGATGGCGATGATGATGGCGGAGATGGCAAAACCGAGCCAGGTGGCAAAACTCATGGGGGATCCAGGCAAGAACAATGCATGTAGAGTAACGCAGATTGCAGCACAGCGCAGCGCCGCCGCCGGGTAAGGTAAGATTATCGGTTCAACCACTTCCCTAGAGAGAGCCACCGATGGCCGGAACCAGCCTGCTTGCCCTGATCGACGATATTGCCACCATTCTCGACGACGTCGCCGCCATGAGCAAGGTGGCCGCGAAAAAAACCGCCGGCGTGCTGGGCGACGACCTGGCGCTCAACGCCCAGCAGGTGGCCGGCGTCAAGGCCGACCGCGAATTGCCCGTCGTCTGGGCCGTGGCGGTGGGGTCGACCAAGAACAAGGCGATCCTCGTGCCCGCTGCGCTGGCCATCAGCGCCTTCGCGCCGTGGGGCGTAACGCCGCTGTTGATGATCGGCGGCGCCTACCTGTGCTTCGAGGGCTTTGAAAAGCTCGCGCACAAGTTCCTGCACAGCAAGGAAGAAGACGAGCAGCACCATGCCGAGCTGGTGGCCGCCGTGACCGATCCCGAGGTCGACCTGTGCGCGCTGGAGAAGGAAAAGATCAGCGGCGCCATCCGGACCGACTTCATTCTGTCCGCCGAGATCATCGTCATCGCGCTGGGCACCGTGTCGGCCGCGCCGTTCAGCCAGCAGGTGGCCGTGCTGGTCAGCATCGCCGCCATCATGACCGTCGGTGTGTACGGCATCGTGGCCGGCATCGTCAAGATGGACGATGCCGGTCTGTACCTGAGTCAGCGCGCCGGGGCCGGCATGGCGGCCGTGCGCGCGCTGGGCCGCTTCCTGCTGGCCGCGGCGCCCAAGCTGATGAAGCTGCTGTCGGTGCTGGGCACCGTGGCGATGTTCATGGTCGGCGGCGGTATCCTCACGCATGGCATTCCGCAGCTGCACGATGTCATCCACCACGCCGCCGAGTCGGCCCATGCGGTGGGGGGCGTCGGCCCGGCGCTGGGCTGGCTGACGCCGCACGTGGCCGACATCGTCGTCGGCGTGCTGACCGGTGCCATAGTGCTGGCAGCCGTTTCCGTGGTCACTAAAGTGTTGCGCAAATTCAAGGGCAAGGCTTAAATTTTTGCCATCATGCAACACGCGGCGCCGTGCCGCGATAGCAAGGAGATTTCATAAAGAACGTACAACGACCCACCGCCGCGTTTGTCGGCGCTGCCTGGCTGGCCATGCTGATCGGTGCCTTCGCCTATGTGGCGGGTGTGTTCAACGCCACGCTGGCGCCCAGCGAAAAGGGTTTTATGCGATGGCTTACACGCTGAGCCTGTTTGCCGCTGTCGCCGTGCAGAAAAACGTGCGCGACATCGCGGCCGCCGGCGGCCAGAAGGCCATGGAAGAGCCCGCCTGACCATGTAATGCCGAGCTCGTGTCCCACCGCGGTGACTGACCCCGCGGTGGGACACGAGCTCTACCGTAGTTGCCTCCCCGTGCGGCGTTCGCCGCAGCGTGTTTCCACTCCGTCATCCCCCGCCGTTGCAGCGGCGCGAAGCCCGCGCCGCATGTGTCTCCCATTCCTCCAATTTTGATCTAAATCAAGGTTTTTGGAGGTTGCCCTCCCTAAACTGATTCCTGTGGTGTATTGCCGCACAGAAATTACAGCAGTTCATAACATTCAGGACAGAGCGCCAACGAAGGCGCCGCCAGAACAACACAGGCTTAGGAGTAAACCCGATGCGCAAGAATTTGCCCGTCACCAACCAGGAAGTGGACCTCGATCCGGATCAGGCGATCGTCTCTAAAACGGATTTGGATGGCAATATCGTTTATGTGAACCCGTATTTCATCCAGGTCAGCGGTTTCACGGAAGAAGAACTGATCGGCGCCCCGCAGAACATCGTGCGCCATCCCGACATGCCGCCGCAGGCGTTCGCCGACCTGTGGACGTCGATCCGGGCCGGCACGCCGTGGACGGGTCTGGTCAAGAACCGCTGCAAGAACGGCGACTTCTACTGGGTGAAAGCCAATATCACGCCGATCAAGGAAGCCGGCCGCACCGTCGGCTACATGTCCGTGCGCACCCGCCCCGAACGCAGCCAGGTGAACGCGGCCATCGCCGCCTACCGCGCGCTGGCCGAGGGCAGCAAGGATATCGAGATCCGCAACGGCCAGATCATCCGCCGCGGCCTGCCGCACCTGCTGGGCCGGCTGTCGCACGTGTCGCTGGCGATGCGCATCTGGCTCTCGACCAGCGTCGTCAACACGCTGCTGCTGGGTGTCTGCGTTGCCAGCTTGTTCGCCGAGAGCACGACGGGCGCCGTCCGCTACGGCATCTTCGGCGCCACCTTCATTGGCCTGTTGATCAACGTCTTCCTGTGGTACACGCTGCGGGTCGGCATGCTGCAGCCGCTGGCGCGGGCCGTGGAAGGCGCGCGCCGCATCGCCGCCGGCGACCTGTCCGGCACGTTCGAGACGCACAGCACGGACGAAGCGGGCCAGCTGCTGCGCGCGCTGGAGCAGATGAACAACAACCTGATCGCGACCATCCGCGATGTGCGCGTCAACGTCGAGACGATGGCCGTCGCCACGCGCCAGATCGCCGCCGGCAACGCCGACCTGTCCGGCCGCACCGAGTCGCAGGCCGCCAGCCTGGAAGAGACGGCATCGTCGGTCGACGAGTTCTCCTCGACCGTGAAGGCCAATGCCGACAACTCGCTGCAGGCCAATACCCTGGCCATGGCCGCCTCCGACGTGGCGGTGCAGGGCGGCGCCATCGTCTCCGAAGTGATCACCACGATGGACGAGATCAACAACTCCTCCAAGCAGATCGTCGACATCATCGCGCTGATCGAGGGCATCGCCTTCCAGACCAATATCCTGGCGCTGAACGCGGCCGTCGAGGCGGCGCGCGCCGGTGAACAGGGCCGCGGCTTTGCCGTGGTGGCGGGCGAAGTGCGCAACCTGGCGCAGCGTTCGTCGGTGGCCGCCAAGGACATCAAGCACCTGATCGAAGTGTCGGTGTCGAAGGTCGGCACCGGCATGGAACGGGCCCACCGCGCCGGCGCGACGATGGAGCAGGTCGTCACGTCCGTCAAGCAGGTCACCAGCATCATGCAGGAGATCTCGATCGCCTCGCGCGAACAGAGCGCCGGCGTCGACCAGGTCAACAAGGCCATCGCCCACATGGACCAGGTGACGCAGCAAAACGCCGCCCTGGTCGAGGAAGCGGCGGCCGCCGCCAGCAGCCTGGCCGAGGAAGCCAACGGCCTGACGCAAGCGGTCAGCCTGTTCAACTTCGGCAAATCCAACGTGCGTGCCCCGGCACGCCGCCCCGCGGCCAGGGACGTGAAACGGCTGGCCGCCTGACCCACCCCAGAAACAGAAGAACGATCATGAACATCGCCACCGCCTCCCTGGTCCCCTCCGTGCAGTTCGACGCCAACGTCATCGAGAAACTGAGCATGTCCGGCCCGCGCTACACGTCGTATCCGACGGCGGACCGCTTCACGCCCGGCTTCGGCTACGGCAGCTTCCTGGAAGCGCAGGCGGGTCTGAAAATGCGCGGCGGGCGGCGGCCGCTGTCGCTCTACGTGCACGTGCCGTTCTGCGAGAACATCTGCTACTACTGCGCGTGCAACAAGATCGTCACCAAGGACCGCAGCAAGGCGGCCACGTACCTGTCGTACCTGAAGCAGGAGATCGACATGCAGGGCACGCTGTTCGACGGCATCAACCGCGTCGAGCAGCTGCACTTCGGCGGCGGCACGCCCACCTACTTCAGCGACCGCCAGATGGAAGACCTGATGGCGCACCTGCGCCGCAACTTCGACTTCGCGCCGGACGCCGAAGGCGAGTATTCGATCGAGATCGATCCGCGCACCGTGGACGCGGCGCGCGTGCAGTCGCTGCGCCGGCAGGGCTTCAATCGCCTGAGCCTGGGCGTGCAGGACTTCGATCCGGACGTGCAGAAGGCCGTCAACCGTATCCAGCCGGCCGAGGACACCATCGCCATCATGGCCGCCGCGCGCGACGCCGGCTTCCGCTCCATCAGCATCGACCTGATCTACGGCCTGCCGAAGCAGACGATGGCGACGATGGAGCAGACGTTGTCGAAGGTCATCGTCGCCAATCCCGACCGCATCGCGCTGTACAACTACGCGCACATGCCGCACCTGTTCAAGCCGCAGCGGCGCATCGCCGAAAGCGAGCTGCCGGCACCGGAGGTGAAGCTGGAGATGCTGGCGCTGTGCATCAGCCGCCTGACGGCTGCCGGCTACGTCTACATCGGCATGGACCATTTCGCCAAGCCGGAGGACGACCTGGCCGTGGCCCAGCGCCAGGGCCGGCTGCACCGCAACTTCCAGGGTTATTCGACGCACGCGGAAATGGACCTGGTCGCCGTCGGCGTCTCGGCCATCAGCGCCGTCAACGCCACCTACAGCCAGAACGAAAAGACGCTGGACGATTATTACGCCCGCCTGGACGAAGGCAAGCTGCCCGTGGCACGCGGTTATAAGCTGGACAGCGACGACCTGCTGCGCCGGATCATCATCCAGCGCCTGATGTGCAACTTCGAGCTGTCCACGAGATCCGTCGAACAGGGCTGGCCGATCCGCTTCGAGGACTACTTCGCGCGCGAGCTGGAACAGCTGCGCGAGTTCGTCGCCGACGGCCTGGTGACCATCGAGGACGGCTGGATCTCCGTCACCTTGAAAGGCCGCCTGACGATCCGCAATATCTGCATGCTGTTCGACCGCCATCTGCAGCAGGCGCGCGCGCAGGCGGCCGCCAGCGCGCAGCCGCAACCGCTGCGGTATTCGAAGACGATCTGATCATCATGTCCCTCAACCTGCTCCCCGTGTTCGTCGTCGGCCTGGCCGGCAGCGTGCATTGCATCGGCATGTGCGGCGGCATCGTCGGCGCGCTGAGCGCGGGCGCGCCACGGCGCACGATTCCGATCGTGCCGGCCAATGGCACGGCGGTGCTGGCGCTGGCCGACAGCGGCGTGGCGCGGGTGCTGGCCTACAACGCGGGCCGCATCGGCAGCTACATGGTCGCCGGCGCGCTGGCGGCGGGCCTGGTCAACGGTGCCGCCAGCCTGGCTCGCATCGCGGCATGGCAGGGCTTCGCCTACCTGCTGGCCAACCTCATGCTGATCGCGTTGGGCCTGTACCTGATGGACGCCTGGCGCGGCCTGGCCCACGTCGAGCAGGCCGGCAAGATGCTGTGGCGCCGTGTGCAACCCCTGATGCGGCCGCTGCTGCCGATGGACACGCTGCCGAAGGCCTTTGCGCTGGGTGGCCTGTGGGGCTGGGTGCCGTGCGGGATGGTGTACAGCGTGCTGCTGACGGCGCTGCTGTCCGGCTCCGCCGCCGGCGGCGCCGCCGTCATGCTGGTCTTTGGCCTGGGCACATTGCCGATGCTGCTGGCCCTCGGCCTAGCTGGTACGCGCCTGCGCGCGATGCTGCAGCAACGCCGCGTGCGTCTTGCCTGCGGCCTGCTGGTGCTGGCCTTCGGCCTGCTGGGCATCGCCCGCTACGCCGGCGGCCTGCAGCATGGCTGGCTGGACGCCCTGTGCGTGGGCGCAGCATGAACGCCGTACCGCAAATCCTAGCATGCTTCCACTGCGGCCTGCCGGTACCGGACGGCGCGCGCTGGCACGTGCCGATCGACGGCGTCGACCGCGCCATGTGCTGCCCCGGCTGCGAAGCGGTGGCCCGCACCATCGTCGACATCGGCCAGGCCAGCTACTACCGTGAACGCACGGGCTTTGCCGCCACCGCCGGCACGGCGGCGGACCTGGTGCCGCCCGAGCTGCGCCTGTACGACAGCGATCCCCGTTTCGCCGCCGACGAGAAAGAGCAGGTGGAAGCGGTGCTGCTGGTCGAAGGCATCCGCTGCGCCGCCTGCGTGTGGCTGATCGAACATCGCCTGCTGAAGATCGACGGCGTCACGGCCGCCAGCCTGAACGTCGCCACCGAACGGCTGACAGTGCGCTGGCGTGCCGGCGCCGTCAAACTGTCCGACCTGCTGCAGGCACTGCGCACGATCGGCTACGCGGCGTTCCCGTATGATGCGGCGCGCCACACGGAGCAGCTGCGCAAGAGCGGCCGCACCCTGGGCCGCCAGCTGTTCGTGGCCGGCTTGTCGATGATGCAGGTGATGATGTACGTGGCGCCGGCCTACATGGCCGACGACGGCACGCTCGACAACGACATGGCCGCGCTGATGCGCTGGGCCAGCCTGCTGCTGACCCTACCCGCCGTGGTCTATTCGGCGCAGCCGTTCTTTGCCGGCGCGTGGGCCAGCCTGCGCGCGCGCGTGCTGGGCATGGACGTGCCGGTCGCGCTGGGCATCGGCGCCGCCTTCCTCGGCAGCGTGGTCGCCACCTGGCGCGGCCAGGGCGACGTGTACTTCGATTCCGTCACGATGTTCATCTTCCTGCTGCTGGCCAGCCGCTACCTGGAGCTGCTGGCGCGGCGCAAGGCGGCCGGTGCACTGGAACGCATGCAGCATGCGCTGCCCGCGTCGGCCAGCAAGCTGACGGCCTGGCCAGCGCGCGATACCACGGTCGTGCCGGCAGCCGCGCTGGTGGCGGGCGACCATATCGCCGTCAAGCCGGGCGAGGCGTTCGCCGCGGACGGTGTCATCGCCGAGGGCCGCACCGCCGTCGACCTGGCGCTGCTGACGGGAGAGAGCGTGCCGCAGCCGAAGGACGTCGGCGACGCGGTGCCCGGTGGCGCCATCAATACCAGCAGCGCCGTTGTGCTGCGCGTGACGAAACCCGTGGCCGACAGCACCCTGTCGGGCTTATTGAAACTGGTGGAACGCGCGGGCGCGGCCAAGCCGCGGATCGCGCAGTGGGCCGACCGCGCCGCGTCACACTTCGTGCTGGCGCTGCTGCTGTTTGCCGTGGCCACGTTCGCATTCTGGAGCTGGCACGATCCGGCACGCGCCTGGCCCGTCGCCATCGCCGTGCTGGTGGTGTCGTGCCCGTGCGCGCTGTCGCTGGCCACGCCGTCCGCGCTGGCCGCCGCCACGGACAGCCTGCTGGCCAAGGGCATCCTCGTGGTACGCCCGCACGTGCTGGAGACGCTGCACCGCGCCACCCACATCGTGTTCGACAAGACCGGTACGCTGACCACCGGCCGCCCGGCCGTGCAGTCGGTCGAGGCCTTCAACGGCATGGATGGCGCGACCGCCGCGCAGCTTGCCGCGGCACTGGAAGCGGGCAGCCTGCACCCGATCGGCCGCGCCATCGCCACGCATGCGCAGGCGCTGCCGCAGCTCGTCACCGTGCATGCGGAGGAGCTGCTGGAGCTGCCGGGCCAGGGCCTGGAAGGCATGATCGCCGGTCAGCGTTACCGCCTTGGCAATGCGGCGTTCGCGGCCATGCTGGCGGGCGGTACGCCGCCGGAGAGCCATGCGCGCGCAGATGCCACGACCGTCTGGCTGGTGTCGCAAGGCCGCTGGCTGGCGTGCTTCGCGGTCAGCGACAGCTTGCGCCCGGATGCGCAGCAGACGGTGGACCGCTTCCGCGCAAAGGGCAAGCAGGTGGTACTGCTCAGCGGCGACCGCCAGGCGCTGGCGGACCAGGTGGCGCGCCAGCTCGGCATCGACATCGCGCTGGGCGACTGCCTGCCCGAGCGCAAGCTGGCCTATGTGCAGCAGCTGCAGGCCGCCGGCGCTGTCGTCGCGATGGTGGGCGACGGCATCAACGACGCGGCCGTGCTGAGCGCCGCCGACGTCTCGTTCGCGATGGGTTCGGGCGCGGCGCTGGCGCAGGTGCATGCGGACACCGTGCTGCTGCATGGTCAAATCGGCATGGTGGGCGAGACGGCGGCCAAGGCGTCCGCCACGATGCGGGTGATTCGCCAGAGACCTGGCCTGGGCCACCGTGTACAACATCGTCGCCATCCCCGCCGCCGCCTTCGGCCTGCTGGGGCCCTGGCTGGCCGGCGTGGGCATGGCCGCCAGCTCCGCCATCGTCATCGTCAACGCATTGCGCCTGCGCGCGAGGTAAGTCATGGAATCGTTATACCTGCTGGTCCCCTTGAGCATCGCACTGGTCTTCGGCGCGCTGTGGGTCTTTTTCAAAGCCTCCGACGACGGCCAGTTCGAGGACCTGGAAGGTCCGGCGCTGCGCATCCTGCACGACGACGACGACCCCCTTCGCTAGCGCATACTGCTCTAACCGGGGTCAGGTCTGGCAATCGGACAAATGTCCGATTGCCAGACCTGACCCCGGTTGCTGTGCCAGACCAGACCCCGGTTGCTGTGCCGCTCGATTCATCTTGTCTTCCTGCTCACCTAGTCATTTCGAACTAGGCCTTATGCCATAAGGCCTCCTGCGGCGCGCCCGCCACACTGGATCGTTCAATTAGCCACACAGTAGTACGTCCCGGCAATTTTTGATCCACATCAAAGTTTTTGCAGGTCCGCTTGCGTAACCTTGAGGCACATCTACCACAAGTGTTCTCGGGGTCCTCAAATGGAACAACAACTGAACTACAACTACAAGGTCGTGAAGCAGTTCGCGATTGCGACCGTAGTGTGGGGCATCATCGGCATGCTGGTCGGCGTCATCATCGCCGCCCAGCTGGCGTGGCCCGCACTGAACTTCGACATTCCCTGGCTGACCTACGGCCGCCTGCGCCCGCTGCACACCAATGGCGTCATCTTCGCGTTCGGCATCAGCGGCCTGTTCGCGACCTCGTATTACGTGGTGCAGCGCACCTGCCAGGTCCGCCTGTTCTCGGACAAGCTGGCCGCCTTCACCTTCTGGGGCTGGCAGGCCGTGATCCTGTCGGCCGTCATCACGCTGCCGATGGGCCTCACGCGCGGCAAGGAATACGCCGAGCTGGAATGGCCGATCACGATCCTGATCGCCATTGTCTGGATCGCCTACGCCATCGTCTTCTTCGGCACGATTATCAAGCGCAAGGTCAAGCACATCTACGTGGCCAACTGGTTCTTCGGCGGCTACATCCTGGCCGTGACGATCCTGCACGTGGTGAACGGCATGAGCATGCCAGCCACGCTGACGAAATCGTATTCGATGTACACCGGCGTACAGGACGCGATGATCCAGTGGTGGTACGGCCACAATGCCGTCGGCTTCATCCTGACGGCCGGCTACCTGGGCATGGTGTACTACTTCATCCCGAAACAGGCCGAGCGCCCCGTGTATTCGTATCGCCTGTCGATCGTGCACTTCTGGGCCCTGATCTTCACCTACATGTGGGCCGGTCCGCACCACCTGCACTACACCGCGCTGCCTGACTGGACGCAGTCGCTGGGCATGGTGTTCTCGCTGATCCTCCTGGCACCGTCGTGGGGCGGCATGATCAACGGCATCATGACCCTGTCCGGCGCCTGGCACAAACTGCGCACCGATCCGATCCTGAAGCTGATGATCGTCTCGCTGTCGTTCTACGGCATGGCCACGTTCGAAGGCCCGATGATGTCGATCAAGACCGTCAACTCGCTGTCGCACTACACCGACTGGGGCATCGCCCACGTCCACGGCGGCGCGCTGGGCTGGGTCGGCTTCATCACGATGGGTTCCATCTACTACCTGCTGCCGCGCCTGGCCGGCCGCGAAAAGATGTACAGCACCCGCCTGATCGACCTGCACTTCTGGGTCGCCACCATCGGCATCGTCCTGTACATCGCCGCGATGTGGATCGCCGGTGTCATGCAGGGCCTGATGTGGCGCGCGGTGAACCCGGACGGCACGCTGACCTACACGTTCGTGGAAAGCGTCAAGGCCACCTATCCGTACTACGTGGTGCGCTTCGTCGGCGGTGCGATGTACCTGAGCGGCATGATCATCATGGGCTACAACACCTACATGACCTTGCGCGGTCGCGAAACCCCGGTGGCCGTCATCCCGGAACTCAAGGCGGCGTAAGGAGAGATTGAAATGAAATTTTCGCATGAATGGATCGAGAAGAACCCCTGGCTGCTGATCGCCCTCGTCACGCTGGTCGTGTCGGTGGGCGGTGCTGTGGAAATCGTGCCGCTGTTCTTCCAGAAATCGACGACGGAGCCGGTGGCCGGCCTCACCCACTACACGCCGCTGCGCCTGGCGGGCCGCGACATCTACGTGCGCGAAGGCTGCTACGCCTGCCACTCGCAGATGGTGCGACCGTTCCGCGCCGAGACCGAGCGCTATGGCCACTATTCGGTGGCCGGCGAGTTCGTGTTCGACCGCCCGTTCCAGTGGGGCTCCAAACGCACGGGCCCGGACCTGGCGCGCGTGGGGGGCCGCTACAGCGACGAATGGCACCGCACCCACCTGCAGAACCCGCGTGACGTGGTGCCGGAATCGAACATGCCGGGCTACCCGTGGCTGGCCAAGACCAAGCTCGATGCGCAAGGCATCGTGCCGAAGCTGCGTGCGCTGCAGCGCCTGGGCGACGGCTACACGGAGGCGGAAATCGCCGCCGCGCCGGCCGAGCTGACGGACAAGACCGAAGAAGACGCGCTGATCGCCTACCTGCAGGGCCTCGGCACGCTGATCAAGTCGAGGAATTAATCATGGCGATCGAGCATATTTTTGACAGCGCCAGCAGCGTCATGACGGTGGTTTCGTTCATCACGTTTGCCGGCATCTGGGCCTGGGCCTGGTCCAAGCGCAAGCAGGCCGATTTTACGGAGGCCGCGCAGCTGCCGTTCGCGGACGAGGAGAAACAAGATGTCTGACTTCACCAACAACTTCTGGAACCTGTACATCGTCGTGCTGACGGTACTGGGCGTGCTCGGTTGCGCCGTGCTGCTGTACTCGCAGTCGAAGTACAAGGTCGCCAAGCACAATGGCCCCGTGGGCACCACCGGCCACGTGTGGGACGAGGACCTGACGGAACTGAACACGCCGATGCCGCGCTGGTGGATGTGGATGTTCTACCTGACGATCGTGTTCGGCATCGCCTACCTGTTCCTGTATCCCGGCCTGGGCTCGTACGCGGGCAAGCTGGGATGGAACTCGGCCAAGGAATACAAGACCGAACTGGCCAAGGCCGACAGCGAATACGGTCCCCTGTTCGAGAAGTACCGCCAGCAGGATTTGAAGGCCGTCGCCGCCGACCCGCAAGCCCACGCCATCGGTGAGCGCCTGTTCCTGACCTACTGCGCGCAGTGCCACGGCTCCGACGCGCGCGGCAACAAGGGCTTCCCGAACCTGACCGACAAGGACTGGCTGCACGGCGGCGCGCCCGAGACGATCAAGCAGACCATCATGAACGGCCGCCACGGCGTGATGCCGGCCATGGGCGCCGCGCTGGGGTCGGACAAGGACATCGAGAACGTCGCGCACTACGTGCTGAGCCTGTCGGGCAGCGCCGCGTCGGACCCGATCAAGAGCGTGTTCGGCAAGTCGAAATTCTCGGCCTGCATGGCCTGCCATGGCGCCGGCGGCGTCGGCAACCAGGCCATGGGCGCGCCGAACCTGGCGGATAAGACCTGGCTGTACGGCGGCAGCGCCGAGACCATCATGGAAACGATCCGCAAGGGCCGCGACAACACCATGCCCGCGTTTGGCGACTTCCTGGGCGAATCGAAGGTCCACGTGCTGTCCGCCTACGTGTGGAGCCTGTCGAACGAAACCAAGTAATCAGAGAGCACTGAAGGCCGTATCATGAACGCCCCCGAGCCCCAGGTCATCCGGATGTACGAAGCGCGGCAGGAGATCTATCCGCGCGAAGCCAAGGGACGCTATGCCAGCCTGCGCTGGTTGTGCGTCTGGCTCACACAGCTGGCCTTCTATGGCCTGCCATGGCTGACCTGGAACGGTCGCCAGGCCGTGCTGTTCGATCTCACGACGCGCAAGTTCTATCTGTTTGGCCTGGTGCTGTGGCCGCAGGACTTCATCTACCTGGCCGCCCTCCTGATCATCTGCGCGTGGCTGCTGTTCCTCGTCACCGCGGTGGCGGGGCGGGTATGGTGCGGCTTCGCCTGCCCGCAGACGGTCTACACGGAGATCTTCCTGTGGATCGAACGCAAGATCGAAGGGCCGCGCAGCGCCCGCATCGCCCTGGCCAAGCAGGGCCCGTCGCTGCAGAAGTTTTCCAAGAAGACGGCCAAGCACCTGGCCTGGGGCGCTGTCGCGCTGTGGACCGGTTTCACCTTCGTCGGCTACTTCACCCCGATCAAGGTGCTGGGCGCCGAGTCGTTCACGCTGGCGTTCGGCCCGTGGGAATGGTTCTGGGTGCTGTTCTACGCGCTGGCCACCTACGGCAACGCCGGCTGGCTGCGCGAGCAGGTGTGCAAGTACATGTGCCCGTACGCCCGCTTCCAGAGCTCGATGTTCGACCGCGACACCCTGATCGTGACGTATGACGCCAAGCGCGGCGAACCGCGCGGCAAGGTCGCCAAGGACACGGGCAAGAGCGTCAACGGCGGCTCCTGCATCGACTGCACGATGTGCGTGCAGGTGTGCCCGACCGGCATCGACATTCGCAACGGCCTGCAGTACGAATGCATCGGCTGCGCCGCCTGCGTGGACGCGTGCAACAGCGTGATGGACAAGGTCGAGCAGCCCCGTGGCCTGATCCGCTACAGCACCGACCGCGCGCTGGCCACCGGCATGTCGGCGCAGGACATCCGCCGCCGCGCCATGCGTCCGCGCGTGCTGATCTACACCGCCGGCCTGCTGCTGGTCGTGATTGCCGTCGGTACCTCGCTGGCACTGCGCACGCCATTGAAGATGGACGTGATCCGCGACCGCGGCTCGATGGGCCGCGAGGTCGACGGCGGCGCGATCGAGAACGTGTATCGCCTGCAGATCATGAACACCACCGAGCAATCGCACCGCTACCGCATCACGGCCGCCGGCATGCCGGGCCTGGCGCTGGCGACAAAGGACGAGGTGACGCTGGCCGGCACCGAGACGCGCGCCGTGCCGATCCGCCTGCGTGCCCCACACGGCGCCGGCGCGACCGGTTCGAACAAGATCACCGTGCAGCTGACGGCGCTGGACGACCCCGCCCTGACGGTCAAGGAAACCGCGGTCTTCATCGTGCCGCGCTAGGAGAATGCAATGGATACCGCACTGAAAATGAGCCCGCCCTGGTACACGCAACGCTGGCCATGGCTGCTGATGGCCGGTCCCGCGATCGTGCTGGCCGCCTGCGGCTACACGGGCTGGATCGCGTTCGCTCAGCAGGACGCCCTGGTCGTCGGCGACTATTACAAGAAGGGCAAGGCGATCAACCAGGACCTGCGGCGCGACCGTGCGGCCGCCGCGCTGGGCCTGTCGGTCGCCCTGCGCTTCGACGCCGCCGACGGCAAGCTGGCCGGCCGCCTCACGGCCCGGGAAGGCGGGACGGTGCACGGCCCGGTACTGCTGCACCTGGCCCATGCGACGCAACCGGACAAGGACATCCGTCTGCTGCTGCGGCCGGACGCGGACGGCGCCTTCAGCATCGGTCTGCCGATGCTCGAGCGCAGCCGCTGGGTGGTGCTGGTGGAAGACGACCGCAGGACGTGGCGGCTGGAGGGAACGTGGTTGTGGCCGATGGAGCGCGAGATCACGCTCAAAGCCGCTGAATAAAAAAACCCGGGACAGACCCGGGTTTTGAGGCAGATTTCCTGAAACAGTGGACTGTCCCGGGTTTCAGGCGCAGACCTCGGTCCCCGCGGTGATGGCCTTCAGCCGCGGCAGATCGAGCACCTGCAGTTCGCGGTTGCTGACAGTGAGCAGCCCCAGTTTCTTGAACTTGTTGAGCAGCCGGCTAATGCTCTCGATCGTCAGCCCCAGGTAGTTGCCGATGTCCTCGCGCGACATGCGCAACTGGAACGCCGTGGCCGAGTAACCGCGCGCCTCGTAGCGCGAGGCCAGGTTGACCAGGAAGGCGGCGAAGCGCTGCGTCGCCTGCATATTGCCGAGCAAAAGCATGACGCTCTGCTCACGCGTGATTTCCTGGCTCATCATGCGGTGGAAGTGGCGTAGCAAGGTCGGCATGTCGACCAGCAGCTGTTCCAGGCTGGAGAACGGGATCTCGCACACCTCGGAATCCTCCAGCGCCATCGCGCTGCAGTAGTGCTTGTCGGTGCTGATCGCGTCCATGCCCAGCAGTTCGCCGCCCATCTGGAAGCCGGTCACCTGCTCCTCGCCGCCGGCGTTGATCTGGTAGGTCTTGAAGTGGCCCAGGCGGATCGCGTACAGGCTCGTGAACGGATCGCCGATCCGGAACAGCACGTCGCCCTTGGCGACCTTGCGGCGGCGGCCGATGATCTTGTCCAGCTTGTCCATATCACCCATGTCGAGTCCCATCGGCAGACACAGCTGGTGCATGCTGCAGGTCGCGCAACGGGCTTTGAGCACGTCGATCGTCGTCCCGGGTAGCGTATAGGAAGGAACTGCTTGCATCATTTGTACATCCTCTGTCAATTGGCCCACAGTGTACTGTAACCAGATGGCGACAGGGCTGTTCCTTATTGGTTTGCTATGGCATTTCAGTCGGAATTGCGCCACAGCATTAGCAAGCTGTCCAGTTCCCATGCCATGACGATAAAATCTTACCCGTGTGGCCGCCCGAACAGTAGCAGGCTTATGATGCATGCATACTGCTAACCACCACCGGCATGCCGATGCGAGGGGGGATGAGACCGCTGGGTATCAAGGCCAAGGTCGCGCTGGCGACCACGCTGACGTCGATCGTCATGATCGCGCTCGTCACTGCGCTGCAGGCGCAGCGCATGCGTGACGATTTTACACGCGTGCTGTTCGCCCAGCAGGACGCCCTGGTCGCGCGCACCGCGCAGGAGCTGGACGACAAGCTGGTGATGCTGCGCGAGATCGTTGGCCAGTCGGTGCGCTACCAGCCGCGCGACCTGTGCAGCGATCCGGCCGGGCTGCGCGGCTTCTACGAGAACCGCGCGCTGCTGACATTGTTCGACGACGTGCTGGTCGTGAGCGCGCAGGGCATCATCATCGCCGATATTCCGGCACTGCCCAACCGCCCCGGCGTCAGCGTGGCCGACCGGGCCTATTTCCAGCGCGTGCTGGCCGAACGGCTGCCGCTGATCGCCGAACCGGTGATCGGTCGTGCCGGCAAGCGCCCGATCGTGCAAATGGTCGCGCCCGTGCTGGGTGACGATGCCCAGGTGCGCTGCGTCGTCATCGGCGTACTGCGGCTGTACAAGGACAATCTGCTGGGCCACCTGCGCACCGCGAAAGTGGGCCGTACCGGCTTCTTCTACGCGGTCACGCGCGACGCGCATCCGGTCTACGTGCTGCATCCCCAGGTGGATCGACTGATGAAGCCACGGCTGCCGGGCGGCGCGACCGCCATGACGCGGGCACTCAACGAGGGCTTCCAGGGTACCCTGATCAGCAACAACGTCGATGGCGTGCGCATGGTGACCAGCGTGCGGCAGCTCAAATCGGTGCCATGGGTCCTGGCCGCCGCGTTGCCGGAAGACGAGGCCTTCGCGCCGTTCGCCGGCATGCAGCTGCGCCTGGCATTGTGGGCCACGCTGGCCTCGCTGGCGGCGGCGGCGATCATCGCGCTGGTGACGTCGCGCCTGATGTCGCCGCTGGTGCGCCTGCGCGACAAGATCCATGCCCTGCGCAATGCGCCGCAGGACTACGCGCCGCTGCGGGTCAAGGCGCGCGACGAAATCGGCGAACTGACACTGTCGTTCAATGACCTGATGGCGCAGCGCCAGGCTGCCGATGCGCGTGCCCATGCCTTGCTGGTCGAGCTGGAAGCGCGCGCCGCCGAGCTGGAACGCGAGCGCGATCGGGCCGAGCGGGCCAACCGCGCCAAGAGCGATTTCGTCGCCAACATGAGCCACGAGATCCGCACGCCGATGAATGCCGTGCTGGGCATGGCCTACCTGCTGCAGAACACGTCGCTGACGGCGCAGCAGCGCAAGTACCTGAACATGATCCGTACGGCCGGCGATTCGCTGATGGGCATCCTGAACGACGTGCTGGACTTTTCCAAGATCGAGGCCGAGCGCATGGAATTGTCGCCGGTCGAATTCGACCTGGACGAATCGATGAGTACCCTGGCCACGACGATGACGATGAACGCCGGCGAGAAGGAGCTGGAACTGGCCATCGTGGTCGCGCCGGACGTGCCGCGCCTGCTGCGCGGCGACGCGCTGCGCCTGCAGCAGGTGCTTGTCAACCTGGCCGGCAATGCGATCAAGTTCACGCAGCAGGGCGAGGTGGTGGTGCAGGTCGACGTGGCGCAGCGCGACGAGAACCGCGCCGTGCTGCGCTTCGAAGTGCGCGACACCGGCATGGGCATGAGCACCGAGCAGCTCAGCCACCTGTTCCAGGCATTCACGCAGGCCGACGAGAGCATCACCCGGCGCTTCGGCGGCACGGGACTGGGCCTGGCGATCACGCGCCGCCTGATCGAACTGATGGGCGGCGCGATCCAGGTGCGCAGTGCGCCGGGCGAGGGCAGCCGCTTCTGGTTCGAGCTGCCGTTCGACCTCATGCCGCACCGCGAAGCGCCGCGCCAGCCCGCGCTCGGCCCATTATCCGTGCTGGTGGTCGAGGACAACCGCACCAACCGCGACATGATCGCGCAGCTGATCCAGGCCTGGGGCTGGCAGGCCGACCTGGCCGATTCCGGCCCGGCCGCGCTGGAGCTGTTCCAGCGCAGCATGCGCGGCCACCACCCCTACGACGTCGTGCTGGCCGACTGGCACATGACGGGCCGCGACGGCTTCGCAGCGGCGCACGCCATCCGCCAGGCCGCCGATGGCCGGCGCCAGCCCATCGTCGCGATGGTCAATGCGTTCGCGCGCGAGCGCCTGGAGGAGATCTCGAACACACCGGAGGCGGACGTGGTGCTGGTCAAGCCCATCACCAGCTCGACGTTGTTCGAGGCGCTGCACCAGGCGGTGGCCGCCAAGAGCGGTGACGAAGCGGCCTTGCCGGACGACGTGCGCGCCGACCGGCTGGCCGGCTATCACTTCCTGCTGGTGGAGGACAACCTGCTGAACCAGGCCGTCGCGCGCGGCTTGCTGGAGCAGGCGGGCGCCACCCTGGATGTGGTCGGCGACGGCCAGCAGGCCGTGGACGTGCTGGGCGCGGAGCCGGGCCGCTACGACGTCGTGCTGATGGACATGCAGATGCCGGTGATGGACGGTTTTACCGCCACGTCGATCCTGCGCAAGGAACTCAAGCTGCGGCTGCCCGTGATCGCGATGACGGCCGGCGTGCTGGCCTCGGAGCGGGACCGCTGCGTGGAGGCCGGCATCACCGATTTCATCGCCAAGCCGGTGGTGGTCGAGGAGATGATGGCCGTGATCGAGCGCCACCTGCCCGCCACGCGCCGCAGTACAACGGCGCCGGCACCGGTGGCGCCGCCGCCACCAGCCGATCCGGCCGAACCGGTATTCAATATGGACAGCCTGATGCGCGTGATGGGGCGCGACCCGAAAGGGCGCGCGCTGATGTGCCGCATGGTGCAGGGCGCGCTGGAAGGCGGCATGCAGCCAGTCGACGCTGCCGACCGTGCGCTGGCCGAGGGCCGGCCGCAGGACGCGTCGAAAATCTTCCACTCGCTGCGCGGCGCCATCGGCGTGCTGGGCGCCAAGCGCCTGATCCGCGCGACGATGGAGGCCGAGATGGCAATCGGCGAGCGGCCGGCTGGCGAGCTGGCGCCGTACTTCGCCGCGGTGCGGCAAGAGCTGGCCCTGGTGCTCGAGGCCGGGCGGGAGTGGCTGGAGCAGGCGGAGCCTTGTGCTTGACGGCTCTCGCTATTGGGGTCTGTCCCGCTTTTGGGGACTGACCCCGAAGTTTGCCCGCGCATCCCGATGGCCCACACAAACTTCAGGGTCAGTCCCCGAGGGGACAGACCCTAGCCGGTGCTAAGCCTTGTCGCGGTGGTTGAACAACGCCCCGGCCGCCAACCCCACCGCAAACGCCCCGTACACCAGCGCCAGCGACTTCTTCGACACCCGCTCCTCGTAGCCCGGCTTCAGGCGCTGCGGCGTCAGCTGATAGTCGACGAAGCACGCTGTCGCGGCGGCGGCCGCGGCGGCGGCGGCCGTGCCGGCGACCGACTTGCGATCCAGTACCTTGCCGGCCACCTGCTCGAAGATCGTGGCCCAGAACAGCGAGCTGGCATGGTGGATGCCATAGCCGACCAGCGTGTACTTCCAGGACGGCGCGTCGCGGCGAAATGCCTTGTCGCCCCACAGCCAGTGGCTGATCGCGTTCGCGCCGGCGAACATGCTGCCGCTCTCCTCGCGCGAGCGCAGGGCCAGCGCCGCCGTCGATGTCAGGCTGGCCAGCGCGCCCGGTACCATGCCCTTCACGACCACCTGCTTCCAATTGTCCATAGCGTTTTCCCCTGGTGTGCGGGAAGTGCTGGCGACAGCCTTGTCGCGACTTCCCTATACTGTGCATAACCCATCCGAAGAGGGCACCCAATGCTGATCCTGTTGACCGGCGCAACCGGTTTTCTTGGCTCCCACCTGGCACCGCTGCTGCTGGCGCAAGGCCATCGCGTGCTGAGCGCGGGACGGCGCCGCTGCGCCGATCCCCGCATCGGCTTCGTCCAGGCGGACTTTGCCCACGATAGCGAAAAAACGGATTGGGTGGCGCGCCTGTCCGGCGTCGATGTCGTCATCAATACCGTCGGCATCATCCGCGAGACGGCCGGACAGACGTTCGCGGCGCTGCATACCGGGACGCCGAAGGCGCTGTTCGCGGCCGCCGCCGAAGCCGGCGTGAAACTGGTGATCCAGGTCTCCGCGCTGGGCGCGGACGACGCGGCCGTTACACCTTACCATCGCAGCAAGAAGGCGGCCGACGATTTCCTGGCCACCTTGCCGCTGCGCTCGCGCATCGTGCAGCCCTCGCTGATCTACGGTCCCGAGGGCGCCAGCTCGAAGATGTTCCGCACCCTCGCCACGATGCCGTTCGCGCTGCAGTTCGGCAGCTCGCCGCAACCGGTGCAGCCGGTGCATATCGACGACGTGTGCCAGGCCATCGTGGCCCTGCTGGCCGAGCAGGGCGGGCCGCGCAGCGAACGGGTCGCGCTGGTGGGACCGGCGCCGTTGCCGTTCATCGGCTACCTGGGCGCGCTGCGCCGTGGCCTGGGGCTGGGACGCCTGCGTGTATGGCGCCTGCCGTCCTTCGTGGCCCGGCTGGCGGCGCAACTGGGCAGTGTCATCCCCGGTAGCCCGTTGACCCCGGACGCGCTGCAAATGCTCGACCGCGGCAACACGGCCGACCCGGCGCAGACGGTGCGCTTGCTGGGCCGGCCGCCCCGTCCTGTGGAAAAGTTCATCGATCGTCCCCAGGCGGTCCGGCTGGACGCGCAACTGGGCTGGCTGCTGCCGCTGCTGCGCCTGGCCATCGCCATCGTGTGGCTGTGGACCGCATACGTGTCCGCCTTCGTCTGGCCGGTGGAGGACAGCTACCGGCTGCTGGAACGCAGCGGCATCCCATCAGTTTTGACGCCGCTGATGCTGTACGGCGCCAGCGCCATGGACCTGCTGTTCGGCATCGGCACGCTGGCGCTGCCGCGTCGCCGGCGCCATTGGCTCTGGCTGGCGCAGGTCGCGCTGATCGGGTTTTACACGGTCGTCATCGCCGTCCGCCTGCCGGAATTCCTGTGGCATCCGTACGGCCCGCTCAGCAAGAACCTGCCGATGCTGGCCGCCATCTGGCTGCTGTACGAACTGGAAAAGCAACCCAAGGAGAACTGATGGAATACCTGATCGTCAAGTGGCTGCACATCCTGTCGTCCACCTTCCTGTTCGGCACCGGCATCGGTTCCGCCTGGTACCTGCTGTTCGCCGTCATCAGCCGCAACGTGGCGGCCATCGCCGTGGTCACGCGCATCGTGGTCATCGCCGACTGGCTGTTCACCGGCACCACGATGATCGCGCAGCCGGCCACCGGCTTCTACCTGATCCACCTGGCCGGCTACCCGATGCACAGCGCCTGGATCATGTATTCGATCGCGCTGTTCGTGCTGGCCGCGCTGTGCTGGTTCCCGGTGGTATGGCTGCAGATGCGGCTGCGCGACCTGTCCGCCGCCGCGGCCAGCGCCGGCACGCCGCTGCCGCCCGCCTTCTGGCGCTACTTCAAATGGTGGATCGTGCTGGGCGTTCCCGCGTTCTTCGCCTTCCTCGGCGTGTTCTACCTGATGGTGGCCAAGCCGATGTAATGGGGCATAACCCGGGGTCAGGTCTGTCATTCGGACATTTTGTCCGAATGACAGACCTGACCCCGGTTTGACCCCGGTTTATGGGTGCAGCTTCTCGCCGCGCGCCAGCATCTGCAGGAACTGCTCGAGGCGGCGCGTGCGCGTCTCCGCCTTCTTGGCCGTCTGCAGGCGGTGCAGGATCGCGTAGCGGTTGCGGCTGTCGAGCGTGGCGAAGAACTTTTTTGCGGCCGGGTTGGCGTCCAGCGCCGCCTGCAGTTCCGGAGGCACGGTGGCCTGGCTGACGGAGTCGTAGGCGGCATCCCAGCGCCCGTCCGCCTTGGCCCGTTCGATTTCCTTCAACCCGGCAGGGCGCATGCGGCCGCTGTCGATCAGCGCCTGCACCTTGTCGCGATTGACTTTCGACCAGATGCTGCGCGCCGTGCGCGGCGTGAATTTCTGCACCCACCAGCCGTCATCGATGCGGCGCTTGACGCCGTCGATCCAGCCATAGCACAACGCCACCTCCAGTGCCTCGGGATACTGCACCGTCGTCGCCCCGGCGCCGCGTTTGGCGATGCGCAGCCAGGCGCCGGGCGCGCGCGCATGCTCGCGCGCCAGCCAGGTTTCCCACGCGGCGGCATCGGCAAAGGTCAGTTCGGGCAGTTCCGCTTTCGGTGTCGTGGCCATCGAGCTTCCTCCGTTTTTGGCCCTATTCTAATGCGCTATCATCGCTTGGTCACCGTGGAGGAACCATGTCGCACCCGCTGCTCAACCTGCCGCCGCTGGACGCCCTGCGCGGCTTCGTGGCGACGGCCCGCCGCCTGAGCATCACGGCGGCAGCGCAGGACCTGTGCCTGACCCAATCGGCCGTCAGCCGACAGATCCAGGCGCTGGAAGAACGGCTTGGCACGCCGCTGCTGGTGCGCGGCAACCGCCAGGTAACTTTAACCGACGCCGGCCGCCAGCTGTTCGCGCTGGCCTCGCCCTGGCTGGACCAGCTGGCCGAGTTGACGGCCACGCTGCGCCCGGACGGCCGCGCGCAGCCGGTGACGATCTCCGCCAGCATCGGCGTGGTCTCGCTGTGGATTCTGCCCCGCCTCGGCCACTTGCAGGCGGCCCATCCGGATGTCGAGCTGCGTGTGGAGACCAGCAACCGCGTGATGGACCTGCAGCGGGAAGGCGTGGACCTGGCGATCCGCTACGCACCGGCCGGCGCCGTGCCGGCCGACGCGCTACGCCTGTTCGACGAGGAGATCGTGCCCGTCGCCAGCCCCACCCTGGCGGCCAGCGCATTTGCCGATGGCGCCGCGCTGGCGCGGCACGTGCTGCTGGAACTGCACGACCGCTCGCACCCGTTCCTGCAATGGACACCGTGGCTGCGGCAGCGCGGCCTGGAGACGGCGGCCCGCGCCACGCTGCGCTTCAACCAGTACGACCAGCTGATCCAGGCCGCGATCGAGGGCAATGGCGTCGCGCTGGGACGCCTGCCGCTGATCCTGCCCGCATTACGTGACGGCCGCCTCGTCGCCGACCTGCGCCAGCGCGCCGCCGGCGACGGTTACGGCTACTGGCTGCTGCAGGCCACCTCACCTGCGCGGCCAGAGGTCGCTACCGTGCGCGACTGGCTGCTGCGGCAGGTCGCGGACACCCAGGAAGCATTGCTGGCCATGCGCTGAGCTCCATGCGCGCGACGCATGGCTGCCATGCGGATTTGACGCTCGTGCCGTTTGTCCGGCGCCGTTATGCTCGGCGCAGGAGGAAATCGTCATGAAAAAAACCGTCTCGCCGCTCACCGTGGTCGTCTGCGGCGGCATCGTCATCGGCCTGGCCATGGGCGTGCGCCATGTGCAGGGCCTGTTCATGCTGCCGATGACGGCGGCGCGGGGCTGGGGCCGCGAGGAATTCGCGTTCGCGCTGGCCTTGCAAAACCTCGTCTGGGGCCTGGCGCAACCGCTGACCGGCATGCTGGCCGACCGCTGGGGCGCACGCCGCGTGCTCGCCGCCGGCTGCCTGGCGTACGGCGCCGGACTGGCGCTGATGGCGCATGCGGGCAGCGCCACGCAACTGGCCCTGTCCGGCGGCCTGCTGATCGGCCTGGCGCTGGCCGGGACCACGTTCGGCGTCGTGTACGGCGCCATCAGCCGTCTGGTGCCGGCCCAACGGCGCAGCTGGGCGCTGGGCATGGCCGGGGCGATCGGCGGCGTAGGCCAGTTTGCCATGGTACCGGCCGCGCAGGGCCTGATCGACGGCATCGGTTGGGCCGCGGCGCTGGGCGCGCTGGCGCTCGTGCTGGCCCTGGCGCTGCCATTGGCCGCGCCACTGGACGACCGCGCCGATCACGCCGACCGGGCCGCACAGTCGATGCGGCAGGCCATCGGCGAGGCGCTTTCGCACCGCGGCTTCTGGCTGCTCAACCTGGGTTTTCTCGCCTGTGGCTTCCAGCTGGCCTTCCTGGGCGCGCACTTTCCCGCCTATCTGCTGGACCGTGGTTTTACGGCCCAGACCGGGGTGGCCGCGCTGGCGATCGTCGCGCTGGCCAACGTGGCGGGCACCTATGCTTGGGGCCAGCTGGGCAGCCAGTACCGCCGCAAGCACCTGCTGGCCTACCTGTACCTGCTGCGCGCCGGCGCAATGCTGGCGTTCGTGCTGCTGCCGCTCGACAGCGCCAGCGTCTACCTGTTTGCCTTTGTCATGGGGTTGACCTGGCTGGGCACCGTGCCGCTGACGAACGGGCTGGTGTCGCAGGTGTTCGGCGTGCAGTACATCGGCACGCTGTTCGGCTTCGTGTTCGTGGGCCACCAGCTGGGCGGTTTTCTTGGCGTGTGGCTGGGCGGCCTCGTATTCGATGCCACGCGCTCGTATGACCTGGTCTGGCTGGCCTCCATCCTGGTCGGCCTGCTGGCGGCCGCGCTGCACTGGCCCATCGACGACCGCGCCTTGGCGCGCTTGCAGGTGGCATGACGATGGGCCCGCGCCGCGAACGGCTGCGCCTGATGGCCGTCGTGCTGGTGCTTTGCGCGCTATGTGGCTGGGCCACGCACGCGCTGCTGGCGCCGGCACATGCGCTGGCGTTCGCCAACGTGCTTACGCTGTGCCAACGCTAGTCTTGGCGACACCGCGGGCGATTTCGGCAAAGGCCTGCACGGCCGGCGCCGCGCGGCCCAGGTTGCGAAAGATGAGTCCCACGCGGCGGCGCACGGCCGGGCGCAAGGGCCGCAGCACGATGCGCGGATGCGTCTGCGCCAGCGCGTGCGGCAGCGCCAGCTCGGCCAGCACCGTGATGCCGTCGCCGTTGTCCACCAGATGCAGCACCGTTAGCATCTGCGACATGCGGTAGCGCACCTGCGGCGCCAGCGCCGCCGCCGCGAACAGCGGCTCGATCAGTGCCGAGCAACCCGCTTCCGGCATGATGAACGGATACTCGCTCAACTCCGCCAGGGTCACCGTGTCGCGCTGCGCCAGCGGATGGTCGCGCGGCAGCAGGGCGCTCAGTTCGTCCTCCACCAGCGGCACCGTATCGAAGCGGTCGTCCGGCAGCACGGCAAAGCCCACGTCGACGCGCCGGTCCGCCACCCACTGCAGCACGGCCGCGTCCGGCCCCTCGTCGATCTGCACTTCCACGCCGGGATAGCGGGCCCGGTAGGCCTGCAGGATGGCCGGCAGCAGTTTCAGCGACGACGTCGGACCGAAGGAGCCGATGCGCAGCAGCCCCTTGTGCAGCCCGCGCGCCACCGCGGCATCCTGGCGCATGGCTTCGGTCAGGCCGAGGATCTCGCGGGCGCGCAGCAACAGGCGCTGGCCCAGCTCCGTTACCGTGACGGCGGCTTGCTCGCGCTCGACCAGCTGGGCGTCGAGCTCCTGCTCGAGCGACTTGATCGCGTGCGACACGGCCGACTGGCTGATGCCGAGGCGTAGCGCGGCCGACGTGAAGCCGCGCATCTCCGCCACCATGACGAAAATTTCCAGCTGGGTGAAGGTCATGAGCTTTTCCTCATTTGTCCATGAGTTTGGATAAGCATTAATGTATGCCTACCGTAACCCTTCCGCAAGGTCCCCCGATGAAAACCGCCGCCCTACCGCTAGCTCCCGCCGCCGCCACGTCACCGCTGGTCTATATAAAGCTCGTCTTCGTCACGTTGTTCTGGGGCGGCACCTTCATTGCCGGCCGCATCGTCGCCCATGCGTTGCCCGTCATGACGGCGGCCGCGTTGCGCTTTGCCGTCGCCAGCGCCTTGCTGCTGCTGGTGGCATGGCAGCGCGAGGGCGGGCTGCCGCGGCTGTCGCGCCAGCAGGTGCTGGCCACCGCCGTGCTGGGACTGACCGGCATCTTCCTGTACAACCTGTGCTTCTTCGGCGCGCTGGGGCGCATGCCGGCCGGTCGCGCCGCACTGTTCATCGCCCTGAATCCCATCGTGACGGCGCTGGCGGCCGCGCTGCTGCTGCGCGAACGGCTCACGGCGGTGAAATGGGCGGGCATCGCGCTGGCGTTCGGCGGCGCGGCCATCGTCATCACGCGGGGCGACCCGGTCGCTGCGCTGCGCGACATCAGCCAGTCGGTCGGACTGGGCGAACTGCTGATGGTGTGCGCGATCAGCAGCTGGGCGGCCTATACGCTGGTGGGCCGCTCCGCGCTGAAGGGCCTGAGCCCGATCGCCGCCACCACGTATGCCTCGCTGTGGGGTCTGCTGTTCCTGACCATCGGCGCGGCGCGCGACTTCGCCACGGTCGAGTGGTCCGCCATCGGCTGGCAGGTGTGGACGGGCCTGTGCTACCTGGGTGCGTTCGGCACCGTGCTGGGCTTCGTCTGGTATTACGAGGGCGTGAAGGCCATCGGCGCCTCGCGCACGGCCGTGTTCAACAACCTGGTGCCGGTGTTCGGCATCAGCCTGGCGGCACTGCTGCTGGGCGAGCAGGTATTGGCATCGATGATCGCCGGCGGCGTGCTGGTGGCCGCCGGAGTGACACTCACCAATCGCTGACCGGCCTTACTTGGCAAGGATGACGATCGGCTGGTTCTTCTCGACCACGTAGGTGGCCAGCTCGGAAATGATGCCGTTACCGATGTTTTTCGCCGAGTGCACCGCGCCGGCTGGGATGTAGAGCGACTCGCCGGCCTGCAGGCGTACGGTCTTGCCGTCCATCTCGTACTCGATCGTCCCGCTCAGCACGTAGGCGATTTCCACGCCCGGGTGCGAATGCTTCGGGAACGACGCGCCAGGCGCGAAGTCGACCCGCACCTGGATCGCATCGCGCTCGCTGTCGAATGCGTGGCGCACGGTTTCCGTGCGCGCGATGCCTTTCGAATCGAACTTCGGTTGCGCCGCCGCGGGTTGCTGTGCCAGTGCGGGTGCGGCAAGCAGGGCCAGCGCGATGGCGCCGGTGGTGAGTCGAGCGATGGGTTTCATGAATTCTCCTGTGTTGAATAGGGTTGCTGCGATTTGCCGGCTGTTTACCGGCTGGTTTACACTGTCCGCCGTCCCGCCGCCGACCTTATGGAGCTCCAGCATTGAGCAGCACTGCACCACCGATCCGCCTTCTTCTCGTCGACGACCATCCGATGGTGCGGGCCGGCCTGGCCGATACGATTTCCAGCGAACCCGATATGTGCGTGGCGGGCGAGCGCGAGGACGGCACCGGCATCGTCGAAGCCTTCCGCAGTGCCCGGCCCGACGTCACGATCCTCGACATCGCGATGCCGCAGGTGGACGGGATCGAGGCGCTGGAAGCGCTGCGCGCGGAACATCCCAATGCCCGCGTGATCATGCTGACCACGCTGCGGGGCGATCACCAGATGCGCCGCGCGCTCGAACTGGGCGCCGCCGGCTTCCTGTTCAAGAGCACGGTGCGGCGCGACCTGCTCGACGCCATCCGGGCCGTCCATGCCGGTCGGCGCTGGATTCCCGCGGAAGTGGCCCAGACGCTGGTCGAGCACCTGGGCCAACCCGGCTTGTCCGAGCGCGAACTGGCCGTGCTGGCTTGTGCCGCGGGTGGCAACGGCAACAAGCAGATCGGCGTGCGGCTCGGCATCGCCGAGGACACGGTGAAGGCGCACATGCGCACGATCCTGGCGAAACTGGGTGCGCACGACCGCACCCACGCGGTTGCGATCGCCGTCAAGCGTGGCATCCTGACCTTGTAGTGGCAGGCTAAGCGTCAGCCCTTCAGGAAGGCCAGCAGGTCGTCGTTGACGCGGTCCTTGTGCGTGTCCGTCAGGCCGTGCGGCGCGCCGGGATAGACCAGCAGCTTGGCATGCTTGACGATCGCAGCGGACGCGCGGCCGGATGCATCGACCGGCACGATCTGGTCATCGTCGCCATGGATGATCAGGGTCGGCTTGTCGAACTTCTTCAAGTCGTCGCGGAAGTCGGTTTCCGAGAAGGCCTTGATCGAGTCGTAGGTGTTCTTGTGGCCGGCCATCATGCCCTGCATCCACCAGGCATCGATCAGGCCTTGCGAGACCTTGGCACCGCTGCGGTTGAAGCCGAAGAACGGGCCGCTGGCGATGTCCTTGTAGAGCTGCGAGCGGTTCGCCAGGGAGCCGGCGCGAATGCCGTCGAACACGTCGCGCGGCAGGCCGCCCGGATTGTCGGCAGTTTTCAGCATCAGCGGCGGCACGGCCGAGACCAGCACCAGGCCGGCGACGCGGCGCGTGCCATGCCGGCCGACGTAGCGGGCCACTTCGCCGCCGCCCGTCGAGAAGCCGACCAGTACCGCCTTGTGCAGGTCCAGCGCTTCGATCACCTGGGCCAGGTCGTCGGCATAGTGGTCCATGTCGTTGCCGTCCCAAGGCTGGGTCGAACGGCCGTGGCCGCGGCGGTCATGGGCGATGCAGCGGTAGCCGCGCTCGGCCAGGAAGATCATCTGCGATTCCCAGCTGTCCGAGTTGAGGGGCCAGCCGTGGCTGAAGACGACAGGTTGGCCGTTCTTCGGGCCCCAGTCCTTGTAGTACAGCACGACGCCGTCGCGCGTCGTCACGCTGCCGACGGCGCGCTGGGAGGCGGCCGGCGTAGCGGCGGTGGCGCCGAGCGACACGCCGGCGGCGGCGGCACCGGCGGCGGCCGTGGCAGCGCTCATCAGCACGTTGCGGCGGCGCTGATCCGGGTGGGTGGAATTGACCATGCGTTGTTCTCGCTTCTCTTCAGGTTATCGGTATTGGCATATCGGTCATGCCAACCGCAGCGTACCGAAGAGGGCCGTCGGCGCCATCGTCACGGCGGGCGCCGCCGCACTAGCTCGATCGAGCTAGCCGGATCTATGCCCGGCGGGCTTGCGGCCGGCGGCGCTGGCGCAAGCGCTGGAACAAGGCGGCCGAGCGCTGCCCCGCATAAGCGTGTTCCGCAGGGATGGCCAGATGCACCGAGGTGCCCTTGCCGGGAGCGGACAGCAGCGTGTATTGCGCCCCCAGGGCACGGGCGCGCTCGCCCATGCCGGCGATACCGTAATGGCCGGGCCGGCCTTCGCTCGACAACGCGGCCGGCATGCCGCAGCCGTCGTCGCGCACCAGCAAGGTCAGGCCGTCGCCACGGTAGTCGAGAATGAGCTCCACATGGCTGGCGCGGGCATGCCGCGCCGCATTGATCAGCGCTTCGCGCGCGATCGTCTGCACTTCGTCGCGCACGCGCGGCGTGATCGCGCGCGCCTCGCCGTGGATGCTGGCCGTGAAGCGCTGCTGCAGCAGCACCGCGCCGTACTGCGCCAGCGCCTGTCCCAGTTCCTCCGGCTCGCCGGGCGCGCGCAGGTCGGCGATGCGGTCGCGTCCTTCCGACATCAGCTCGTCGGCCAGGTCCAGCGTCTGCTCGATCCGGGTACGCTGTTCGGATCCGGGCGGCAGGCCGCGCGCCTGCTGGTCGAACAGCATGACCAGGCCCTGCACGCTTTGCAGGAAGGTGTCGTGCAGCCCGCGCGCGATGCGTTCGCGTTCAGCCAGGCGCTCCTGCATCAGGTCCTGCAGCCGCGCGGTAAGGCGGCGCACGCGCAGCACGTACAGGCCGCCCAGCAGCAGCCCTGCCGACAGCACCGTCAAGGCCGTGAACCAGCCGGTTTCCACGAAGCGCGGCGGCACCACCAGCGCCAGCGTGGCGCCGTCCTCGTTCCACACGCCGTCTTCGTTGGCGGCGATGACACGGAAGCGGTAGCTGCCCGGTCCCAGGTTGGTATAGACAGCCTCGCGGCGCGTGCCGGCCTCCTGCCAGCGCTCGTCGAAACCCTCCAGGCGGTAGCGAAAGCGCACCCGCTCCGGCATGGCCAGGCTGGGCGCCGTGTAGGCGATGCGCAGGTTGCGGCTGCCGACCGGCAGGCGCACCTCGTCCTGGGCCGGATAGCTGGCGTCGCCCGCGCGCACGGACAGCAGCTGCACCGGCGGCGCCAGGGCATTGCGGGCGATCCCCGCCGGGTCGAGGCTGGCCACCTCGCTGGCGGTGGCGAACCACAGGCGGCCGTCCGCGCTTTGCGTCAGCGAAGGCAAGGGGCGCAGCTGCTCGGCACTGCCGACCAAGCCATCCAGGGCATCGAAGCGCTCATACGGCAACGGCCGCGCGGGTTCGCGCAACAAGCGCTCGACATCGGGTGCGGCGACGCGGCCGATGCCGTCCGCACCGTGCAGCCACAATTCACCGGTGCGGGTGCGCACGAGACCTGAAATACCGCGCAGCGGTCGTTCTCCGGCCGGTGTCACGTGGTGCCAGCGCCGGCCGTCGAACCACGCCAGCCCGTTCTGCCCGCCGGCCCAGACCCGCGGGCCGTCCGGCAGCAGCACCTGGACATGCCCCAGCTGCAGGCCCTGTGCGGCACCGAACACGCGCACGCGCCCGGCTTCGATCAGCGCGATCCGATTGCGCTGGTAGCCAGCCCAGACCCGACCCGCATCGTCGGTCGCGAGGGACATCGCATACCCGTCCGGCAGGCCGGCCACGTCACCGTCCTTGCGCCAGCGGCTGCCGTCGATCCGGAACACGCCGGCGCCCGGCAGCGAAATCCACATGCGCCCGTTGTGGTCGACCGTCATGGCCTGGGTATCGCGATCGCCCAGGCCAGACGGATGTGGCAGTTGGGTCAGCGTGCCGGCCGCGCTCCGGCGCCAGCGCGCCTTGCGGTCGGCGAACCACAACGTGCCATCGGGTGCACGGTAGCTGCAGGTCAGCTCGAGCTGGCCCAAGGTCTCGCGTGCGCCGGCCACGGTGTAGCGCCGCAGCGCCTGGCGCCGGTCGCCGATGATGACGCCATCCCCGTCGCCGATCACGCCCGGCCGGTCGAATGGCGTTGCCACCGGCACGCCGTGGAGGCGGGTGCGGCGCAGGCGATCCAGGCCGGCCGAGGTGCCGACCCACAGGTTGCCCTCGCGGTCTTCGAACGCCGTCTGCGGCAGCGGCCCGCTCATGCCGTTCGCCTTGCTCAGCTGCAGTGCGCCGGCCGCGCTGCCGACATACGGCGGCTTGCGCAGCTCCAGCGCATTGACCTTCAGGATCCACATATTGCCGGCGCGGTCGAACAGCGCGCCATTGCCACCGAGTTCGGCGCGCGGCGCCGGATTGCCGGGCGGCGCATCGGCCAGCACGCGATAGTGCTTGTCGATGCCGTCCGATCCCCAGATGGTGCCGTCCGGCGCTTCGGCCATGGCCATCAGGTCGAGATAGGGCCATGCGCGCCGGTAGCCCAGCGCGCCGGGATCGCGCAGGTAGATCCCGCCCGCCACCGATACCCACTGCCGGCCGTCGCGGCCAAACAGCACCTGTCGGGTGCTCGCTTCGGGCAGGCCCTCGGCCCGGCCGACACGACGAAACCGCGCGGCGCCCGGCGCCAGGTGTCCGAGTCCGGTCGCTGTGGCGACCCAGACGCCGCCATCCGGGCCTTCCGTCATCGTCAGCACGGTGCCGGAAGGCAGCCCGTCCGCCGTCGTGAACAAGCGCATGCGGCCGCGGTCGAACATGCTGACACCGCCGAAGCGGTCGCCGACCCACAGGCGACCGTCGCGTGTCGCCAGCAGGGCCAGGGGGCTGGTCGACGGCAGGCGATGGCCCTGCACGCTGTCCATGCGCTGGAAATCGACGCCGTCGAAGCGGAACAGGCCGTTGGGCGAGCTGACCCACAGCCAGCCATCGGGCGTCTGGGTGAACTGGACGACATCGGCCGGCGCGCCGCGCTGGCCGTTCCAGGAAGTGTGGGCGTACTCGCCCAGTTGATGGGTGGCGGCGCTGGTCGGCAGGGACAGGGCGAGAAACGCCAGCAGCGCGGCGCGGCGCAGCAGGGGCAACGCCATCGTTACCGCCGCGCGCAAGGCTGGCGCGGGACCGCAGTGTTCATCGAGCCAGATTCAAGTGGTTGCCGATACCGGACGGGGAGGAGGCGCGCTGCCAGGGCAGCGCGAGAATTGCCGGGATTATAAAGGCGTGGGACAACACACGTACAGGCAGGCGCGTGCCGGCTTTACTTGGCCGCCACCGCCTCGACCTGGATGCGCAGCGCCACATCCATCGAGAAACCGTAGTCCTTGCCGGCCGTGAGGCCGAAGTCCGCGCGGTTGAAGGTGGCGGCGGCATCGGCGCCGCACAGCTCGCGCTTGAGCATCGGGTGCGGGATGCACTTGAACTTGTTCAGTTTCAGCGCGACCGGCTTCGTCACGCCATGCAGGGTCAGCTCGCCCAGCACCTCGGTCGGCGCGCCGGCGTTGAAGCCGGTCAGCTTGCCGCGGTAGTGGGCGGTGCCGCCGAAGCGGGCGACGTCGAAGAAGTCCTTGCCGCGTGCCCATTCGTTGAGGGCATCGTTGCCGAAGTCGATGCTGGCCAGATCGATGTCGATATCGACGTGGCCGCTGCCCGCTTCGCGGTCCAGCACGACCTTGCCGCTGTTCTTGTTGATCTTGCCGCGCCAGACCGAGATGCCCATGTGGTCGGCCTCGAAGCTGGGGAAGGTGTGGGTCGGATCGATGTCGTACGTCACGGGGGCGGCAAAGGCACTGGCGCTGGCGCTGGCCAGCATCAATGTGAACAGCAGGCTGTTTTTCATGCGGCGTCTCCGGGTCACAGGGGATGCAATACTGTGACCCGGGGTGGCGCCGGCTGTCAAGCCTTCAGCGCTGGTACTTCAGCGCGATCCGGAACGGGAATTCCTGCGTGCAGGGCTGGCCATGGCACAGGGCCGGCTTGTACTGCTCCACCACCAGCAGGTTGCTGAGCAGCTGCGTCATCTCCGGCGTGGCCGATTCGTAGATGCGCACCTCGATGGCCTTGCCGTCCGGGCCGACGATGACGCCGGCGTCGAATTTACCCTCCAGGTGCGTGCGGCCCTGCAGCTGCCCGACGGTGCGGAACAGCCGTTTCAGGCCGTGCTTCGGGTAGGGCGGCTCGTCGTCCGGCCCCATGCGCTCATAGTGCGCGCGCAGACGTGCTTTTTCCGCCTCGGTCAGTTCGGCATAGGTTTTCTCGAACGGCAGGAAGCCGGTGGCGGCGTCGCGCCGCAGGTGGCTACCTGTGGGCGCGTCGTCCTTCAATTTGTAGGCCTGCTGCGCGGGCGCGCTGCCAATCGCAAGCAGCAGTAGTGCCACGGCAACGGTGAGATAAGTGCGCACGCTCGATCCCCAAAAGCCTGTTTATACCGTAAGAGGGAGGGCGCAAAGCTCACCGATTGTCACGAGCCTGACATTTTTTCAGCTCCGCGCGCGCCGGTTCGACAGGTAGACGTTATCGGGCGCCAGCGCCACGCCGCCCGCAGCCGCCGCCTCCCACTGGCCGGTGCTGCACACGGCGGCGAAGTTCGAGTGAAACACCGTGCAAAACACACGATGGATCTCCTCGGCGCTGGCGCGGCCGCCGTCGTTCGCGTACGGCAGCGCGCCGGTGGCATCGGCCAGCACTTCGACCTTCAGGCCCCGGTGCGACGCTTCGTACACGGTGGCGGCATCGCAGTTGTGCGTCATGTAGCCGACGATCGTCAGCGTGTCGATCGCGTGCTGCTCCAGCCACTGCGCCAGGTCGGTGCCGGCAAACACGCTGGCCTTGGTCTTGTGGACCAGGTGGTCGCGCGGCAGCGCGGCGATTTCCTCGCGCAGCTGCCAGCCGGGAGAACCTTGCGCGAATACGGGCGAGGTGGCGGGGCCGCCGTGCTGCACGACGACGACCGGGATGCCGGCCGCATGGGCGGTGCGCATCGCCTGCACGATATTCGGCAGCGAGGTCGTGACAGGCGGGTATTCGATCGGCAGGTTGCCGGTGAAATATTCGTTCTGCACGTCGATGACGAGCAGGGCGCGGCGCGGGGCGGTGGACATCGTGATCTCCTTGATGGGTGGCAGTGACGTCATTGTGGCTCCGTGGCCGCGGCGCCGACAGTGGCCCGAAGGCCAGTCATCGCTATAATCGGGCCATGGACATTATCCGCATCGCCGTCGTCGCGTTCGACGGCATCACACCCTTCCACCTGTCGGTGCCGTGCCTGGTATTCGGCAGCGCTGACGCCGGCCTGGCGTCGTTCGACGTGACCGTGTGCGCAGCCAGCACCGGTTCCCTGCGCACCTCGGCCGGCTTCGCCATCGCGGTCGAAAGCGATTTACGAGCACTGGCCGATGCCGCCATCGTCGTGGTGCCGTCCTGGCACGACGACTATCGCCCGGCGCCACCGGCGCTGCTGGACGCGCTGCGGGCCGCGCACGGCCGTGGCGCCCGCATCGTCGGCCTGTGCCTGGGCGCCTTCGTGCTGGCCGAGGCGGGACTGCTGGACGGCCGCGGCGCCACCACGCACTGGGCCAGCGCGGCCGAACTGGCGCGGCGCCATCCGCGCGTGCGCGTCGATGCGGACGTGCTGTACGTCGACGGGGGCGGCGTGCTCACCTCCGCCGGCGTCGCCGCTGGGCTGGATTGCTCGCTGCACCTGCTGCGCCAGCTGGCCGGCGCCGAGGTGGCGAACCGGGTGGCGCGCCGCCTGCTGGTGGCGCCGCACCGCGCCGGCGGCCAGGCCCAGTTCATCGAGCGCCCGGTGCCGGCGGCAGGACAGGGCGGACGCTTCGCGCAGGTGCTGGAGTGGGTGCTGGCGCACCTGGCGCAGGAGCACAGCATCGACGCACTGGCCGAGCGGGCCGCCATGAGCCGGCGCAATTTCACGCGTCACTTCCGCCAGAGCACGGGCACGTCGTTCAAGCAATGGCTGCTGGGCCAGCGGCTGGCCCAGGCCCAGCTGCTGCTGGAAAGCGGGGACACGCCGGTCGAACTGGTGGCGCAAGCGGCCGGCTTCGGCTCGGCGCTGTCGCTGCGCCAGCATTTCCGCGCCGCGTTCCAGACCTCGCCGTCGCAGTACCGCAAGCAGTTCCGCGCAGCGGCCTGAGACTCACCAGCCGGTACCGGCGCAGTACTGCTGCACGTACTGCTGGTGCGACGGCAGTTGCGCCACCGTGCGCTCGATCGACGTCGCCATCGAGCCGAGGAAGTGGGCCAGCTCGTCGTCCCCCATCAGGTCCGCCGTTTGATGGTGCTGGCGCGGATGGATGCCCTGGCCCAGCATCACCTGGATCCAGCTGTTCTCGGCGAACAGCTCGTTGGGAATGCGGAACACGCGGCCGGTCTCGCGGAACAGGTCGATGCGGTGGCGCAGCGAGGCGGGGACCGGCATGCTGGCGGCGTCGCGCCAATATGGCGTGTCGCGCCGGTTCGTCACGTGATAGTGCAGGATGATGAAGTCGCGAATGTGGTGGATTTCCGTTTCCGCCTGCTTGTTGTATTCGTCGACGTCGGCCTGGCTGATGCCGTCGGTGGGGAACATCTGCATCAGGCGGATGATGCCGCGCTGGATCAAATGGATGCTGGTCGACTCGATCGGCTCCAAAAAGCCGCTGGCCAGGCCGATGGCGACGCAGTTGCCCTTCCAGGTCTGCTGGCGCTGGCCCGGCTTGAAGCGGATGATCCGCGGCGTCATCAGGGGTTCGCCTTCGACGTTGGCCTGCAAGGTGCGGATGGCCGTGTCGTCGTCCGTGTAGCGGCTCGAATAGACGATGCCGTTGCCGACGCGGTGCTGCAGCGGAATGCGCCACTGCCAGCCCGACTCGCGCGCGATCGAGCGCGTCAGCGGGATCGCGTCGCCCACCGATTTCGTTTGCAGCGCCGCCGCGCTGTCGTTGAACAGCCAGTGCGACCAGTCCTCGTAGCCGACGCCCATCGTCTCGCCGATCAGGAGGGCGCGAAAGCCCGTGCAGTCGATGAACAGGTCGCCTTCCAGCTCCACGCCGGAGTCGAGCCGCAGCGCGCGGATGTCGCCGCAGATCAGGTCCTTGCGCACTTCGGCGATCTTGCCTTCCACGCGCTGTACGCCGTAGCGCTCCGAAAAGCGCCGCAGGAATTTGGCGTAGCGGCCCGCGTCCATGTGGTAGGCGTAGTTCATGCCGTTTTTCGGCAGGTGGGCAAAGCGGTTGTGCAGCGATGCCTTCAGCTCCAGGCAGTAGTCGCCGTAGTCGCCGGCCAGGCCGCGCTCGCGGCCCTTGTGCCAGAAGTGCTGGAAGCCGGCCGTCCAGTGGTCCGTTCCCGTCGTGCCGAACGAGTGGATGTAATCCTCGCCCACGTTGCGCCAGTTCTCGAAGCTGATGCCAAGCTTGAACGTGGCCATCGTCTCGGCCATGAATTCGCGCTCGTCGATTTCGAGCAGGTGGTGGAAGTTCATCAGGGTGGGAATCGTCGCCTCGCCCACGCCAACGGTGCCGATCTCGTCGGATTCGATCAGCTTGATGTCGAGCAGCTTGCCCAGCGATTTCGACAATCCCGCCGCCACCATCCAGCCGGCCGTGCCGCCGCCGGCGATGACGACCTTGCGGATCGGGCGCTGCGCTCTGGTCTGTTCCACGATAGTCTCCTCTGCTTTTTTATATCAGCGGTTCATCCGCTTGAGTAATTGGGCGCGCAGCGCCCGCGTGGCATCCGCGTCCAGTGGCCCCAGCACGCGCCGGGCCGCCGGCGGGATATGCGCCGCGGTATGTTCGTCCGCGTCGAACACGTAATGGTCGAATAACTGGCGCCACGCGGCGCGCTGGGCGGGCGGCAGGTCGCGTACCGTCATGATGGCGTGCATCAGCGCGCTGGTCGGCGTGTCCATGTAGCCGGGCGACTGCCGCCACCAGTAGTTGACCAGCACATTGAAGCGTTCCAGCGCCTCGACGTGGTGCCACCACATGCTGGGAATGAACAGCGCGTCGCCCGGTTCCAGTTCCGCCACCTGGCCGTGCGGCAGCGCGTCGGCGAATCGCGGGAAACGCTCGAAATCGGGCTGGCGGAAGTCGACCAGGCTGATGGCCTGGCCGGCCGGCGTGAAATCGAGCGGGCCGATATACAGGTTCTCCAACTGCTCGGGCGGGAACAAGGTAAAGCGGCGGCGTCCGGCCGCCACGCAGGCCAGGTTGTCCGGCAGATCGTAGTGGGCGGCGATGCGGGTGCGGTTGCCGATCCAGATGCTGGCCAGCGCATCGCGGCCCTGCAGGTCGACGTCGTTTTCGGACCGGAACCCCGGCAGGCAGCTGTCGATCGTGGTCGAGCCCACGTAGATGGCAGGCGGGTGCTCGTCGTCGCGGTGCTCTTCCAATTCCGCCAGCACGCCATCGAGCCTCACGTTGGCGGGGAAAAAATTAAAGCCGGACAGGTCGTCGTTGTAGAAAAAGCGCCCGTCGATCTCGGGTCGGCCCAGCATCGCGACGACGTTCATGCCCTGGTAGAAGCGGCGCAGGTAGCTGGACGCGGCCTGCTGCGACGCGCGCGCTGCCCGCACCAGCGGCCAGTCGGCCACCAGGCCGCGCAGCACCAGCGGCTGCGTCGACTCCAGGATGCGCGGCGTCAGCTCGCCCGGGCGGACGCCATGCAGTTCAGCGACCGGCAGCATGGGCGCGGTTCTTGCGGCCGATCAGGGCACGGAACTGCGACAGCGAGGCGATCGCCATGTACACCGCTTGCAGGTGGCCGGCCTGGTGCAGGCGGGCCAGCGCGGCGCCGTCCAGCGCGGCCAGGCGTTCCTCGTGGATCGTGTAGAAGCCGGCCAGGCGGTTCTGCGAGCCGTCCTCGAGTTCGATGTCGAACGTAAAACCCTCCAGCAGCTCGTGCCGCAGCAGCGCTTCGACGAACGCCGGCAGGCTTTGCATGCCCTGGTGGATCGTCAGCAGCACGGAATTGATGCGCTCCAGGTATTCGGTGACGCCGCCGTGCGGCAGGAACACCGCTTCGCCCGTGCGGCCCACGCGCGGATGGTCGAGGTCCACGTGCACCATCAGCTCTTCGCCCTGGCGCCCGATCAGGAAGGGCTGCCGCTCGATCATCAGCGGCACCTCCGGCGCATCCCAACCGTCTTCACCCAGGAACAGGTTCTCGCCTTGCTGGAAGCCGAACAGCGCGACCGGTTCGAACGACGTGCCGTCGTCGCTCTTGCGGAACACGATCGGGTAGTAGGCCTGCAGCGTGCGGAACTCGGCCGGGAACGTGGTGGCGAACATCACGTTGTCGCCCAGCGCGGCGCGGCGCTCGGTGGCGATGTGCAGGTCCTTGTGCTGGACGTTATTGAGCAGTACGGGATTGGGCATGGTGTCTCGTGTGTTTTAGATTTTTTGCAGGCCGTGGCGGCGGATATGGTCGATCAGCGCGCGGTTGGACGGCAGGGCGCCCAACATCCGGCGCGTCAGGTCCGCCGCTTCACGGTAGTACTGCGCCGCGACGGTGGGGTCGGTGCGGCGCGTGCCGCCCGGTTCCGGCGTGAAGCCCATCCCGTACAGCACGTATTGCCAACTGGCGGACGGGAACACTTCCTCGATGCGGTGGAAATCCAGCCGCGACGGCGGCCGGTGGCGCCACAGCGCCAGCAATTCCTGCAACCGCACCGGTATCGAGCGCTCGTCGCGGTGGTCGTCCCAATAGGCGCCGGGCCGGCGGCTCAGCACGTAGTGCAGCTTGAGGAATTCGATGACCCTTTCCCAGCGATAGGTAAAGGCGTCATTGAAGCGGCGCGCGACGGCATCCATCGTCGCCCGTGTCGCGGGCAGGTCGTCGCTGACCAGGGCCGCGGACAACTCCACCAGCGCCAGCGCGGACGCTTCCAGCGGCTCGATAAAGCCGGCGGAGAGGCCGATCGCCACGCAGTTGCGGTGCCAGAACGTGCGCCGGTAGCCCGGCTGGAACGTCAGCTTGCGCGGGGTCGCGTCGGTCCCGAGGTAGGCGCACAGGTCCGCTGCCGCCTCGTCGTCGCTCGTGTGCGCGCTGGAGTAGACGTGACCGATACCACGCCGGGTCGGCAGGCCGATATCCCAGATCCAGCCGGCGCGCTGCGCGGTGGACGTGGTTTGCGAGGCGATCGGGCTGTCTTCGTTCAGGTAGGGCACTTGCACGGCCAGTGCGCTGTCGTTGAACAGCACGTGGCGCTGGTCCACCAGGCCGATGCCGTAGTGCTGCCCCAGCAGCAGCGACTGCATGCCCGTGCAGTCGATGAACAGGTCGCCCGCCAGCGCGCCGTGCGCACGCGTCTGCAAGGCGGCGATGTCGCCACTCTCGTCCGACGCGATGCCGGTGACGTGATCCGGCACGTAGTGGACGCCCAGGCGTTCCAGGCAGTGCTTGCGCAGGAAGACGCCGAATTTGCCGGCATCGAGGTGGTAGCCGTAGTTCGCGACGGCCGCGAACTCCGGCGTGGTCGCCTGCTTCGGCGCGCGCCCCTGCACGCACAAGTGCGGCTGGAAGCTGACCAGGTCCGCGAACGGGACGTGGGAGAATTCGCGCTGCCAGGGTCCGATCAGGTCCGTCTCGCCATAGCCTTGCGGCAGCACGAACGGGTGGAAGTAGTAATCCGCGTGCTCGCTGCCACGCCAGCCGTCGAAGCGCGAGCCCTGCTTGAACGCCGCATCGCACTCGCGGAAAAATGCCGTCTCGGAGACACCGATGCGCGCCAGCGTGTCGCGCATCGTCGGCCACGTGCCTTCTCCCACGCCGATCGGCGCGACGTCGGGCGACTCGATCAACGTCACCCGCAAGCCGTCCGGCGCGTGGCCGCGGTGGTCGGCGGCGATGACGCCGGCTGTCAGCCAGCCGGCGGAGCCGCCGCCAACGATGACGATGTGCCGGATCGGATGGGCCATGCGCAGTTCCCTGACGTGGAGTTATCGAAAAGTTTAACCGAAAAACTAATTCATGGACGAGGAAAATATACGCCGGGGACAGGTCGGTACGCCGCGCGGCCTGTCCCCTTGGGTTTCTGTCCCTCGGGTCAGAACTTGTAGCGCATCCCCACCATATAGCGCGGTCCCGTCTGCGTCGCGTTCACCAGCATGCTCTTGGTCCGGCCATGCTGGCGCGTCGTCTCGTTGGTCAGGTTGATGCCCTCGAACTGCAGCGACAGCTTCGGCGTGACGGCATAGCCGACGCTCAGGTCGAACTGGCCATAGCTTTCCGTGTACTGGGGGTTCGGCCCGGCCGCATCGAACGTCGAGGCCAGGAACTTGTCGCGCCAGTTGTAGGCCGCGCGCACCGTCCACTGCGCGTTCTCGAAGATCCCGATCACGTTGGCCGAGTCGGACAGGCCGACCAGCGCGAACTGCTCGCCGATGCCGGCGTTGTTGTAGCCCAGTCCCGAATCGACGTAGGTGTAGTTGGCCGAGATGCCGAAGCCGCTGTCCCCGAACATGTGCTGCACGTTCACCTCGAGGCCTTTCAGGTCGGCCTTCTTCTGGTTCGAGAACGTCGTGATGCGGAACCTCGCCGCCGGGTCGTTCGGCTGGCCGACGATCGTGCCCGTGGCGTTGCCGGAGGGGTCGTCCGCGCCGCGCGTCACGCCGTTCGCGCCAGCATGATTGCGCAGGATGTAGTTGCGGATGCACGTGGTGTCGGCGTTGCCGCAGCCATTGGCCAGGGCTTCGTTCCAGAACGCGCCGCCCACCGGCGTGTGCAGGTCGGCCAGCGTCACGTCCAGCTTCGACTGGCCCGCGTAGTTCTCCAGGTTCTTCTTGAAGAAGCCCAGCGCGAAGAAGTTCTGCTTGCCGTAGTACCACTCGTACGACAGGTCCAGGTTCTTCGACTTGACCGGCTTCAGCGCCGGGTTGCCTTGCGATCCCGTACCGCCATCGAGGCGCGACAGGTTGTCCAGCACGACGCCGCCGGCGATCTGGTCGTAGCGCGGCCGGCCGATCGTGTGGCCATACGACAGGCGCAGCTTCATGTCCTGACGCAGTTCCAGGTCCGAGTCGAGGCTGGGCAGCAGGTTGTGGTACTTGCCGGAGAGCGTCGTGAAACTGGGCGCGCCGAACTGCACTGGCAGCTCGTTCTGTGACACCCAGCTGATCGACACCGGCGTCGGCACCAGCGCGGTCGAGACGACCTCGGTCTTCTCGTAGCGCAGCCCCAGCGCAGTGCGCAGCGGCAGCCTGGTATCCCAGTCGGTATTGAACTGCAGGTACAGGCTCTTCGACTTTTCTTGCGTGCGCTGGTCGGTGTCCCAGCGATCCTTGACGGAGTACAGGTCCGGCCGGCCGGACGCCTTGATCGCCAGGTCGCGCACTTCGCCGAAGTTAAAGGTGTAGAAGTTGTTGAACAGGTTCGGATTGCCGCTGCCATCGATCTTGTCGAAATACTGGCGCACCGTTTCGGCGTGCCACACGCTGCTCGGGTAGTCGGCCGGGCTGGTGGCGCCACCCCAGGTGTCGCGCTGCATCGTCGAGAAGGCGGAGCGGTTGTCGACCTTGGTCGCGGACAGCCCGAAATTCAGTTCCGATGCCTCCAGCAGCTTCAGGCGGCCCTTGAACTGCGCCTGCGAGATCTCGCCCTTCATGTAGCCGTTGCGGAAGGCCGATCCCGTCACCTGCTGCGGCGCGCGGGTGAAGTCCGCACCCTCTATCGACAGCACCGGGAAGTCCTGGCTGAAGTCCGCCGTCGTGTTGCCGCGGCTGAAGGACGATGTGCCCAGCACATTGTCCGAACCCCACGGGCTGTCGGCCATCGATTCGGCGGTGGAGCGGTGCGCGTCCAGCTCCAGCTTCAGGTTGCTGTTGACCTTCCACGCGGCGTTGAAGCCCAGCGACTTGTTTTCGCTCTTCGTCGCAAAGTCGGCGCCGCCCATCGCGATATCGCTGTTGGCGGGGCTGATGATTTCCGTGTACACCAGCGGGCCGGCCGCGGGACCGTTGGTCCAGCTGCTGGCGGACGGGCCAAAATTGAACCAGGCCGACAGGTCCTGCCGACGCGTGTGGATCTTGTTTTCCGAGTAGGTGTAATCGAGCGTGGTGGTGAGGTCCTTGCGCGGCGCGAACTGGAACGTCAGCTGGCCGTTGGTGCGCTGGCGCTGCACCCCGGAGAAGGCGTAGTTCAGGTTCTGCGGCACCGAGTAGACGTCGGTCGGGCCGGGGCGGTTGGTGATGCGCTCCGAGCCGGGCGTGCCAGGCTGCGGGATCGTGCCCCAGTTGTTCTCGTCGCCACGGAACGGGCCCTTCCAGCCGCTGGAGACGGACGCCGTGTTGTAGCCCAGGTTGCGTTCCTGGTAGCTGGCGCTGACCGCGATGCCGAACATATTGTCGGCCCACGTGTTGCTGTAGATGCCCGAGATTTCCGGCGTCACCTTGTCGCCGGACTTGACGTCGCCCGGCAGGTTGGTCGACGACTTGTCGTACACGCCCTTGACGCCCACGCTGGCCTGGAAGCCGGGGCGGTCGAGCGGGCGCGCCGTCATCACGTTCAAGGTGGCGCCGATGCCGCCCGTGGGCGTGTCGGCACGGCTGGTTTTATAGACCTGGATCTGCGCGATGGCTTCGGAGGCCAGGTTGGCGAAGTCGAACGCGCGGCCATTCAGGTCGCCCAGGTTCGACGTCGGCATCTGGCGGCCGTTCAGCAGCACCATGTTGAAGTCGGGCCCGACGCCGCGCACGGTGACCTTGGAGCCTTCGCCGATGGAGCGGTCGATCGACACGCCGGAGATGCGCTGCAGCGATTCGGCCAGGTTCGTGTCCGGGAACTTGCCGATGTCCTCGGCCACGATACCGTCCACCACGCCGTCCGCATTGCGCTTCAGGTTGAGCGAGGACTGCATGCTGGCGCGCAGGCCCGTGACGACCACGGCCTGCAGCGGCGCCTCGCCGGACGCGCCGCTGGTCGTGACGGCGGCGGGTTCGCTGGCCTGCTGCGCCAGCGCCGGCCAGGCACAGGCGCTGGCCACGGCCAGCGCGATCAATTTTTGTTTTGCCTTGGGATGATGCATTTCGTCTCCTGTGTTCTTATCGCTGTGTTCTTGTCGAATCGCCGTGACACGTACCCGTTGTGCTTGCCTTGCCTCCCGCCTCTTTATGGAAACGTTTCCATTTCCTGCCGTCAAATCTTAGGTAGCCTGCTAAATAATGTCAATGGAATACTGGTGTTGCCGCAATCAGGGTTGATAGACCCGGACGTAATCGATTTCGAACCGCCAGGGCAGGCTGGCATCGACAACGTCGCCGCCCAGGTCGCCACCCACCGCGAGGTTCAACAACAGATACTGGGGGCTGTCGAACGGCCATTGCGCGTAGTCGCCGTTGCCCGAATTGACGCGCTCGGCGTAATCGCGGCCATCGACACCGATGCGGATGCGTTCACGTGTCCACGTCAGGTGATAGTCGTGGAACGCGCCGCAGGCATCGGGCACGGCGGTGCGATCGGTCTTGCCCGTCCCCATCGGCCAGTTGCTGGCGCCCGTGTAGACGCTGCCGAGGATTTCGCCGGGCCGGTGACCCACGTGTTCCATGATGTCGATCTCGCCGTCGACCGGCCATTGGCCTTTCGTCCCCAGCATCCAGATCGCCGGCCAGCTGCCCCGGCCGCAGGGCAGCTTGGCGCGCACCTCGACATAACCATACGTCCAGCTGGCCTTGCCGCGCGTAAGCAGCCGCGCCGATGTGTAGCGCTGGCCGCCGTAGTCGGCCTGACTCGCCAGGGCCTCGCGGCGCGCGGTGATGACCAGGCGCCCGCCCGTTACGCGGCTGTTCTCGAGCCGTGCCCGCGCGTAGTACTGCAGCTCGTTGTTATGCCAGCCGGTGCGGTTGCGTTCCGTGTCGTAGTCCCAGCGCGCCGGGTCGGGCACGCCGTCGACGTCGAATTCGTCGGCCCACACCAGGCGCCAGCCGGACGGCGGTGCCGCGAGTGCCGGCAGCGCCAGCGTGGACGCCACCAGGATCGAAAGCAGTCGGCCGGCTGAAGTCATCGATTTTCCCCGTCAATGTGGCCAATGGTAACGTTTCCATTTTGACGACGCAACCACGCTTTACGCGTTTTAGACAAACAAACAACAGTTCTGTGCGTGCCGCACCCAACGTTGGCCGCCGTGTCTGGCCCTGCGGCGCGGCGGCCGTTATGCTCAGGCCTGGAAACGACGAGAGCACACATGGCAACCATCAAGGACGTGGCCCGCCTGGCGGGCGTGGGACTCGGCACCGCGTCGCGGGCCATCAACGGCAGCGGCCCCGTGTCGCCTGCCACGCTGGAGAAGGTACAAAAGGCCATCGAGGCATTGGACTTCCGCCCCTCGCATGCGGCGCGGGCGCTGCTGTCCGGCTCGAGCAAGATGGTCGGCGTGTACATTCCCGCGCTGTCCGGCACCTTTTATACGCCGATCCTGCAGATCATCGACACGCAATTGCGCGCGGCCGGGCTGCACATGGTGGTGGCGTTCGGCGTCGGTCTGGGCGACGACCGCCGCCAGGCCATCGAGGGCATCGAGTTCCTGGTCGAACGGGGCTGCGACGGCCTGATCGTCATGACCAGCGCGCTGGGCGAGGACGATATCGCGGCGCTGGGCTCGCGCGTCGCGCGCCTGGTCGCATTGAACCATTCGTTCGCGTCGATCCCCGAGCAATGCTTTACCGTCGACCACGAGCTGGGCGGTCGCCTGGCCGCGCGCACCTTGCTGGAACACGGCCACCGGCAAATCGCCGTCATCGCCGGGCCGCAGGCGCTGCCGGACAACGTGGCCCGCATCGAAGGCTTCAAGGCCGAACTGGCGGCCCACGATATCGACCCGGCCGGCCTCTGGCTGCGCTGGAGCGACTTCTCGCCGGCCGGTGGCTGGGACTGCGCCCGCGCGCTGGTCGCCGATGGCCGCCCGTGCAGCGCGCTGTTCTGCGCCAACGACGAAATGGCCGTGGGCGCGCTGTCGTACTTCCAGGAGGCCGGCATCAGGGTGCCGCAGGACCTGTCGGTGCTGGGCTACGACGACACGCCCAGTGCGGAATTTTCGGCACCGCGCCTGTCGTCGGTGCGCATGCCGTGGCGGCAGATGACCCTGAACGGCATCAATGCGCTGCTGAACCTGTGCTATGACCTGGGGCGGCCGGTGGCGCGCGACTTTCCGGTCACCGTCACGCTGCGGGCATCGGTGGCGCGGCTGCCAAGCTGACGGGAGGACCCATGCCCACCACCCAGGACATCGTTCTGCTGGCAACCTACAACGCCAACATGAACCGCAAGCTGTACGACGCCGCCGCGCGCTTGCCGGCATCCGAACTGGACGCCGACCGTGGCGCGTTCTTCGGCTCGCTGCTGGGCACGATGAACCACCTAATTGCGGGGGACACGATCTGGCTGACGCGCTTCGCGCTGCATCCGGCCAACCTGGCGGCGCTGGCGCCGCTGCGGGGCGCCGCGGTGCCGACCGACCTGCGCCAGCGCTACGGCGACAACCTGCCGACGCTGCTGGCACACCGCACCCGGCTGGACGGCATCATCACGGCGCTGGCGGCCGAACTGCGTCCCGAGCACCTGGACGCCACGCTGGTCTACCGCAACGCCCGCGGCACCGAGTTCCGCAAGCATTTCGGCACCTTGCTGCTGCACTTCTTCAACCACCAGACCCACCACCGCGGCCAGGCCAGCACCTTGCTGACGCAGGCCGGCATCGACATCGGCGTCACCGACCTGCTGGAATTGATCGGCGACGTGGCCTGACGCCCTGCTACGGCCGCGCTCGTGTCCCGTTCCGGTGACTGACCCCGCGGTGGGACACGGGCTGGGCCCTCAGCGGCTGCGTGATGTGCCGCCGGCTGCCAGCCGCACGTTGGCGGCCGGGTTGACCGGCCAATAGCCCTCCAGCTGCAGTTCCTTCAGGCTGGCCTGCAGGAAGCTGCGGTCGATCCACGTGTCGACGTTGAATTTGCTGCGGATCAGGCGGAACTGGTAGGCGTGTTCCACCGCGTCGCGGTAGCGGTCCGTCAGGAACGGGTCGAACAAGGGGCTCAGGCGCACGCGCAGTGGCTGGCCGGCGTAGTCCTCGCGCCAGTGCTCGAACTTGACGGTGCCGGGGCGCGTCCACAACCGGAACACCTCGTCGCGATGGGCCTCGTCCGAACTCCAGTGCGCAACTCTGACGAGCGCCGTGACGAAGCGGCGGGTCTGCTCGGGATAGCGCGTGGCGAAATCGTCCGTGACCAGCATATGGCCCTGGCGCGTGAACACGGGCGAATCGCCCTTGCTGGTGTAGACGATCCTGGCGGCGCCCTTGTCGCGCAGTTTCAGCAGCTCGTAGCTGCCGAATACGGCGTCGATGTCCTTCGTCACCAGCGCGGCCTGCGCGGTGGCCGTGTCGAGGTTGACGACCTTCAGGTCCTTTTCCGACAGCCCGTGCGCGGCCAGCAGGCGGTCGATCGGCAGCTGCGCGTTGGTGCCCTTGAAGATGGCGACACGCTTGCCGCGCAGGTCGGCCACGGAGCGGATCGGCGAGTCCGGCGGTGCAGCCAGGTACAGGTTGCCGCGCGTGCCCGTGGCCAGGATCAGTCGTGTCTTCAGTCCCGCCGCCTTGCCGATGATGGACGGCAGGTCGCCCTGGAACGCGAAGTCCAGCTGGCGGTTGCTCAGCGCCTCGTTGACGGCCGGACCGGCACCCTTGAAGAAGTACCACTCGACCTTGATGTGGTCGCGCTTGAATTCCTGGTCGATCGCGCCCGTCGCATGGGCGATGGCGATGGTGGAGCCGCCGATCGTGGGCGGGCTGCCGTAAGCCGGCTGGGCGATGCCGACGCGGATCACGGTCGGCGCCGCAGCCAGCACCGTGCCGGTGAACAGGGCCAGGGTCAAGGTAAGGAAAAGGCGTCTGGTGTGCTTCATGAAGTCCTCGCTGATGATGTGAGGGAGACGTTGCAGCTTCCGTGCCAGCGAAATTCCCGTCCGCCGCGCGCCGGCTGCTGCGTTTGCAGCAGACCGTGCTGCCTGCCGCGCAGCTAGCGGGCAGCCCGCCCGCGCGGCCACTGCCAGCCCAGCTGCACGAGGAACACCAGCGCCAGCACGTGAAAACCAGCCAGCATGCCGAAGTGCTGGTTCAGCAGCCCGCCCGCCACGGCGCCGACCAGCCCCCCGCTCGGCCCTGCCAGCGAGAACATGCCGCCCGTGCGGCCCCGCCCCAGCTCCTGCGCCAGGCGGGCGAAGCGCGCCACGCTGGTGAGATGCTGCAGTCCCAGGCCCAAGCCCAGCAGCAGCGCGCCGGTCCACAGCGCGGCGGGGCCGAACGGGTTGGCCAGCAGCAGCTCCGCCGCCAGCAGCAACACCAGCGCCACGCGGTAGCGCACCGCCTCGCGCCAGCCGGCGATGACGCCGCCGGCGGCCAGCAACGTCAGCACGAACGCGGCGCCCTGCAAGGTGACGAGGCCGGCCGCCTGCTGCGTCGACATGCCGAAACGGCGCATTGCCACCAGGATGACGAACACGGTGAAGTACGACATCGCGACCTGGCCGAGGAATTCGACCTGCATCGTGCGGCGCAGGTCGGCCCGGCTGATGACCACGCGCAGCTGGTCGCGCAGGTGCGCCAGCAGGCCCAGGCCCTCGGCGCCCTGGCCCGGCGGGGCCGTCGACAGCACGCGCTGGCCGATCAACAGCGTGACGAACAGGCCGGCGGCCACGCTGCGGAACGTGTGCGCGTAGCCGGCCACGCCCACCAGCCAGGCGCCCAGCAGAGGACCCACAAAAAACATGCCGCAGCTTTGCGACGCGCGCTGCCAGCCCGCGCGGCTTGCGCCGATGCGCGGCAGCAGATGCAGGAATTCCGTCTGCGTGGTCACCATGCGAAACGGGTTGACGACGCCGAACAGCAGCACGCAGCCGATCAGCTGCCACGGCGTGGCCGCGTAACTGAAGCCGGCCAGGAACAGCAGCACGGCACCCAGGCAGCCCAGACGGAACAGGGGCCGGCTGCCGATGCGGTCGATCAGGGCGCCCAGCGGCAGCGACAACAGCAGCATGCCGACGAATTGCAGCCCGCCCACCAACCCGATCTGCCACGGCGTCGCATGCAGCGTGGCCGCATACAGCGGCAGCACGACCTTGGCGACGCCGTTCGAGGTTCCTGCCAGCACGCCCAGCAGCATGAAGCCGGTCAGGTAATGCGGCGGCAGCGGTTCGGCCAGCGCGGAAGTGGCGCCACTCATCAGCGCAGCGCGAAGCCGAGCGCCGCCAGCGCCTCCCTCAGCCGGTGCCGGCCTTTCAGGTCTTCCGGGGTGCGCAAGCGCGCCACCGAATGCTCGCTCCACAGGTTGGGCGGCAGCCCCTGCGAGGCGTAGAACGCCTGCATTGCAACGTCATAGCCGCCCACCTCGTCCTGCACCGGCGCCGGCGCATAGCGCTCGCGGTACAGCACCGAAGTTTGCGGCAGCCGCGGTTTTACGGATGCCGGCTTGGCCGCGTCGGGATAACCCACGCACAGGCCGAACACGGCATACACGCCGTCGCCGGGCGCGATGCCCAGCTCCGCCGCCACCGCCTCCGGCGCGTTGCGCAACGCGCCGATGTAGACGGTGCCCAAGCCCAGCGACTCGGCCGCGTTGACGACGTTCTGCGCCGCCAGCGCCGCATCGATGACGCCCATCAGGAACGTGTCCAGGTAGTCGATACCGGCCAGTTCGCGGCCACGCTCGGCAGCGATGCGGCGCAGCCGCGACAGGTCCACCAGCCAGGCCAGGAACAGCGGCGCCGTGCGCACCTGCTTCTGGTTGCCCACCAGTTCCGCGAAACGTGCCCGGCGCGCCGCATCCTCGATTGCCACCACGCTCCACACTTGCAGGTTCGACGAACTGGGCGCCGATTGCGCGGCTGCGACCAGCAGGTCCAGAGTGTCCGGCGGCAGCGCATCGGGGCGGTAGTCGCGCACGGAGCGGTGCGCGAACAAGGTTTCCAGCACGGGATTGACACGGTCGGCCGCCACGGCGGGCAGCGGCTGGCCCGCGCCATAGCGGGCCTTCAGCAGTTCAAACGGATCGGACATGTGCGGCTTTCAATGAAGGGTTACCAGGAAAATTGCCAGTCGGCGGCGCTGCGCGGTGGCTCGGGTGTGACCAGGCTGAGGCGCGGCTTGTCGGAGAACTCGGCCAGCACGTCGTCCTTGATGGCGGCGTAGGCGTAGCTGCCCCGGTCGCGCGGGTGCGGTAGCGGCACGTCGACGATGCGCTTGATGCGGCCCGGGCGCGGTTCCATGACGACGATGCGGTCACCCAGGTAGACCGCTTCGTCGACGTCGTGCGTGACGAGGATCGCCGTGATGCCCTCCTGCTCCCAGATGCGTTGCAGCTCCTGCTGCAGGTGGGCGCGCGTCAGTGCGTCGAGCGCGCCGAACGGCTCGTCCAGCAGCAGTACTTCCGGCCGGTTGACCAGCGCGCGGGCGATGGCCACGCGCTGCGACATGCCGCCCGAGAGCTGGTAGGGATACGCCGTCTCGAAGCCCTTCAGGCCGACCAGTTCGATGTGCTCCTGCACCGACCGGCGTTTCTCGGCCTCCGGCAAGGTCGCGTTCAGCAGGCCCAGGCTGACGTTCTGCTCCACCGTCAGCCATGGGAACAGGCGGTGTTCCTGGAACACGATGCCCCGTTCCAGGCTGGTGCCGACGACGCGGCGGCCATCCAGCAGGATCTCGCCCTGGTACTCGTTTTCCAGCCCGATCACGAGGCGCAGCAAGGTCGACTTGCCGCACCCGCTGGCGCCGACGATGCTGACGAATTCACCGGGCCGTATCGACAGCGAGATGTTTTCCAGGACGGGCAACGCCTGTCCCTTGACGCGGTACTGCTTGCTCAGATTGCTGATTTCCAGCGTGCCTGCATGTGCCATGCTTCGCTCCAAAACGATGATTGATCAATACTGTCCGGTGGACGTGCCGCGCCAGCGCAGCAGCCGCGCTTCGACGACCCCGGCCAGCCAGTTCAGCGTGAAACCGACCAGGCCGACCACGACGATGCCCAGCAGTACCTGGTCCATCCACAGGTGCTCGCGCCCGTCCGTCAGCAAGTTGCCGATGCCGATTCCCGAGGTCAGCAGGTATTCCGCGCCCAGGGTCGCCAGCCACGCATAGATCAACGCCAGATGAATGCCGTTGAAGATCGACGGCAGCGCGGCCGGCAGCACGACCCGGCGCAGCAGCTGCAGCGGTGTCAGCGCGAACACGCGGGCCACCTCGACCAGCTCGCGCGGCACACCGCGGATGCCCTCGAAGGTGTTCAGCACGACGGGAAAGAACGCGGCCAGCGCTAGGAACACCACCTTGGCCAGGTCGCCCAGGCCGAACCAGACCGAAATCAGCGGAATCCATGCCAGCAGCGAGACCTGCTTGACCGTGTGCAGCGTCGGACCGACCAGGTTTTCCAGCAGCCGCGACAATCCCAGCGCGATGCCGACGCCGAAGCCGGCCAGGCTGCCCAGGATGAAACCGGCCAGATCGCGTGCCAGCGAGGCGCCCAGCGCACGCCACAAGGTGCCGTCGCCGGACAGCCGCGCGGCCGTGTCCCAGACCTGGCTTGGTGCGACCAGCAGGGTCGAATCGCTCCAGCCGAACTGGAACGCGGTCCACCAGCCGGCCAGCAACAGCACGGGCAGCGCCGTGCCGCGCAACCGGCGGCGGGAAGTGTCATGCAAAGTCATGATGAAATCCTTTCAGAAGGCGTCGCGACGCCAGCGCAGCAGCCGCTGTTCGACCACCGTCAGCAGGCGGTCGAGCAGGTAGCCGACCGTGCCGACCACCACGACTGCCGCCAGCACGACGTCGAGCTGGTACAACTGGCGGCCGTAGACGATCATGAAGCCAAGGCCCTCGGACGACGCCAGCAGCTCCACCGCCACCAGCGCCAACCAGGCATGGGTCAGGCCATAGCGCACGCCGTTCCATACCTGCGGGAACGCGGCCGGGAACACCACCTTGGCCAACAGCTGCCAGCGCGTGAAGCGGTACACCCGCGCCACCTCGATAAAGCGGGTCGACACGCCGCGCAGGCCCTGGTAGGTGTTCAACGCCACCGGCACGAAGGCGGCCTTGGCGATCAGGGTGATCTTCAGCGCCTCGCCCAACCCCACCAGCAGCATCAACAACGGCAGCCAGCCGAGCGACGGCACCTGGGCGATGGCGCGAAAGCTGGGGTACAGGTAGTCGCGCACGGTGGGCGACAATCCCATCGCCACGCCCAGCGCCAGCCCGGCGGCGCCGCCGGCGGCGAAACCGGCCAGCACGCGGCCCAGGCTGACCCACAGGTTGTCGGGCAGCTCGCCGGTGCGCAGCAGGTCGACGAACGTTGTCGCGACCACCGCAGGCGGCGGCAGGATTTGCGGCGGCAGCCATTCGAAGGTGGCGGCGAGGTGCCACAGCAGCAGCACCGCCAGCGGCAGGGGCCAGGACAGCGCCAGGCGCGTCAACGCCGCATCACCGATCGACGGCAGCCGGGGCACGGCGAACGCCGGCAAGGTCGAGGTCTCGATTCGTGCGGTCATCGCATCCCTTTCAGTGGCCGGGGCCACGCCAGTGCAGCACGCGGCCCTCGATGGCCGCGGCCAGGCGGTTCAGCAGGAGGCCGACGGCGCCGATCAGCAGCATGCCGACGACGATCAGCTCGACGTGGAAGGTGGCCTTGCCGCGGATGACGACGCTGCCGACGCCCTGTGCCGAAGAGCCCAGCAGGTATTCGGCGCCGATCGTCGCCAGCCAGGCGTACAGCAGCGCCAGGTGCAGGCCGGTGGCGATCCGCGCAGACGCCGCCGGCAGGATCAGCCGGCCCGCCAGCTGGAGGCGGTTGAACCCCAGCACGCGGGCCACTTCCAGCTGTGCGCGCGTGACGCCGCGCACGCCCTCGAACGTGTTCAACGCGACCGGATAGAACGCCGACAGCGCGATGAACAGGATCTTGGCCGCCTCGCCGGTGCCCAGCCACGTCGACAGCAGCGGCAGCCAGGCGAACAGCGAAATCTGCTTGAGCGTGTGGAACGTGGGGCCGACGATGCGTTCGGCCCAGCGCGACACGCCCAGCAGCAGGCCAAACAGGATGCCGGCCGCGCTGCCGGCAGCAAAGCCGCTCAGGTCCCGAATCAGGCTGGCACGCAGCCCGGCCAGCAACTGGCCGCCGCTGACCACCTGCCAGGCCGCATCCAGCACGGCGCCGGGCGGCACGATCAGTTTCGTATTCACCAGGTCCAGCGCCGTCAGCGCATACCACAGCGCCAGCGCGGCCAGCGGCAGCACGACCGCGCGCCAATCTGCGTTCGATGTCATCTCGTCCTCCTCAGTAGGCGCGGCGCTGCCAGCCGTGCAGGCGCGCCTCGCTCCATGCCAGCAGGCGGTCCAGCGCGACGCCGACCGCGCCGATCACCAGCATGCCGACCACGACGATATCGAGCTGCAACAGCTGCCGGCCCCACACCATCAAGTAGCCGATCCCCTCGCTGGACGCCAGCAGCTCGACGAAGACCAGCGTCAGCCAGGCCTGCATGACCCCCTGGCGCAGGCCGCTGAAGATCCCGCTCGACGCGGCCGGCAGCACCAGCCGGCGCACCGTCTGCCCGAACGTGAAGCGGTACACGGCGCCCACTTCCAGCAGACTGCGCGGAATGCTGCGAATGGCATCGAAAGTGTTGACGGCCACCGGCACCACGACGGCGATCGCGATCGCGGCCACTTTCAGCGCCTCGCCGATGCCGGCAAAAATGATCAATAACGGCACCCAGCCGATCACGGGGAACTGCGCCACCAGCTGGAAGGTGGGATAGACATACGCCTGCACGGTGCGCGACACGCCCATGACCACGCCCAGGACAAACCCGGCGCCGCCGCCGATGAGCAGGCTCCAGCCCAGCCGCTGCAAGCTGATGGCGAGATTGGCGCTCAGGTCGCCGCTGTCCCACAGCTCGCGCAGCGACTGCCACACGAGGGCCGGCGGTGGCAGGATCTGCTCGGCCAGCCAGCGCCGCTCGACGGCGTACTGCCACAGCGCCAGCAACAGCAGCGGCAGGATCAGGCCCGCGGCCAGGTTGACCGACCCGGTCGCCAGCCGCGCGATGGCCGTGCGCCAGCGCGGTGCCGGCGCGGCCAGCGCCACTTCAGTGACATACGGCGCAGAGGACGAGACGGTGTTCATTGTTGCGCCAGTTTCGGCTTGCCGGCCGCGTTGAACTCGGGCCAATAGCCCTCCAGCTTGAGCTCCTTCAGCGCCGTGTTCAGGTATTGCGGTGCCAGCCAGCCGTTGATATCCACGTCCCGGCGGATCAGCTTGAACTCCCTGGCCTGCTGGATCGATTTCTTCAGGTTCTCGACGAAGTACTCGTCCAGCAGCGGCGACAGGCGCCACTTCAGCGGCACGTCGACAAAGGTCTTCTGGTATTCGTAGTAGCTGGTACCGGAGTTCGACCAAAGCTTGTACTGCGCCTCGCGGTTCTTCTCATCCGAGCTCCACGCCGCCACCTTGATCAGGGTCGTGACGACGCGCTGCACGATGTCCGGGTACTTGCGCTCGAACTCCTCCGAGACCCAGAAGACCCCCTGCGACGTCAGCTCCGGATCGGGACCGGTGGAGTAAATCAGCTTGCCCACGCCGCGTGCCTCCAGGTCGAACGGGGCGATGAAGCCGCCGTCGACGTCCTTGGTCGCGATGGCGGCGCGCAGCGTGTCGCCGTCCATGCTGACGGTCTTGAAATCGCGCTCCGTCAGCCCGTGCTTCTTCAGGATGCGGCCCAGCGCCAGCTGGCTGGCGGTGCCCTTGAAGACGGCCAGGCGCTTGCCTTTCAGGTCTTCCAGCGTGCGCGCCGGCGAATCGACCGGTCCCGTGATGTAGGCGGCGCCGAAGCGCGTGTACGGGAACAGGATCCTGGTGCGCAACCCCGTCGACCTGCCGATGATGATCGGCAGGTCGCCATGGTGGGCGAAGTCGGCCAGGCCGTTGGCCAGCTGCTCGTTGGTGGCGGGGCCGGCGCCCGGGTTGAAGGTCCACTGGATCTTGATGCCGTCCTTGGCGAACTCCTTTTCCAGCACGCCCTGCTGGTGCGCGGTGGCGATGACAGAGCCGCCCACGATGGGCCGGCCGCCGGTGCCGGCGCTGGAGTAGGAAATGCGGATCACCTTGGGTTTTTCTTGCGCGACGGCGGCCGGCACGGCAAATACCATGGCCGCGGCGGCCAGCAGGGCGGAGAGGGAGCGGAAGCGGGGTAGTGTCATCATGATGTCCAAGGGTCAGAAGCCGAACTGGAACTGCGCCAGCAATTCGTTGGCGCTGGGCTGGGCCGGGTTGTCGTACTGGTAGTGATTCAGGTTGATCTGGAACTTCGTCGTCTCGGCAAAGAACAGGTTGAAGCCGGCCGTGGCGATCTTGCTGCGGTCGTTCGGCAGAGCGCGGTTCGGATCGAACACGTCGTAGCGGGCGAACAGCTGGTAGGACTTGGGCCAGTAATCGTCGTACTTGGCCTGGGCGCGCGAGCTGGCGATCCACTGTTCGCCCCAGGTGTAGAAAGCGGTCACGTACTGGCCGCGCGATTTCACCTCCGGGCCGTTGTTCGCCACGCCGTCGCGTCCTTCCGCATACTCGTACGTGATGCCGAAGGGCGCATGGTTGTAGTAGATGTCGAAGCCGTAGCGGTCGCGCTTGACCTGACCGACGACGGCGCCGGCCGTCCCGGCCGTCACGTTCTTCTTGCCCTGGTAGGCGGAGACGCCCACCTTCAGCTCGCGCAGCAGGCTGAAATAGTCGACCGGCAGCGTGAACGCCACGCGCGCCAGGTAGTCCTTGCTGTTGTTGTCGTCCGTCTTGTTCGGGCCACTGCCGTTGACGACACCAAACGCGTATTCGATCAGCGGCGCCCGGTAGTTGAAGCCGTAGTCGACGTAGGGATCGAAGTCGCCGCGCACGATCAGGCCAATCTGGCGGTTGCCGACACCGAGGCCGCCCAGGAACTGCGCGCTGTTGATCACCGGGCGCAGTTCCTCGCCGATCTGGGCTTCCAGGCCGAACGGGATCTGCTGCTGGCCGAAGGTCAGCGTCAGGCGCGGGTCTTCCAGGCCGGTCAGCGTGGGCAGGGGGCTGTAGCGGATGTAGGCATCGGTTGCATTGAGCTGGCTGCCGTCCGTGGCCGGGCTGTTGCGCGCATAGGCGAACGCCAGCCGGTAGTCGAGGTTGCGGCCTTCCGAATAATCGCGATACAGGCTGCCGGCGAAGTTCAGCGTGGCCTGCGGGATGTCGAAGCTGCCGTGGCGGTCGGCCGCGCTGGCCGTGCTGCCAGTGCGCGTGGCCTGCTCCTGCGCGGTGGCGCGCACCTGCGCGCTGCCGCCGATGGTCGTGCCGCGCGTCGTCAGCGCGGTCTTGGTCTCGCGGTTGCGGCGCTGTTCGTATTTGTAGTTTTCCAGGTCGGTGCGCAGGCCGTCGATATCGCCCTTGGTGGCGATCTCCACTTTTTCCTCGGTGGCGCCGACAGGCGATGCCGCCGGCGCCTGCGTTGCCTTGACCTGGGCCTGCAGCGCGCTGACCACAACTTTTAATTCCTCGATCTGGCGCTGCAGCTCCGCGTTGCTTTGCCCGGCCGCGTGCGCCGCGCCGGCGATGCTCAAGAGGCCCGCGGCCAGGGCCGCGCTGCCGGTGTGCTTGGATGGATACTTCAAACAAGTGCTCCTGGTGTAATGGGCCGATGGGATGCTGTACCTTTCATTACGCACGTTCCATGCCACCCGTTTTCCCTGCGGTTTGGCCGTTTTCGGGCACGCGGCTGTCGCGGCGCCAGCACCGCCGCAACAGCTGGCGCCGCGATCTGCTGCAAAGCCAGCAGCGCTCCGATGCCTTATGCCGCCTTGGCCGCCTTGACGGCGTAGCGGTTCTGCGGCTTGTCCAGGCCCAGGTTCTCGCGCAGGGTAGTGCCTTCGTACTCGGTGCGGAACAGGCCGCGCCGCTGCAGCTCCGGAATCACCAGGTCGACGAAGTCCTCCAGCGACTCCGGCAGCACCGGCGGCATCACATTGAAGCCGTCCGCCGCGCCGTTCTCGAACCATTGCTGCATCTCGTCGGCGATCTTCTGCGGCGTGCCGACGACGACCCAGTGGCCGCGCGCGCCGGCCAGGTATTCGTACAGCTGGCGCACGGTGAACTTCTCACGCCGGGCCAGCTCGATGACGACGTGGTGGCGGCTGTTGCGACCCGCTTCCGGCGTCGGGTAGTAGGGCGGTGGCGCGTCCAGGTCCCACTGCGACAGGTCCTCGCCCGGCCAGAAGCGTTCGATGGTGGCCAGGCCAACGGACGGGTGGATCAGCTTCTGCAGCTCGGCCCATTTCGCTTCCGCCTCCTCCTGCGTGCGACCGATGACAGGGGAGATGCCGGGCAGGATCAGCAGCTGCTCGGGACGGCGGCCGTACTTCGCCAAGCGGCCCTTGACGTCGCGGTAGAACGCCTGGGCCTCCTCCAGGCTGGTCCAGGCGGTGAAGATCGCTTCGGCCGTCGCCGCGGCCAGTTCGCGGCCCGGTTCGGACGATCCGGCCTGCACGATCACCGGATGGCCCTGGGGCGAGCGCTCCAGGTTCAACGGTCCCGCCACCTTGTGGTACTTGCCGTGGTGGTTCAGGGCGTGCAGCTTGTCCGGATCGAAGTAGACGCCACTGTCCGGATCGCGCAGGAAGGCATCGTCCTCGAAGCTGTCCCACAGGCCCTTGACGACATCGAGGAACTCGTGCGCCTTCTCGTAGCGCACCTCCGGGTCGGGGTGTTTGTCGAGGCCGAAGTTGCCGTACACGCTGTCGTTCCCCGTCGTGACGACGTTCCACGCGGCGCGGCCCTTGCTGATATGGTCGAGCGAGGCGAACTTGCGCGCCAGCAGATACGGGTCTTCGTACGTGGTGGAGGCGGTGGCGACAAAACCGATGTGTTTGGTCACGACCGCCAGCGCGGACCACAAGGTGACGGGCTCGAAGTGCGAGATGCGGCCCTGGCGGCCGAACGACTCCTTGCTGCCCTGTTCCCATACGCCGGGGCTGTCGGCAACGAACACCTGGTCGAACTTGCCGCGCTCGGCCAGCTGCGCGACCGAAATGTAATGGTCGATATTGACGCCGGAATCGACCTGCGAACCGGGGTGGCGCCAGGCAGCGATGTGGTGGCCGGTGGCCATGATGAACGCGCCGAGACGCAGCTTGCGGTGAGCCATGGATATCTCCGATAAAGTAATTGCAGAGCCCGTGTCAACATCGGGGTCAGGCACAAAAACTGACACGAACTCGGCCGATGCAATGTCGAGCTCGTGTCAACTTTCGTGCCTGACCCCAAAGTTGACACGAGCCCGGCGGTGATCAGCGGGCGGTGGCCGCCAGCTTGGCTTCCACCGCCGTGCCCTTGAAGAAGTCGGGATTCGCTTCCGTGTACAGCTTGTACGGATTGGTGAAGACATAAGCCTTGAAGTCCGCTTCGCTGAGGATGCCCTGCTCGACCAGGCCGTAGGCTTCGGCCAGCGCGTCGGTCAGGTCGGGCACGTCCCAGTGGCCCACGTCGGACGAGTAGATCGCGTTGATCTTGGTGCCCAACGGATTGGCCTTGTCGTTGAAGGCGGTGGCGATCGTGCGGTCGTCCGATTCGGACCCGAAGAAGAAGCTGTCGACCCAGCGCGCCTTGATGTCTTCTGCCTTCTCGATGCCGGCGGCGGCGAAGTCATCGAGCTCGCTGCCCTGCGGCTGGCGCGCGTCGGCCGTGTAGTGCGCCCCCAGCGTGTCACGGATCAGGTCTTCGCCGGCGATCGAGCGGCCCTTGGTCAGCTCGGCGCCATAGCGCGCGAACAGGTCGCTCAACAGCGCGCGGTCGGTGGCGGCCGGGTCGTAGTTCTTCAAGCCTTCCAGGCTGCGCTTCTCCCAGCGGTCGACCAAGTGCGTGAACACGCGCGCGCCCCAGTCGGCGCCGCCCTCCAGCAGGCCCACGCGCAGCTGCGGAAAGCGCCTCGTCACGCCGCCGAAGAACAGCGCCTTTGCGAACGCCTCGGAACCGTCGGCGAAGTGGCCGATGTGGTTGTTCATGTAATTGCTGATCGAGCTGCGCCCGGTCCAGCCCTGGCTGCCGTAATGCGTCAGCACCGGTACGCCCAGCTCCACCGCCTTGGCCCAGAACGGGTCGTAGTCGTATTCGCTGTCGATGCCGTAGAAGTCCTGGTAGGAGATGTATTTCTGCAGCTCGGGATGCTGCTCGGCCGGGTACTTGTCGGCCAGCGCGCGGATCGGCCGGCGCACGCTGCCGGCGATATTGATGGCCTTCAGGCCCAGCGTCTTGATGGCGAATTCCAGCTCGGCGATGCCTTCCTCGGGCGTGTGCAGCGCGATGCCGGCGACAGGCGTCAGCCGGTCGCTGTACTTGCGATACAGGTCGGCGTGGTAGTGGTTGATGGCGCGCTGCAGTGCCGTGCGGTCGTCCTTGTCCCGTACCCCCAGCGGCGCCAGCACGTTGTTCGGGAACAGGATCGAATAGTCCGAGCCCTGCTCTTCCTGGCGCTCGTACAGCAGTTCCGGCAGGTGGTACGTGGCCACGTCCAATGTGTTCTTCGTCACGCGTGCCCACCACGGCGCGCGAATGGTGCGGTAATACTGGCGCTCTTCCGGCGTCTGCTCGTACCAGGTCTTGCCGTTGCCGATGCCGCCGCGGCCGATGCGCGTGGCCGAGGCCTTGCGCAGCGCGTCCACCAGCTTGACGCCGCCGTAGTTGGCGACGTAGTCCTCCAGGTCGGGCGTGTAGTCGTTGGTATGGACATCGGTATCGATGACCGGGTAGTCGAGCCGTTGCTTGACGGCGACGGATGGGGAGGCGTTCAGGCGGTTGAGGCGATCGTTCACGTTGTTCTCCAATGAGGGTGAAGGCGGTACAGGCGGGCACCTGCGGAACCGATCACTTCATTGCAGCATTCGTGCCATGCCAAAACCGGGCGAAAACGCCGTGGTGGCGGCAAAAACTGCTGGCTGCCGCGCAGCGCCTGCTGATTTGCAGGCAGCTGCGCAGCAGCCACCGCTCAGCGGGCGGCGTCGCCGCGGCGGTACTCGGCGCTGATGGTGTCGAAGCGCTGCTTCAGCGCCGGATCGAGCGTGAGGGAAGCGGCACGCAGCGTCTCGTGCAGCTGGCCGGGCCGGCTGGCACCGATGATGGCGGATGTCACGACCGGATTGGCCAGCACCCAGGCAACGGCCGCCGTCGTCAGGGGAATCCGTGCCTCGGCCGCCGCGGCGGCCAGCTGCCGCACCGTGTCGAACTCGCGCTCGTGCCAGTAGCGTTCCTGGTAGCGGTCGGCGGCACTGCCCAGGGTGAAGCGCGTGCCCTGGGCCGGACCGGCGGCCAGCGAGTGCTTGCCGGTCAACAGACCGCCGGCCAGCGGATTGTAGGGAATGACGCCCAGGCGGTCCTCGGCCGCCAGCGGCAGCAGCTCCCGTTCGATCTCGCGGAACAACAGGCTGTAACGGGGCTGCACGGACACCGGCCGCACCAGGTTGCGCGCCTCGGCGCGGCCCAGCAGGCGCGCCAGCCGGTAAGCCAGGAAGTTCGACACGCCGACGTAGCGCGCCCGCCCCGAGCGCACGATCGTGTCGAGCGCCTCCAGCGTCTCGTCCAGCGGGGTGGCCGGGTCGTCCGAGTGGAGCTGGTACAGGTCGACGTAGTCGGTGCCCAGGCGCCGCAGCGACGCGTCGATCGCATCGAGCAAGTGCTTGCGCGAGGCGCCCTGCTGCCACGACTGCGCACCGACCTTGCCGACGGCCTTGGTGGCGACGATGACGCTGTCGCGCCGGCCTTGCAGCCAGCGGCCGACGATTTCCTCCGTGCGGCCCACGGTCGACGTATCGCCACCGAGCGGATACACGTCGGCCGTGTCGAGGAAGGTGACGCCCGCGTCGAAGGCGTGGTCGAGGATGGCGCGCGACGTGGCTTCGTCGGCCTGCAGGCCGAACGTCATCGTGCCCAGGCACAGGCGCGACACGGTCAGGCCCGTGCCGCCCAGTCGGGTGGTTAGCATGGTGAATCCTTTCAGAGAGGGTTACAGCGCGACGGACATGCCGTGGAACGAGTGAATCTCGCCGCGGCCCGGTGCGGGTTCCGCGCCGATCAGGCCGAAGCGTTTCAAGTGCGTGCGCAGCACGTTGCGGCTCAGGCCCAGCACCTTCGCCGTCTGCACCTGGTTCTGCTCGCAGGCCGCGAACGCGGTGCGAATCAGTCGCTCCTCGACCGTGTCGAACAGCGCCGCCTCGCCGGTCTCGAGCAGCTCGCCCAGCAGCGTTTCCAGGCGCTCGAGCGGACTGGCCGCGACGGCGACCGGTAATGGCGCGGCATCGTACGACGGCGCGGCAGCGCGTCCCGCCGGCACGCGCCCGCCCATGCGCAGGTCGTCGGCCTCGATGCGGCCGTCGCGGCACACGATCAGGGCATAGTGGATGACGTTTTCCAGCTCGCGGATATTGCCGGGCCAGTCGTATGCCAGCAGCGCGTGTTCGGCGCGGACGGTCAGCGTCACGGCGGCCTGGTGCAGCCTGGCGCCGTAGGACTGGATGAAGTGGTGCGCCAGCGGCAGGATGTCGCCGGGCCGCTGGTACAGCGGCGGCAGGTGGACGGTGGCGACGCTCAAGCGGTAGTACAGGTCGGCGCGGAAGCGCTCCGCCGCGATGGCCCGGTGCAGGTCGACGTTGGTGGCCGCCACCAGGCGCACGTCGAGCGGGATGGGACGGCGCGACCCGAGCCGCACCACCTGCCGCTCCTGCAGCACGCGCAGCAGCTTCACCTGCAGCGCCGGCGACAGGTCGCCGATCTCGTCGAGGAACAGCGTGCCGCCGTTGGCGGCCTCGAACCAGCCGGCGCGGGCCTGGGTGGCGCCGGTAAAAGCACCGGTTTCATGGCCGAACAGCTCCGCATCGATCAGCGATTCACTGAAGGCGCCGCAATTGACGGCGATGAACGGCCCGCCACGGCCGCTCTGGGCATGCAGGTGGCGCGCAATCAGCTCCTTGCCGGTACCGGTCTCGCCAATCACCAGCACGGTCGCGTCGCTGTGCGCGATGCGCTCGACCTGTTCCAGCAGCGCCAGCGAACGGGGATCGTGGAACAGCAGCGCCTTGGCACGGATCGACAGCGCCATGCCGCTCGCATCGGGAAAAGTCAGGACCTTGTTCACGCTACCTCGCACTGAGTGGTTGACGGTGGAATCGGCCTTTACAGCTTGGCGATCGACACCTCGGTCGCCTTGACCAGGGCGACGACTTCGACACCGGGCGCGAGGCCCAGGTCCCGCACCGAACGGCTGGTGATCACGGACGTGACGATGCCGGCCGGCGTCTCGATGTCGACTTCCGAGACGACCGGACCGTCGATGATTTCCTTGACCTTGCCGCGGAACTGGTTGCGTACGTTGATGGCCTTGATGCTCATGGTAACTCCTGGGTGGTAGGGTTGGCTGGGACGGAACCGCGGGCGACAACGCTCCCCGCCATCGCGCGGACGGCACTGCCGCATGGCGGCACGAACAAGGCAGGGGAAGACGGTTGGGCAGTGGCGCGCTTGTGGCGCGCCGTGCGGGATCACATGGCTGCCCGACAGTGGCGGCAGCGCTGCATTCGCATGGGTGGAGTGGCTTGGTACGACATCATCTTGTGTCCCCTTGGCGATTCCGGTTGTGACAATTCACCAGCCAAGAGTAAAGAGTGCCTTGCAAAATAAGAACTAATCGTTTTGCCGATGTTTATATGATTATTGAATAAGACTGGGCCGCCAGAATGGCAAGCACGGCGGCGCGGCCGGCCGCCGTGTGGTCAGCGCACTACGTTATTGACCGCTTGCCAACGGCTTCAGCGCCGCCGTGATCGTCAGCACGGCCGGACCAAGCAGTACGACCAGCAGGGCCGGGAAGATGAAGAAGATCAGCGGGAACAGCAGCTTCGTTGCGATCTTGGCGGCTTGCTCCTCCACGATCTGGCGGCGCCGGGTGCGCAGCTGCTCCGATTGCACCCGCAGCGCCACGCCGATGCTGGTGCCGAAACGATCGGCCTGGATCAGCATTTTCACCAGCGCGTCGACGTCTTCCACGCCGGTGCGCAGTGCCAGGTTGCGCAGCGCCTTGTCCTTGGCGCTGCCGGCCCGCAGCTCGAGCGTGACCAGCTGCAGTTCCTCGGCCAGCACCGGGCTTTTCAGGCCGATTTCCGCGCCCACCCGGGCCAACGCGGCGTCCATCGCCAGGCCGGCCTCCACGCACACCGTCATCAGGTCCAGCGCATCGGGGAAGCTTTCGAAGATCTCGCGCTGGCGCAGGGCGACGCGGCGCTTCAGCAGGAAGTCCGGCAGGTAGTAGCCGCAGGCCGCCGCCAGCACCAGCCACAGGATCGTCATGCTGGCCGGGCGCGACGGGTCCTGGCGCAGCACGACGTACAACAGCAGCGGCAGGCCGACCGTCAGGGCCGTTTTCCCGGCATGGAACAGGCCAGGCGTGGAGGGCGCGCGCCAGCCGGCATTGATGAAGCGCAGCCGCACGGGCGAGCTTTCCCACCCTTCGGCCGGCACCGACAGCTTGGCCAACGGCTCGGCCCATTGCGCCAGGCGCGCCAGCCAGCTGCCATGACTGGGCTTGCGCGCCTCGCGCTCGTCCAATGCGGTCAGGCGGCCCTTGACGGGGTCGCGCGTCAACAGCAGCAGCGCCAGCGCGGCGATACCGAAGATCACGATGAACAGGGCCGCCAGGATCAACAGCTGGGAAATGGTCATGGTCATCACTCCTTATACGCGCAGGCGCACCAGCTTGCGGATGACCAGCACGCCCAGCACCATCATCGTGGCCGCGCCGCCCAGCAGCTTGCGGCCGGCGGGATCGGTCAACAGCACGCCCATCGTCTCCGGGCTGGCCAGGTACATCATGGCGCCGGCGCCGAACGGCAGCAGGCACAATACCCATGCCGACATGCGGCCCTCGGCCGACAGCACGCGCACCTGGCCCAAGAGCTTATGCCGGTCGCGCACGATCGCGCTGATCGATGCCAGCAGCTCCGTCAGGTTGCCGCCCGTCTCGCGCTGGATCAGCACCGCGACGACGAAGTACTGCAGGTCCATGCTGGGCACGCGCTGCGCCAGGTTGTTCAGCGCGTCCCCCATCGCCACACCGAAATTGACCTCGTCGAACGCCGCCTTGAATTCCTCGCCCAGCGGTGCGTCGATCTCGTCGCCCACCAGCTTCAACGCGGTGGGAAAGGCGTGGCCGGCGCGCATGGCGCGACTCATCATGTCCAGCGCTTCCGGCAGCTGGCGCTCGAACCTGGCCAGGCGCGCCGTCTTGGCGCGCGCCAGGTGCAGCAGCGGCAAGCCGCCGGCTGCGATCCCGGCCAGCAGCAGCATCAGGCCGGGCAGGTCCAGCCAGGCCCCCAGCAACAGTCCAAGCACGAACAGGCCGGCACAGATGCCCAGCAGGCGCGCCAGCATATAGCCGGCGCCGGCCTGCAGCAGCATGCGGTCAAGCTTGCGCGTGCCGGGCAGGCGGCGCAGCAGCACGTCGATATCGGGGTTGGCGCTGAGGCGGCGCTCCTTGACGATGGTGACGTCCGACGCCTTGGCCTCGCCGCCGATGACGCCACGCAGCCGGCGCGCCACCCGCTCCGCTTCCGGGCTGCGGTGCGTGCTCCAGCCGACGTAGATGCCCCATACCAGCAGCATGACGGCGGCGAAGATCAGCAGGATAAACAGCAGGAACGTCGTGTCCATCGCTGCCTCAACGGGGCTCGAAGATCTGCGCCGGCAAGTTGATGCCGAAGGTGCGCAGGCGCTCGGCAAACTTCGGCCGCACGCCGCTGGCGCTGAAGTGGCCCAGCACCGTGCCGTCGTCGGCTACGCCGGTCTGCTTGTAGGCGAAGATTTCCTGCATCGTGATGACCTCGCCCTCCATGCCCGTCACTTCCGAAATCGACAGCACCTTGCGCTTGCCGTCCGTCAGGCGCGAGACCTGTACGACGACGCCGACGGCGGAGCTGATCTGCTGGCGGATCGCGCGCGCCGGCAAGGTGGCGGCGGCCATCGTGACCATGTTCTCCAGGCGCGTCAGCGCGTCGCGCGGCGTGTTGGCGTGGATCGTCGCCATCGAGCCCTCGTGGCCCGTGTTCATCGCACCCAGCATGTCCATCGCCTCGGCGCCGCGCACCTCGCCCAGGATGATGCGGTCGGGCCGCATCCGCAGCGCGTTGCGCACCAGCGCGCGCTGCGTCACCTCGCCCTTGCCTTCGATGTTTTCCGGCCGGGTCTCCAGGCGCACCACGTGCGGCTGCTGCAGCTGCAGCTCGGCCGCGTCTTCCACCGTGACGATCCGCTCGCTCTGGTTGATGAAGCCGGAGATCACGTTCAGCATCGTCGTCTTGCCGCTGCCGGTGCCGCCGGAGATCAGGATGTTGACCTTGGCCTTGCCCAGGCCCTGCAGCACCTCGGCCATGTCCGCCGTCACGCTGCCATACGAAACCAGGTCGGCCAGGCGCAGCGGATCGGCCGAAAAGCGCCGGATCGACATCACCGGGCCGTCGATCGCCAGCGGCGGGATGATCGCGTTGACGCGCGAGCCGTCCGGCAGGCGCGCATCGACCATCGGGCTCGATTCGTCGATGCGGCGGCCCACGCGCGAGACGATCTTGTCGATGATCTTCATCAGGTGGGCGTCGTCGGTAAACGTCACGTCGGTCAGTTCCAGCTTGCCGCGCCGCTCGACGTAGACCTGCTTGTGCGTGTTGACGAGGATGTCGGAAACGGTCGGGTCTTCCAGCAGCGGCTCCAGGGGTCCGAAGCCCAGCATCTCGTTCTGGATGTCGCGCGTCAGCGTCTTGCGCTCGGCGTCGTTGATGACGACCATCTCTTCTTCCAGCAGCCGCTCGACCAGGAGGCGCAGCTCCTGGCGGATCTGGTCCGGCGTCAGGCGCTGCATGCTCTCCAGGTCGACGCGGTCCAGCAGCGCCTCGTGGATGCGGCTTTTGAGCTGGTGATAGGCGCGGTTGTCGATCGGGCCGCGCTGGGCGGTCGGGCGCGGCGTGCCGCTGGACAGGCGCTCGCGCAGGGAAGCAGATGGCATGTTCATCGTGGGTCTCGTTCGGTCAGGCGGCGCGGCGCTTGAACAGGCGGGTCATCAGGCTGGCCGCTTCCTGCGGCGCCGCTTCGCCCGTCAGGCCGCGCGCCATCTCCTGCAGGGCGGCGCTCAAGGGGCTGTCCGGCATCAGGCGCGTGACGGGCACGCCCTGGTTGACGGACTTCGCCGCCGCGTCGTAATGGTTCGGCATCGTGCGCAGGATCGTCGTGTCGAACGCCTCTTCCAGGTCGCGCAGGCGGATGTCGCTGTTCTTGTCGTGGCGGTTGACGATCAGCTCGACCTTGTCCTTGCCGTAGTCGAGGTTGCGGAACACCGTCAACAGGCGCTTGCCGTCGCGGATGTACGGCAGCGTCATCTGCAGCACCGGATAGATCGTGTCCGCATGATCGAGCGCGCGGATGCTGACCGGGTCCAGGCTGCGGCCCACGTCCAGCACGATGAAATCGTACTGGCGCCGCGCCAGCTTGACGATGGCGTCGATGTGCTCGGGCTTGACGTCGCTGGCGTGGGCCGGGTCGGACGGTGCCGCCAGCACGCTGTAGTTCGGCGTGACGGCCACCATGCTCGAGGCCAGGAACGACGGGTCGAGGCGGTGGATCTGCGAGGCTACGTCCGACAGGGTCGCCAGCGGCTTGATGTCGGAAACGAACAGCGAGGCGTCGCCGAACTGCAGGTTCATGTCGATCAGCGCGACGCGCTTGCTGCCGCCGGCCGACAGCGCGTAGGCCAGGTTGGTGGCCAGGAAGGTCGAGCCGCTGCCGCCCTTGCACGAAATGAAGGCCAGCACCTTGCCGTTGGCGCCGCCCTGGTTGCCCAGCTTCTCGGCGATGCGGTCGAGCGCCTGCGCCAGCGCCGCGGCGGACGGCGCGGAGGGCAGCACCTCGCGCACGCCGGCGCGCATGGCGCGCAGCAGGAACTCCTGCGACTGGTCGCCCGAGAGCACGATGAAGGCCATGCGCGGGAACAGGTGGCCGAGGCGTTCGAGCTGGTCCAGCTCACCGTCATCGACGCGCGGCTGGTCGACCACCAGCACATCCGGCACGGCGTCGTCGGCCAAGGTGGTCAGGCGCGACGGGCTGCCGGCGATCATGTCGACTTCGTCGGCACCGGGGCGGTTGCGCAAGGTGCGCGCCAGCTCGATCAGGTGGCGGTCGTCGCGGGACAGGACGGCGATTTTCACGGTGTTCTCCTTACTTCTTGCCGAACGTGGGGCTGTCCGCCTGCGCCGTCGGCGCCGCGTACGAGCGCTCGTAACGCGCCTGGGCGGCGACGGCCGCCACGCCGTCCATGCCGGTGGCGGCGTGTGGCTTGGGCGGGATGATCTGGCTGGCCATCAGGGCCTTCACGGTGTCGCCGGATGCAGTGCGGGTGGGCGCGGCGCAGCCGCCGAGCGTGGCCAGCAGGATGAGGACGAGGACACGGGTCATGGCTTGGTCTTTTTAGGATCGGATTGCTCGAAACCTTCATGGCTGCCGCCGATGAAGAACACGCCCCTCGTGGGCTGGATGTAATCGTCGGTCGGCAGGCGCGGCTTGTCCTGCAGCGGCTTGGCCAGGTGCGGCGTGACGATGAAGACCAGTTCCGTGCGGTCGTTCTGGAAGTCGCTGCTGCGGAACAGCGTGCCCAGCACCGGCACGTCACCCAGGAACGGGAAGCGCTTGATATTGCTGGTGACGTTGTTGCGGATCAGGCCACCGATGGCGAAGCTCTGGCCGTCCTGCAGCTGCACCGTGGTGGTGGCGCGGCGCGTGGTGAACGCCGGCAGGATCGCGGTGGCGGCGTTGGTGCCGCCCGTCGTCGCGATGCCGATGCCTTCGCGGTTCAGCTCCGACACCTCCGGCGCCACGCGCAGGTTGATGCGCCCGCCCGCCAGCACGGTGGGCGTGAATTTCACCGCGACGCCGTATTCCTTTTCCTCCAGCGTGATGGCACCACCGCTGGACAGCGAATTCTGCGCGACCGGAATGAAGATCTTGCCGCCGGCCAGGAAGCTCGCCTCCTGCCCGCTGATGGCCATCACCGTCGGCTCGGCCAGGATCTTGACCAGGCCATCGCGCTTCTCGCCGTCGATGGTGACGCGACCCACGCTGTTGGCCAGCACGCCCAGTGAGCCGCTGCCGCCCGACAGCAGGCTCGAGACGATGCCATAGGTGCCGCTGCTGCCCTGGCTGACGCGCGACAGGCTGGCGCCCAGCTGGTCCACCAGCGACTTCGAGATCTCGGCGATCTTTACCTCCAGCATGACCTGCTGGGGCGCGGCCACCTGCAGCATGTTCATTACCTTGGCCGCCGCCGCCGGCGCCGGTGCGGCCGCCGCCGCGGGCTGGCCGACGCCGCTCGCGGGTGGCGTGCCGGCACCCGCGCTCGCGGCCGCCGTGGCGCTGTCCTGGAACGACGTCGCCAGCGCCACCAGCTGGGCGGCGACGACGGAATCGCTGACCATGCCGGACAACACCACGGCATTGCCGGAGCTGCCCACGCGCAGGTCCTTCTCGGTCGGGAACAGCTGGGCGAACTGCTCGCGCAGCGCGGCCGTGTCGAGCTTGACCTCGATGTCGAACACCGTCGAGTGGCCTTCCTTGTTGGCGACGATCAGGTTGGTGGAACCGACGCTGCGCGCCACCAGCACGATCTCGCTGGCGTTGGGCACGACCACGTTGGCCACTTCCGGCGCGCCCACGGTCACTTGCGACGCGGGCGAGCAGAAACGCTTCAGCATGGATTTGCCGCGTACCAGTTCGAGCCGGCCGGTGGCGCCGCCTTTGAGGTCGATGCAGTCGCGCGCGGGGGCGGCGACGACGGTCGCGCAGGCGGTCGCCAGCGCACAGGCGAGGGCGGTTTTTGAAGTCAACAGCGTCATGGCGTGGCCTTGGAATTGAACGATTGCGGTGCGGCGTCAAGGCCGCGGATGACCATTACGCCCTCCTGGGCGCGTACTGCCGGTGCGGCAGGCCGGGCAGCCGGTGCGGCAATGGGCGGCGCGGCCGGTGCCGGCGCGGCCTTGACCGGCGGCAGGCCCAGGACCGACTCGCGCGTGGCGCCGGCGGTGTTGGCCGGCTGCGGATCGACCTGGTTGCGCAGCACCAGCGACAGCGAACCGATGCTGCGTGCCAGGTCCAGCTTTTCAACCTGGTCGGGCGTGAGCTCCAGCGTGACGGCATTGACCACCTTCGGCTTGGTGTCGTCACGGTTCGATTCCTGCGCCACCGCCAGCACGAGGATGCGCTCCAACACGATCTTCGAGATTGACTGCTCGCGCGTGGCCATGTCGCCGCCGCTGGCTTGCAGGTTGACCAGGATGTCGACGTAGTTGCCGGGCAGGGCGAAGCCGGCCACGCCGACGACGTCGTTGACGCGCACCGTCATCGCGCGCTTGCCGGCCGCGACCACGGCGGACAGGCCGCCGGTGGTGCCAGGCGGCGCCAGCTTGGCTTCCAGCACCGGTTCGCCGCGGCCGATGTCGCTGCGGGTAACGCGGTTCTCCAGCTGTTTCAGGTCGGAGACAGCGCCCGGCGGCAGGGAGCCGGCCGGCCAGTCGATCAGCTGCACATTGTCCTTGCTCAGGCGCGCGCCCTGGCCGATGTCGGTGGCGGCGATCGCCACCTTGGTGCCGGCCGCGGCACCCTGTTCGGTCATCCACTTGGCGGCCACCAGCACCGCGGCCAGCGCCAGGAACAGGGCCACGCCGATGATCAGCAGTGAGCGTGAGTTACGCATCAATCGTTCTCCATCCAGCCGCGTTCGCGGCGATCCACATCAAGACCGCCATGCTGGCTACCGGCGGCAAAGTAGTTGTCCCATGCCCAGTCCAGCGTGCGACGGCTCAGTTCTGGGGCGCGGTCCTCGTAGCGCGCCAGGTCGCGCAGCTGGCGCACCAGGTCGCGCGGGTGGCAGGCCAGCAGCGGCACGTTGCGCTGGCGGTGGCAGTCGAGCAGGTAGGCGAACGCGTCGGCGTCGAACGGCACGCCGGCCTGGGCGCAGGCCTGGCGGAACAGCACGCCGTATTCGTCGGTGGTCGCTGGTGGCACCTCGATCTTGTAGCCCAGCCGGCGCAGGAAGGCCCCGTCGGACAGGCGGTGCGGCACGAAGTTCGACGAGAACACCACGATCACGTCGAACGGCACCTGGAAGGTGTGACCGGTATGCAGCGTCAGGTAGTCGACGTTGCGGTCCATCGGCACGATCCAGCGGTTCATCAGCGCCTCGGGGGAGCAGCGCTGGCGCCCCAGGTCGTCGATGATGAAGATGCCGTTGTTCGACTTCAGGTGCGGCGGCGCCTGGTACAGGCGGGTGTGCGGGTCGAAGCGCAGGTCCAGCATGTCCAGCGTCAGCTCGCCGCCGGCCAGCGCGGCGGGACGGCGCACGCCACGCACCCAGCGCATGTCGGTGGCCGTGCCGCGGTCGAAGCCGGACGTGATCGTCACCGGTTCCGCGGCCGGCTGGTGCTGCACGGTGTCGAAGAACGGAATCACTTCGCCGTCCACCATCAGGGCGTACGGCACGGCGATGGCGCCGGACAGCAGGTCGCGCAGGCGTTCGGCGAGATACGTCTTGCCGCTGCCGGCCAGGCCGTGCAGAAACAGCGCGCGGCCGGAATTCATCGCCGCGCCCAGCTGCGCCAGCACGCGCGGGTTGACGACGGTGCCGTCGAACACCTCGCCCATGCGCGTGCGCGTGACGTGCACGTTGGCCACGCTCTGCGCCTGCACCTGCGTGGTGTAGGCCGCCAGCGTGACGGGCGCCGGGCCGGCGTAGGCATTGCGTGCCAGCGCCGTGGCGGCACGCAGGCGGCCCGATTCCGTCAGCAGATAGTTGATGTCGGCATCGGTGCCGCTGCTGCCCAGGCGCACCAGGTCGCACAGCTTCTCGGCGCGCAGGAAGGCGATCAGCGGATCGATCACGCTGACATTGAGTTTCAGGTGCGAGGCCAGTTCCGGCAGGCGCATCTGGCCGCGCTGGTACAGCACCTTGGCCACCAGTTCGGCCAGGAACAGGAAGGGCAAGCCCGTGTCCTCGACGGTACGCGGCGCGCGGGTGTCGGCCGGCGCGGTAAAGATGTCGTTCACAGCGGCAGCTCCCCGACCAGGTGCAGCCAGGCGACGCAGGCGCCCGTGCCACCGGCGATCGCCACGGCATAAGGCAGGCGGCCGCTGGCTGCGGCGGGCAGCGCGATGCCGTCGCTCAGCTGCGTCAGGCCGGCGTGCAGCATGGTCTGGTAGGTATTGTTCAATACGCGGCGCAGGCTGCCCTGCCAGGCGGCCACGGCCAGCGCCAGCACGCCGCCGGCAAGCAAGGTGGCGATGCCCACGGTGAGAATCTGGCCGGCGCCAACGAAGGCACCCACCATGGCCAGCAGCTTGACGTCGCCGGCGCCCATCAGGCGCAACGCGTACATGGGCATCAGGAAGGCCAGGCCGAGGGCCCAGCCGCCCAGCGAAGACAGCAGTCCCAGGCTGCCCATCGGCGTGCCGAACAGGCCCTCTCCGGCCGGCAGCAGCGCATGCAGGGCCAGCGCCAGCACGGCGCCCGGAAACACGATGGCATTCGGAATGCGGCGCGCGCGCAGGTCGTGCCAGACCGCGAGGGCCAGCAGTACGCACAGCAGCAGCAGGGGGAGCAGTGTCACGGGGAACTCCGGAAAAATAAAAATCCGGAACGGGCGGGCCCGGTTCCGGATTGGGGCGCGCCGTTGAGGGCGCGCCGCTGGGACCTTAGGCGGTCGGGGCGGTGCCGGCGATTGCCTTCTTCAGGTTTTCGAAGATTTTGTTGATGTCGCCGCCCAGCGCCTTCACAGCGACGCCGATCACTGCCGCGATCAGGGATGCGATCAGTGCATATTCGATAGCGGTCACGCCGTCTTCTTCGCGGATAAAGTTTTTGATGAAGTTCATTGAGGTCCTTTGTGTTGGGTGGTGAGTCGATTGGCTATGCGCTCGTCCATGCGGCCAGTACCGCGATGAAGCCGACGACAACGACCAGGAGACTCAGCACCACGTGCGGCATCGTCGAACTTCCCGTGCGTTCGTACTGCTGCTGATCCGGGAAATCTTCTTTGTCGTACACGTGCGCTCCTGTTCTTGTCGCGCCGCATGAAGGAATGCGCAGCGCATGAACAGCATCGTACGCACCGGCCCCGTCTTGCACATCCGTCAAAGCTCCCCTTTTGCCTGGGACCTTGTGCCCGTGCGGCATGGGACATATGTCCTACGCCAGAGCCCGTGTCCCGTTTTGGTGACTGACACCGCGGTGGGACACGGGCCCGGCTGTATCACGTGCCGAGGTTGTGACGGGTGGCGTAGACGTACAGTTCCAGACGGTTCGCCACGTTCAGTTTTTGATAGATCGCCGTCAGGTGGTTGCGCAGCGTGCGCTCGGAGATGAAGGCGCGTTCGGCCAGCTCCTTGTTCAGCGCGCCCTTGCCCTGCACGATCATGCCGATCACTTCGCGTTCGCGCGCCGTCAGCGCCGCGATGCGCTGCGCTTCCGGGTCGGCCTTCGGCACCGGCGCGACGATCTGGCCCAGCAGCGCCTGCATCAGCGACTGGTCCAGCCACAGCTCGCCGCCATGCACCTTGCGCACCGCGGCCAGCACGTCCTCCGTGGCCGCTTCCTTGCTGACGACACCGCGCGCACCCAGCTTGACGGCGGCCGTCAGGGTGGCCTGGTCGCGGTTGGCGGACAGGATCACGGCGCGCGTGACGCCGTTCGACAGCAGCGTCGGCAGGATTTCCAGCGAGCTGCTGCCTTTCAAATCCAGGTCGAGCAGGATCACGTCCGGTTTCAAGGTGGCGCACAGGCTGGTGGCTTCTTCCGGCGTGCTGGCGCTGCCGACCAGGGTCAGCGCCGGGGCCTCGGCCTGGATCAGGCGCTCGAGGCCCCACAGCATGGTCTTGTGGTCGTCCACCAGCATGATGCGGATCGTCATGGTCTCTCTATTTTCGAATCAGATGGGAATACGGATGCGCAGCAGGGTCTGCTGCGCGGTCGGTTGCACGGCGAGCGAGCCGCCCAGCGCCTGCACCCGTTCGGCGATCGACAGCGGCAGGAACGATGCCGCCGCGCCGCGCCCGTCGGTGGGATTGGCGACGTCGATCGCCAGCAGGCCGGCGTCCTGCGCCAGCCGCACGTCGGCCGTGCGCGCGCGGGTGTGCTTGCGGATATTGCTGATGCCCTCGGTGACGATCTGGAACACCTCGGCCGCCATGCGGTCGCTGATCGTCAGCACGCCCTCGTGCGCCACCGCCACGTCCAGGTCATAGAACGAGCGCACCTGCGCGGCCTGGCGGCGCAGCGCGATCAGCAGTTCCGGTTCTTCCTGGCGGCCGTTGCGGAAGCTCTTGGCAAACTGGCGCATGTCGCCGATCACTTCCGTGCACATCGACAGCAGCCGGTCCAGGTCCGCCGCGACCACGTTGTCGTCGCCGGCCTGCTGGCGGATCGCGGCCACCGCGTGGCGCAGGCCGATATACGGCTGGATTGTGCTGTCGTGCAAGTCACGGGCGATCTTCTGGCGCTCGCGCAAGGCGGCGTCGGAGGCCAGCCGGTCCAACAGGTCGATCGTCTCGATGACGGGGAAGGCCTGCTGCACGATATGGTTCAGGAAAGTGGCATCGGGCCGGCGCAGCCGCTCGCCCGATGTGACGAAGATGCGGCCGGCACCCTTGCGCAGCGGCAGCGCGGCGCTGATGAACCAGCCGGTATCGAGCAAGTCGGCGATGCCGCTGCAGCCGGCCGGGTCGATATCGCGCCATGCGCCGTCGGCCGTCACCACCTGGGCACTGACGATATCGTACGGCACCAGTGCGCGCGTGACCCCGCGGTACAGCACGGTGACCCCGGGTGCGAAATCGAGCAGCGGCTGGACGGTCGCGTCCGACACGTTGTTGTGGCTGATCGCCCGACCCGTGGCCGGATGGTGCACCGTATTCAAGACCCAGCGCCCGTTGGCGTCCTGCATCAGCAGCACGCAGGTGGCGCCGCCGTAGAACAGCAGGATTTTCTCCATCAGCGAATCGAGCGTGTGCTGCACGCCGAAGCGTGGATTGGACAGCCGGCTGACGTCGCGCAGCAGCGCCAGCCGGCGGCGCTGGTCGACGGCGAGCCCGCCCCAGAACGCGATCATGTAGCCCAGCGCCAGCACGAACGTGATGCGCAACAACAGCAGCTGGACGTTTTCCAGGCCGTGCGCCGCCAATACCGCGGCGGCGAGCGTGGCCGCCGAGCCCAGCGTCATCCGCGCCCCCGCGTCAAAGCCGCGCCGGAACGACGTGGCCAGGATGGCAAAGAAGAAGAACGTGAAGAACGGGCTGCGCGCACCACCTGTGGCGAACGTCATCAAGCCATACCAGCCCACGTCCACCCAGTAGATGACGGGGCCGTGCCAGAAGCCGGCGCGCGAGCGCGCCACGCTCAGCAAGACAACGCTGTGCAAGGCATACACGTCGAACACCAGCCAGGCCCATGGACTGAACAGGCGCACCCCATCGCGCGCCACATACAAGGTCAGCAGCGCCGAAATCGCCAGCAGCAGGCGCATGCCGAACACCATCGTGGCCTCGGCATCGGGGGTCGTGGGCAACGCGCGCGTCGGCACGATGGCTTGAAACCAACGCATCGTTGTTCCAGACCGACACCGGCGGTAGATCGCAGTTGCAGCGCGTTTTAAAAGCATACAGCAAGGTTTGTTGCCATGTAGAATGTCAACATCTTACTGCATGTCCTGTACAAAACGCTCTAATGTTGTCTTAACGATGATACCTTCGGTTACCCGCCGTCAGTCCGGCGCCACAGTCGTCGAAATGGCGATCGTTGCCCCCGTGTTCCTCCTGGTACTGCTGGCGCTGGTCGAACTGAGCCTGATGTTTTTCACAACGTTGACGATGCAATACGCCGTGCGGGAAGGCGCCCGCTACGCGGTGACGGGACAGACCAATCTCGACCCCAACACGGGCAGCCAGCAGCGTTACGCGGCCGTCATCGCCAAGATGAAGGACAGCTCGCTGGGCATGTACGACAAGCTCAAGCCGACCATTTCCGTCAACGGCACGTCCTACTCGAGCAGCGACTACAGCAACGGCATGTTCGGCGCCCCCGGCAGCATCATCGTCATCACGCTCGACTGCAGCTGGACGGTGACCACGCCGCTGCTGGGGCGGTTTTTCAGCGACGGCAAGTACAAATTCGCCGTCGCCGCCACCATGCGCAACGAGTTCTTCCCATGATGAAGCGCCAGCGCGGCATTGCCGCCGTCGAATTCGCCCTGCTGCTGCCTTTCCTGCTGTTCCTGCTGTTCGGCGTGATCGACGGCGCCCGCGCGCTGCAGGCCAACATCATCGTCGTCAACCTGAGCCGTGAAGGCGCCAACCTGGTCTCCCGCGGCAATATCCAGCTGGAGACGAACAGCCAGGACATCATTTATGCGCTCATGGCCAGCGCGCCGCCGCTGAACGTGAACCAGCGCGGCATGATGATCATCACCCGCGTGATGGGCGTCAAGACGAGCAGCGGCACGCGCAGCGTGGTGCTGGACCAGTACCGCTGGGACGATCCGGCCCGCGGCCTCGGCTACGGCACCAGCAAGTATGCGCCCGCCAGCCGGGTGTACCAGTGCGGCGGCTGGACGGGGCCCCGCTGCAGCGCCATCAATGCGACCGCGCGGCCCGGCGTCAATATCATGAGCGGCCAGCTCGACGACGGCGAAGTGATCCACGTCGTCGAAACGTTTTACAAGTACGACATGCTGCTGACGGGCTTCTCGATCGGCGCGCTGGCCTTGCCCACCCTCGGGCCCGACCTGTATTCGATGACGATCTTCTGATGATGCGAGCCAACCTACACCGCCAGCGCGGCGCCGTTGCGATCATGGTGGCCATTGCGCTGCTGCTGTTGCTGTCCGTGGTCGGGCTCGTGCTCGATGCGGGGCTGGGTTATATGGTCAAGGCACGCTTGAATGCCGCGGTCGATTCGGCGGCGGTGGCCGCCGCCCGCGCGGTCACTAACGGTAACGACAAGGCGGCCCAGGAACGCAGCGCGCAGACGGCGGCAGCGGAATTCTTTGCCGCGAATATTCCGGATGGTTACCTGCTGTCGCATCCCAAGCTGCTCTCCACCAATGTGCAGTTCAACGGAGGTACGGTGACGATTGATGTGCGGGCGGAGGCGCCGATGAAGGTGTCGCTGATGGGCGTGTTGGGCTTTACTGACATGACGCCGACGGCCAGTGCGCAGACGATTCGTCGGGATCTGGATATGGTTTTCGTAGTCGATGATTCTGGCTCGCTGTGGACAATGGGACAGGAGGTCCGTGCTGCGGCCAAAAGCTTCCTTAACAAATTCAACGTGACGCAGGATCGGGTTGGCCTAGTCCACTTCGGCAGTGGCGCGGAGGTCGACAATCCCATTAACACATCGGCGCGAGGCTTCGATCGCATGTCCATGTTCAGCAAGATCGATGGGTACACATTCGGAGGGACCACCTCCGCCGTGGAGGGCATGTGGCACGCTCGCGATCAGCTGAAAAAAATCCCGGACAACGCGCGATCGAGCTTACGTGTCATTGTGTTTTTCTCGGATGGCGTGCCGAACGGATTTGGAGCGTATTTTCCGTTCTATTATCCGAGTGGCTGCCCGTACCCCGGCGTTATAACGTGGCAACCTGACCACGCTAGACCGACCGGTCTTTATTGGCTCAATGAAAGTACCGCCAACCCCATAGGCGGTGGTTGCGAAGTGATATCGCAGAATTACTGGGCAATCAAAAACCTGCCGGACTGGTACAACGCACACAATCCGCAAAGCAAACCTAACGACCCTGCCGGCCTGGAGTTCCGTATCGTCACCGACAAGCCACGGTCCGTTACCTCTTCTTTGACTCAAGTGAACGTTGGTCGCGCGGCTCGCAATCTTGCCGAGGCGGTTGCGGAAAAAGCGCGCGAGGAAGGCACTTACGTCTTCACCTTAGGGATGGGCAGCGAACTGAAAAAGACCGTGGACGGCGAAATCGGCGAAAACGTCCTGAAATGCATGGCCAACGTCGCCGACGGCCCGGCGCGCTGCTACAACCCGAACAAGCCGGTCGGCATGTACTGCTACGCCGCGACCGAAGCCGATCTGACGCCGTGCTTCTCGCGCCTCGCCTCGGCCATCCTGCGCATCTCGAAATAAGCACCGGCGCGCCTGCTCCGTCGCGCTTTGCATAGACTGGCCCTCCAATCAACGAGGAGGCCCTATGCAGCCAGCAGCCCAGCGGAGCCAGCCATGAAAGCCGCCATCGTCAACGCCCCCGGCGGCCTCGAGCGCATCGCACTGCGCGACTTGCCCGACCCCGGCCAGCCCGGCCCCGGCCAGGTTCGCGTGGCCGTGCACGCCACGTCCCTGAACTACCACGACTTACTGGTCGCCAATGGCGCCATCCCGACCCGCGACGGCCGCGTGCTGATGTCGGACGGCGCCGGTGTCGTCGAGGCGGTCGGCAGCGGCGTGACGGAATTCCGGCCGGGCGACCATGTCGTCTCCTGTTTCTTTCCGCAATGGGCCGACGGCGCGGCGCACGATCTCGTCGGCAACTTCGCCGGCACGCCGGGCGACGGCATCGACGGCTTTGCCGTCCAGTTCGCCGTGCGGCCAGCCAGCGCGTTCACCCTGGCACCGCGGGGCTGGAGCCATGCCGAGGCCGCCACGATCACCACGGCCGGGCTGACGGCCTGGCGCGCGCTGATCGCGGATGGCCGCCTGAAGGCGGGCGACACCGTGCTGACCCTGGGCACCGGCGGCGTCTCGATCGCCGCGCTGCAGATCGCCAAGATGATGGGGGCAATCGTCATCGTCACGTCGTCGTCGAACGACAAGCTGGAGCGCGCCCGCGCGTTGGGCGCGGATCACTGCATCAACTACCGCCAGCAGCCGGACTGGGGCCGCCACGTGCGCGAACTGACGGGCGGCAAGGGCGCCGACCACATCGTCGAGGTCGGTGGTCCGGGCACGCTGGCGCAATCGATCGAGGCGGTCCGCGTGGGCGGCCATATCTCGCTGATCGGTGTGCTGACGGGCCGCCAGGGCGACGTGCCGACCTCCGTGCTGATGGCGCGCCAGGCCCGGCTGCAAGGCCTGATCGTTGGCAGCCGGCGCCAGCAGCAGGACTACGTGGCCGCGCTGACGCAGGCCGGCCTGCGTCCCGTGATCGACCGCACGTTCACGCTGGACCGGCTGGCCGACGCGTTCCGGCTGCAGCAGGCCGGCAGCCACTTCGGCAAAATTTGCGTGGCCTGGTAAGCCGTGCATTGTTGCGGGTTTGCTACATAAACCTTCCCGGTTACAACTTTATCGCCCGGCTCGCGCCGTTCCGGCGTCCGGCCGAACAGTGGCACGACCGTGCTTTTCGTTCGCTCAGCAGGTAGGCGCTGGCAATCGCCAAACTGCGCGTGGAAACGTTTGACTGATCAATAATGTGAGCGAAACGCCCTGGAACGTCGAATAAAGTTCGTTTCTTGCGTGCCGCGCGTCCGCGCAGGCGGCGCTGGCACGTGGTCCTGTCACAAGCCTGTCATATCGATTTCGATATCGAAAATCCGAAAAATTTGATTGGAATGGTAATAGCCGCGTCAATACCATGGGGCACTAGTCGGGCCCTGGCCGCGACGACCAGCATTCAAACCAATCAAAAAACATCGGAGACAGGATGAAAACGACCGACATCGGGCGGCATGACGCAACTCGACCATTGAAAATGAAGCTGACGGTCGCCGCCCTGGCAGGCGCAGGCCTGCTCAGCAGTGCTTCCATCTGGGCGCAGGATGCCCAGGCCGTGGCCGACAAGGAAGCGGCGGCCCCCGCGCCGATGAACGCGGTGGTCGTCACCGGCGTGCGCCGCGCGGCGCAAAGCGCCCAGGCCATCAAGAAAAATTCCGACGAGGTGATCGACTCCATCGTGGCCGAGGAAGCCGGTAAATTCCCGGACAAGAACGTGGCCGAGATCCTGGGCCGCGTCACCGGCGTGCAGATCCGCCGTTCCGGCGGCGAGGCGAGCGACGTCATCATCCGCGGCCTGCCAGGCCTGACCACCTTGCTGAACGGCCGCGAAATCTACACGTCCAACAACCGCAACCTGCACCTGGCCGACATCCCGACGACCATGCTGCAGCGTATCGACGTCTACAAGACGCAGGGCGCCGAGATGGTCGAAGGCGGCACCGCCGGGGTGATCGACGTGCGCACGGCGCGTCCGTTCGACTTCAAGGGTTTTTCCAGCAGCGTAGCGGGCCGCGTGGAGAATCGCGACAAGTCCAAGACCAACGATCCGAACGTGTCCGGCATGCTGTCGAACCGCTGGAAGGGCAGCTACGGCGAATTCGGCGCGCTGCTGGGCTTGTCGTACCAAAAGGGCCATTACCAGGACGAGATCACGTGGAACTCGCCGCCGTCGCAAACGGTGCCGAGCGACCCGAGCATCACCGGCCCCGTCGACCTGGGCCACTCCAGCGTGCAAGGCGTGCGCGAACGCTACTCCGCCAACTGGGCCCTGCAATGGCGTCCCGTGCGCGAGGTGGAACTGTACGCCGAAGGCTGGTCGACCCGCATCGACCACGACCGCCAGTCGCAGTTCTTCATCGGCACCTTGATGCTGCCGGCCTACCAGACGCAGTACACGCTGTTCCCCGGCACGAAGCAGATCGACACGGCCACCTCCACCGGCGACCTGTTCGCGCTCAGCTCCAACCAGGCCCCGCGCGACGATTCCGAAAGCCACCAGGGCGCCATCGGCGCGCGCTGGGACGTGACGCCGGCCCTGCGCGTGACCAGCGAATTCTCGCGCGTCTCCAGTCACTGGCAGCAGGAGTTCCCCATCATGGAGATGAACGCACACCCGCGCACGATCGTGGGCTCGACCTATGTCAACGGCGGCGCCCGCTTCGACTACCCGGGCTACAACATGATGGACCCGAACAATTACACGCTGGGCGCCCTGATCGACAACTGGCAGGAGTCGCGCGGCCAGTCGAATGACTGGCGGGCCGATGCCACCTACAATTTCGGCGACGAAAACCTGTTCCGCGAAGCGAGCGTCGGCATCCGCGTCGCCCAGCGCAAGGCCGCCTACCAGCACGAGAGCCAGAATTTCGTGCCGAATCCCGGTAACCTGCCGGCCGTCAGTTCGGTGCCCGGACTGGTTTGTCCGTCGATGCCGTTTGCCGGCGACTATGGCATGAACCGCTGGCTGGTCGTCTGCGATGAATACCAGCACGCCAATATCGATGCGGTCCGCAAGATGTACGGTCGCGACGGCAAGACCGCGCCGGACCCATACTCGATGTACACCAACAGCGAAGACACCACCGCGTTCTACGGCAAGACCCGCTTCGGCTTCGACGCGGGCAGCGTCAAGTTCGACGGCACGGCCGGCGTGCGTGTGGTCAAGACGAAACTGGACGTCAACGGCTTCAGCCTGATCGACAACCAGCAGGTGGCCGTCAATCGCAAGACGTCGGACACCGACGTCCTGCCCAGCCTGACCCTGAAAGCCTTCCTGACCGACAACCTGATCGGCCGCTTCAACGCCAGCAAATCGATCCAGCGCCCGGCCTTCGGCGATTTCAATCCTGGCATCTCGCTGGGAGCGACGCCCGACGGCCTGGGCATCTACGGCGGCAACGGCGGCAACCCGGACCTGAAGCCGATCACCGGCAAGAACGCCGACGTGGCGCTGGAGTGGTATTTCGCGCCGACCGGCAGCCTGACGGCCACCGTGTTCAAGCACAAGTTCGAGAACTATGTGGTGCGTTCGCTGGCGCTGGAAACCATCGGCGGCCGCCAGTACCGCATGGACCGTCCGCGCAACCTGAACGACGGCCAGCTGGAAGGCGTGGAGATCGGCTACCGCCAGTTCTACGACTTCCTGCCGGGCTGGTTGGGCGGATTCGGCCTGGAAGCGAACTACACGTACATGAAAGGCCACCTGGTCGATGGCGGCAAGGAAGTGCCGTTCCAGGGCATGTCGAAGAACGCCTACAACATCAACGTGCTGTACGAGCGCGGAGCGTGGTCCGGCCGTCTGGCGTACAACTACCGCAGCAAGTTCGTCGACACGTTCAACTACCGCACCATCGCCGCGCCGATCGGCCCGATCGACCTGATCGTCGATCCGATCGAGACGGTGGACGCGTCGATCTCGTACAAGATCAACGACAACATGGGCATCACCTTGGACGTGGAGAACCTGAACGACCGCACCTACAACGACTACCACGGCATCCCCAGCAACCCACGCGACATCCGCCGCTACGATCGGGTGATCGGGTTGTCGCTGCGGTGGAAGATGTAAGTCGTTTTTCCCGCTGCAAGACGCGCGCCGCTGGCGCGCGTTTTTTTTTGGCGCGGCGATTTTATCGAAAAAGCCACTCAGCCGTTAGCCAGGCTAGGAATCCGGCCTGACCCGGCCTATTGTGAATAAAACGAGCAAGCGATAACAAGCACAAACGGGGGGATGCGATGAAACGACTACTTCGGTATTCGAAAGGCGCCGTGCTGCCTGCGTGCGGCGCGCTGTTGGCCCTCGCGGGCTGTGGCCGCGCCGAAAGCGAACCTGCGCCACCGCCCGCGGCCCCCCTCCCCATCGAAACTTCCGGCCCGAGCGGCGGGCCATCGGACGTGGCCGGCGAATGGGCGACAAGGCGCACCGACCGCTGGTTGACGCCCGAGCTGGACAGCTTCAAGCGCACGCTCGACAGCGTCGACGACAAAGTCGAGCTGACCGGCGACGAAGTCGATTGAACGCCCTGCCAGTCCCAACTTCCATCGGAGGAAGCCATGACCTGCAAATCGCTTGCCGTTCGTCTTGTCTGCGCGTTGAGCATGCTGCTGGCATGCGCCGCCGCGCCGGCGACCGTGTGTCGCAATCCCTACATCGATGGCATGGAGACGGTCATCGACCGCACCAAGACGCTGCTGGGACCCGATACCACCGACATCCGCCGCATCAGGCTGTTCATCTCGTCCGACGAGGGCGTGCCGTTCGTGCAGTCGAATTTTCGTTCGGCCAATCCCGACAAGCCTGGCGAGTTCTCGGACTATCCCACCAAGATACGCGACAAGGGAGTGGACAGCATCGAAAGCGCGCTGCTCAACATCATATTCTGGGGCACGCCGCCGGACAACGCCGATGCCATCGTCCGCGAAGCGCTCGATCATGCCGAGATCTTCGTCGACAGCAAGGCGTTCGACCAGAGCGGCCGCCTGCATCTCACGGTCGAACGTGACATCAAGGTCAGGCTGGCGGCCAAAGGCCAGCCGGTGACGACGGGGGAACTCAAGCTGCTGCACCTGAAGAAGCCGCCACCCGCGCTGACGGAGGTGATCAGCGGCTGCTGCGTGCGGGGACGACCGCCCGGCCACGGCACGCGCATCATGGCCAGCCTGAAGGAGCGGCCGTTCAAGACCGACGATTTCACCTTCTTTTCGATGGTCGTGGATTCGGGGACGACCGCCACCATCATGGCGCTGCCGGCGCTGCGCAGCGCGACGGACCGGATCGGTACCCTGCCCGAACGCTGGGCCGATCGCCTGGACACGGCGCTGACCAGATCGGCCGGCAAGAACCTGGTGGTGATGGGCCATATCGAAGGCAAGGACGTGGTGGTCACGAACGCCAGGCAGGAAGTTCTGTACTCGATTCCCATCGCGCAGTTGCGCGCCAAGGCGCGCGAGCACAACGTCGACCTGCTGCTGCTCGGCTGCGACACGGCCGCGTTCATCGAGCGTGAAACAGCGGGCCTGGGCATCGCGGGCCTGTTCAATACCGCGGCGGCCGCACGCAAGCTGGAAGCGGCCCTGACAAACAGCAGCAGCGTCGCCGATGTCGTGACCAACATGGCCTCGACGGATTTCGTCTTCGTCGCCTATGAGGAAAAGGGTGGCTACGGCTATGCCGGCGCCAGCGTCTTCGCCAAGGTCGCCGGCGAAAGCCATACGGCGCGGATTTTCCGGCTGCTCGCCTTGCGCAAGAAAGGACAATGACATGGGCACACATCGCGGCGCGCCTCCCATCAACGAAGTGGCCAGCTTCCTGCTGCAGTACGACCCGCAGGCCGCCGACCAGTTGCGGGCGCAAGGACCGCAGTTCAACGAACTGCTGCAATTCGGCGTGGCGGCCGGCGTCGACGACCGCCCGGCCGTATCGGCCGAGATGATCGCGCGCTGCGAGATCCTGAAGGTCGCGCTGACCAGTGCGCACGAGCGCTCCACGCAGCGGTCGCGCTTTCTGCAAGCGAAGCTGGTACTGGTCAGGCAGCGGCGCTTCCAGGCGCTGGTCGCCACGTCGGCGGGGTCGGCAATCGCATCGGTTTCCGCCATCGTCGGCGGCGACCTGGTGACCGTGATCGCCAGCCTGCTGGCATTGGTCGCCAGTATCCTGAACGGCATGGTCGAGACGCTGGTGCTGGGCAGGAAAGGCGACGAGGCGGAGGTGGCCAACCTGGTCAAATCGCTCGAGAGCACCGGGCTGTTTGCCGAAGTGACGGTGCGCTATCTCGCGGCGGTCAAGGAAGGCAATTATCCGGAAGCGGAGACGGCGGCGCTGATCAAGGAGGCCAATCACCAATTTGCCCAACTGGTGGAAACACTGGCCACGGCCGCCGCCTATTTTCCCGCATCGGCCGAGCAGGCCCCGGTGGCGCAGCCCGCCGTCAGCCTCGGCTAGCGGAGCGGCGCCCGTCGGCCTCTTGCCCGCTGCGTTCAGCCATGCGCCCGGCGCCGCCGCCCGAGCGCCAGCATGCCCGCGAGACCCACGGCCAGCATCCCGAACGATGCCGGTTCCGGCACGGCCGTGATGGTGGCCGTCGTGGCCGGGGTCCAGTCCCACGTATAGTCGTAGCGGAAGCCGAAGCTACTCTGGTAGAACGATTTATGGCTCTCGCCCGTCACGATGGACTGCATGGTGAAGTCGAAGCCGTTGTTGTTGATGTAGCGCGCGGAAAACGTCGGCAACGCGCCCGGCGTCCAGGTGAAGATGTCGACGCAATGAATGATGTTGCAGCTGCCGGAGTACGCGATGCGGTTCGAGTCGAGCGCAAGCAGTTCGTCCAGCGAATATGAGCCGTTGTGGTCGAGGTCGTCCACGGTAAAGGTGACGTGCAAGGTGCGGTCCGGCTCGAACACACCGTCATGCACGGCCTGGAAGCCGCGGTAGGTGATTTCGTAGCTTTGCGGTGCCGCATGGGCGGTGGCGGCAGCGGCGGCAAGCACGGCCGCGCTCATCAGTTTTTTCAGCATAGCATCCTCAATTTACGTTAATAAACAAGAACTTCAGGCTATCGTGGAGACTGGCGAGCGCGAGATTAGCACGACCATTGGTTGCCTGAACGATACCGAATGTATGTTTTTTGTAACCGCATTGCCGAGCTTTATTGACTATTGCCGGGATAAATCGGCCTTGGCAGCATGTCGCGCTGACGCGCCCTGCGGTGACGGCAATGCCACAGCTGTTGACCCGACAACAAGTGTCGCGCTGCCGCAACGGCGCCGCCCGTCAACGCCGCTGCAACAGGTCCAGGCTCCTGAGCCGACGCCAGCACGAAACGCCGCCACGTCATATCATGACCGCCTGACCATCGCCAGGAGTGTTCATGTACCGTCTGCACTGCTTCGCCCAATCCGGCAACGCCTTCAAGGTGGCGTTCATGCTGCGAGCCCTCGAGCTGCCGTTCGAGGCCGTCCACGTGGCCTTTCTCGACGGCGCCACGGCCGATCCGGCCTGGCGTGACGCGCACAACGAAATGGGCGAGGCGCCCGTCCTGGAGGATGGCGAACTGCGGCTGACGCAGTCCGGTGCCATCCTCACCTACCTGGCCAAAAAACATGGCCACTTCGGCGGCGTGACGGAGGCCGAGCAGCTGGAAGTGCTGCGCTGGCTGCTGTTCGACAACCACAAATTCACCAGCTACTACGCGACCTACCGCTTCATGAAAGCGCTGGGCAAGCACCGGCCCGATCCCGTCATCCTGAAGTTCCTGCTGAGCCGCATCGAAGGCGCCTTCAATATCGTCGACAAGCACCTGGCCAGCAGCGCCTACATCGTCGGCGACAGCCCGACCATCGCGGACTTCTCGCTGAGCGGCTACCATTTCTTCCCGCAGGAAGAGAGCGGCATCGACGTGGCCGGGCGCTGGCCGCACATCGGCGCCTGGCTCGAACGCCTCAAGGCCCTGCCGGGCTGGGCCTCGCCCTACGATGTGATGCCGGGCGAACGCCTGCCGCCGCGCTGGCCGGACGCCTGACCAGCGCTTCCTCGGCGCCTGCTCTGCGCCGCGCAGCGGCGTTTCGCTCCACCCGGCAGCGGTTTCGTCGCATGTCTCCCCCGGTTGGCACCGCCCGCCCGATGATGCGTCATCGCGATGGGCGATGCACGAGAGGAGAGCAGCGATGAATCTGTTTGTGAATCTGCTGGCGGGCGCACTGCTGGCGGGCGCCGGGATGGCCCAGGCGGCCGACATGACCGTCGGCATTGAAGGATTGAAGAACGCCAACGGGCAAGTGCTGGTGGCCGTGTTCGACCGCGCCGCCGATTTTCTCAAGCAGCCGGTGCGCGTGGCAGCGGTTACTGCCCAGCAGGGCAAAGTGCGGGTTTCCATTGCCGGGCTGCCGGCGGGCGACTATGCCCTCAGCGTGTTCCAGGACGAAAACGGCAACGGCAAGCTCGACAAGAACGTGATCGGCATGCCCGTCGAGCCCTACGGTTTCAGCAACGACGCCGCCGGCAGTTTCGGCCCGCCCAGCTTCCTGGACGCGGTGGTGCACCTGGCCGACACCGGTGGCTCGGCCACCATCACGCTGCGCTGACGGAGGCCGAGCATGGACAGGCGGAACTTCCTGCAAGGCGTCGCCGCGGGCGCCACGCTGACGGCGTTGCCCATTCTGGCACGCGCGGACGAGACCAAAGATGCCTACCGGGCGCACCTGCCGGGCACGCCGCGGCTGGCGCCGCTGGCCGGTTGTGCGAGCGAGCGGCTGGGCGGCGTGGCGGCGCTCGAAGGGCGCTGGCCCGCCGAGCTGCGCGGCACCTTTTATCGCAACGGCCCGGCCCGCTTCGAGCTGGGCGGCGAGCGCTATCGCCACTGGTTCGATGGCGACGGCATGGCGCACGCCTGGCACATCGATGGCGGGACCGTGCGCCACGAAGCGCGCTTCGTGCGTACGCAAAAATATGAGCAGGAAACGGCCGCCGGCCGGTTTCTCTACCCGGCCTTCGATACCCGCATCGCCCGCCGTCCCGTGGGCAACAACGACAGCGTCAACCCGGCCAACACGAACCTGGTGCCGCACGGCGGCAAGCTGTACGCGCTGTGGGAAGGGGGCTCGGCAACGGAACTGGACCCGGACGGCCTGGCCACGCGCGGCATCAAGCGCTGGCGCGACGACCTGGCTGCCATGCCGTTTTCCGCCCACCCGAAGATCACGCCGGACGGCACGCTGTGGAACTTCGGCATCGTGCACGGCGCGAACAAGCTGCTGCTGTGGCGCATCGACGCCGATGGCAGCCTGGGCAAATTCGGCATGCTCGACGTGCCCCAGCTGCCGATCGTGCACGACTTCGTCGTCACGGCCCGCTATATGGTGTTCCTGGTGCCGCCGTGGGATGTGCGCATGACGCGCGACAGCACGATCCTGGGCGCGCACACGTGGAATGGTGCGCGGCCGTTGCGCGTGGTCGTGGTCGACCGGACCGATTTCACGCTGCGCCGCATCGTCGAGATGCCGGCTGGCATGACGCTACACCTGGGCAATGGCTGGGACGAGGGCGACGTCATCCGCCTGGACGCCTGCCTGGCGGCCGACGACAGCGCCTTGCGCGCCCTGGGCAACGTGATGCGGGGCGAGCAAACCCAGGCGGCGGTAATGCGCTCGGTGCTGGTCACGATCGACCTGGCCCGGGGCGTAGCACGCAGCGAATCGCTGCTCGACGGGACGGAGTTTCCCCGCGTCGCCCCCGCCGACGTGGGCCAGCGCTACCGCGAGCTGTTCGTGACGACGCGTCCCGACACGGCGCAATTCGGCATGACCGGCATCGCCCGCATCGAGGTCGAGAGCGGCAAGGTCGACCGCTTCGACTATGGCGCGGACTGGATCGTGGAAGAGCACGTGCCCGTGCCCAAGGCGTCGGGCCGGGGCGTGTGGCTGGTCGGCGCCGCCTACGACGTGCGCCAGCGCCAGACCGTGCTGGCCGTGTTCGACGGCGCCCGGCTGGCGCACGGTCCGGTGGCGCGCGCCCGGCTGGCGTATGCGGCACCGCTGTGCTTTCATGGGAATTTTCTTCGTACCTGACGCGGCGCCAGCGTTCTTACAGCGGCGAGGCGTGTGCGCTGACATCCTGGCCGGCGCCGCGCGCCTACCATGATGGCGAGCGTGAGTGCAGGGAGCGCACACGCGTGTCCAGCCAAGGAGACCATCATGACGCAGCAATCGAACAACGGACGAACGATCCTGACAGGCGGCCTGCGCAACGATCCGCAAACCCAGGCCGACCCGCAGGCCCCCAATCGCGATCGCTACGGCGACCAGGAGACCGGCGCCACCTCGGGCGAGGTGGGCGACGGCCGCAGCGAACAGCAAGTCGCGCGCAGCGGCAGCCAGGCCACGCAGCACAGCAAGGGAGGCAGCCTGCAGCAGGACAGCGAGCGGGCGGTGCGCGGCGATAACCCGCGCAGCGATGCGCGCGACGGCGTCAAGCGCGCCGGCCGCGGCTGACGCGAGAAATCAGCCGTGCCCCGTCACGGCTGCGCCGGCTCCGTACTGTCCTCCGGCGACCAGATGTACTTGATCATCTGCCAGGCCGCGGTCGGCACGCCATCGACCTTTCCGGGCTTGAACGTGCATCGCGCAAAGCCGGCGCGCGTGGCCTCGTCCAGGTCGGCATGACCGCTGGATTGGACGATCCTCGTCTTCTGCACGGTGCCATCCGCGCCGATCAGGATCGCCAGCATGACCGCGCCGGACCGGTGCTCGGCTTGTGCCGCGGCAGGCTTGACCGGCATCGCACAGGTGCGGGGATCGAACCTGTCGTTGGCCGATGGCACCTCCGTTGCGAACGCACGCAGCGCCATTGTGGCCAGTGCCAACACCAGTGCCGTCCGCAGCTTGCCACGTGGGCTTCTTGTCCAGTGCATACTTTCCTTTCCGATCGACATAATGGCCGTCGTCCATGTGCGCCGGCTGCCATGATCATCGCAGAAGATCGCTCCTGCCGTAAGCTCTGCCGGCGGGCAGGGATGCCCGCCGCCGGCATCTTCACTTGATCGCGAACCGCACGCTGACCGGCTGCTGCTTCGGCAGCGCGACGCGGGCCACGACCTTGTTGCCCGCTTCGAGCTTGACGTCGTCCTTGGCCACCAGCGTGTTGGCGGCGCCCGGGATCAGTGCGATCTCCGACTTGCGCGTGCCCTTCAGCACTGTCAGCGTGCCGCTGGCGCCGGCCGTCGGCACGTCGTGGTCATGGTCGGCCACGTAGATCGTCGTCTTGCCGTCCTTGTTGACCAGCTCGAACGACAGCTCGCCCGCGCTGCGGACGATACCGCCATGCTTGGCGGCCGTCTCGTGCGCGCCTGCGGGTGCGCCGGCGGCGATTGCCAGGCCCAGGGCCATCATTGCTGCGAAGTTCTTCATTGCTTGCTCCATCCAGTCGAAGTGATGCGGCGGCTTTTGGGCGCCGCCGCCCGGCCCATGATCAATAACTTTCCGCGTCGCTGCGCGCCAGCACGGCCTGTAGCGGCTTGCGCCCCACCAGCCAGACAATCAGCGGCGTCAGCAGCGAATCCAGCAAGGTCGAGCTGACCAGGCCGCCGAAAATGACGACCGCCACCGGGTGCAGCAGTTCCTTGCCTGGCGCATCAGCCGCCAGCAGCAGCGGCAGCAGCGCGAACGCGGCCACCAGCGCCGTCATCAGCACGGGCGTCAGCCGCTCCAGCGAGCCGCGCACGATCATCGGCCAGCCGAACGACTCGCCCTCGAACTTGCACAGGTTGATGTAGTGGCTGATCTTCAGGATGCCGTTGCGCGTGGCGATACCGGCCAGCGTGATGAAACCGACCATCGAGGCGACCGACAGCGACACGCCGGCCAGCCACATCGCGACCACGCTGCCAACCAGCGCGAACGGGATGTTGGCCATGATGACGACGGCCAGCACGGCCGAGCGGTAGCGCGTGTACAGCACCAGGAAGACCAACACCAGGGATGCGAGCGACAGCCCGGCGATCAGCCGCTGCGCCTGCTCCTGCGCCTGGAACTGGCCTTCGATGCTGACGAAGTAGCCGCCCGGCAGCCGCGTGGCCGCCACCGCGCCGCGCACGTCGCCGATGATGCGCGACATGCTCGAGCCGTCGGTATTGGCGTACACGACGATGCGGCGCCGGCCGTTCTCGCGGCCGATCTGGTTCGGACCGTCGCCTTCCTCGACGGTGGCCAGCGACGCCAGCGGCAGCCGGCCCGCCGGCGTGTCCAGCATCAGCCGTTCCAGATCCTGCGGCGTGCGCCGCGCATCCGCCAGGCGCACCACCAGGTCATAGCGGCGCGCGCCGTCGATCACCTGCGTCACCTTGGTCCCCTCGGACATGGCTTCGAGCGCTGCCAGCACCTGGCCGGCCGACAAGCCGGCCTGCGCGGCCTTGCGGTAATCCACGCGCACCTTGACCTGCGGGATCAGCACCTGCCGTTCGACGGACAGGTCGACCAGTCCCGGCACCGTTGCCAGACGCGTGCGCAACGTGTCGGCCAGGCCGCGCAGGGTGTCGAGATCGTCGCCATAGATTTTCAGGGCGACCTGCGCCCGCACCCCCGACAGCAGGTGATCGAGCCGGTGCGAAATCGGCTGGCCGATGGCGATCGAGGCCGGAATGACGGACAACTGCGCGCGGATCGCCGCCATGACTTCCTCGCGCGTGCGCTCGGACGGTTTCAAGTCGACGTCGATCTCGGACGAGTGCACGCCCTCGGCATGCTCGTCCAGCTCGGCGCGCCCCGTGCGGCGGCCTACCTTGACCACTTCCGGTACCTGCTTGACCAGGGTTTCGGCCAGGGCGCCCATCCGGTTCGCTTCGGCCAGCGCGGTGCCCGGCGCGAACGTCATGCCCATCACCAGCGAGCCTTCGTTGAACGGCGGCAGGAACGCGCGTGGGAAGAACGGCACCGAGGCGGCCGCGGCCACCACCGCCACCACGGCGATGGCCAGCGCGGCGCGGGCCCGCGGCAGCGACCAGTGCAACAGGCGCTCGTCATGCCGCTTGAGCCAGCGCACCAGCGGACTGTCACCATGCCGCAAGCGCTTCATGCGTGGCAGCAGGTACAGCGACAGCACGGGCGTGACCGTCATCGACACCAGCATCGACGCCAGGATCGACGTGATGTAGGCAATGCCCAGCGGCGCGAACAGCCGGCCCTCGATGCCGGGCAGCGCGAACAGCGGCACGAACACCAGCACCACGATCACCGTCGCGTAGACGATGCCGGAACGCACCTCGACCGACGCTTGCCAGATCGTCTCCAGCACGGACGTGCCCTCGGGCCGTTGCCGCAGCCGCCTGAGGATGTTTTCGACATCGACGACGGCATCGTCGACCAGCTCGCCGATCGCGATCGCCAGCCCGCCCAGGGTCATCACGTTGATCGACTGCCCCAGCAGGTGAAACGCCAGCGCCGTGACGGCCAGCGACAGGGGGATCGCCACCAGCGAAATGACCGTGCTGCGCGCACTCAGCAGGAACGCGAACAGCACGACGGCGACGAGGATGGCGCCATCGCGCAATGCCTCGACCACGTTGCCGATCGACGATTCGATGAAGTCGGCCTGCCGGAACAACACGACGGGGGCCGCCAGGCCGGCGGGCAGGCCCTGGCGCAGCTCGGACAATGCCGTCTCGATCTGGCGCGTCAGCTGCATGGTGTCGCCGCTGGGCTGCTTCTGCACGCTGACGATGACGGCCGGGCGCCCGTTCATGCCCGCGTCGCCGCGCTTGAAGGCGGCCGCGTAGCGCACCTGCGCCACCTGTTCCAGCAGCACGGGAACGCTGTTGCGGAACGCCACCGGCAGGCCGCGCGCATCCTCCAGCCGGGTGGTGCGGCCCAGGTTGCGGATCAGGTACTCGCGGCTGTTCAGGTCGATGAAGCCGCCGCTGCTGTTGGCGGCAAAGCCCCGCAGCGCGGTCGTCAGCTGGTCCAGCGTGATGCCGACTTGCGCCATGCGCACCGGGTCCGGTTCGACGCGCAACTGCCGCACCTCGCCGCCGATCGGGATCGCCTGCGACACGCCGGGAATCGACAACAGGCGCGGGCGCAGCACGAAGTCGGCATACTCGCGCGCCTTCATCGGGTCCGTTTTCGCCAGGTCGATCGGCAGCGCGATCAACATCAGCTCCCCCATGATCGACGAGACCGGCCCCATGACCGGATTGACGCCGGTCGGCAACTGCTCGCGCGCCAGCGCCAGCCGCTCGGCCACCAGCTGGCGGTTGCGGTACACGTCGGTGCCCCAGTCGAATTCCGCATAGACGATCGACAGGCCGACGCCGGACACCGACCGTACCCGCGTCACCCCGGGCATGCCGTTCAGGCCCGTCTCCAGCGGGAACGACACGAGTTGCTCGACTTCTTCGGGCGCCATGCCGCCTGCCTCCGTCAGCACCGTGACGACCGGCTTGTTCAGGTCGGGAAAGACGTCGATCGGCGTACGCTGCGCCATCAGCGCGCCATACACCATCAGCAGCGCGGCGGCGGCCAGCACCAGCAGGCGGTTGTTCAGGCTGAATCGTACGATTGAGTTGAACATGGCGTTACCGGATCTGGTTGATCAGCGCCGCGCCGGACACCACCACCCGGTTTTCCGGCGACAGGCCGCGCGTGACCACGATCGTGTGCGCGTCCAGCGGCCGCGCTTCGACCGGCTGGGCGATGAAACGCATGGCGCCGGACTTGATCCACACCACCGTCTCGTTGGCCGGATTGCGCACCAGCGCCTCGGCCGGCAGGGCGATGCCCTGGACGGTCGTCTTCAGGCGGGCCAGCACGGACACCGGCTGGCCCACCGCCAGCGGCAGTGTTGCGCCGCTGGCGCGGAACGTGACGGGCAGGGCGCCGTCGCGCAGGCTGCGCCCGGCGCCGACCAAGGTCAGTTTGGCCTCCGGCGCCGCCGGCAGGCTGGCCGTGGCGATGCGGCTGGCCAGCGCCACGTCGGGCGTGCTGGCCTCGACCAGCGCGCGGGCCGGATCGACAACGTCGAACAGCACGTCGCGCGCCTCGACGATCTGGCCGGCCAGCACCTGCGCGCTGGCGATCACGCCATCGGCTGGCGCCAGGATCGCTTCAGTCCCTTGCACCGAGCGGCGCACGGCCTGCAGCCGGCCGACGATGCTGGCCAGCTCGGCACGCGCGGCCTCGATGTCCTTCGCGGGCACGGTGCCCTCCAGCAGCTGCAGGCGTTTGACGCGGCCCTCGGCCGCCACGCGCATGGCGCGCAGGTCGGCCAGGGTGGCTTCCTGGTTGCCACGTTCGATGGCGCTGGCGACCGGTGTCAGCCGGGCCAGCACTTGTCCCTTGCGCACGGCCTGGCCGGGCGTGGGCAAGCCCTGCGGGCCCGGCGCGATGCGGCCGGCAAACGGTGCCTGCACGCGGCCCCCCGCGTTCGGGTCGATGACGACGCGGCCGTTCAGTTCGACCGTTTGCGGGTGGTGACCCTGCACGGCCTTGACGGTGCGGATGACCATACGGCGCTGGGCCAGCTTGGGCACGTTGACGCTGCCGTCCGGCAGGCGGGACAGGCCGCTGGCGGGGGACGTTGCCTGGCCGTCCAGGTGCTCGCCGTTCGGGCCGTGCGCGCCGGGCGAGGCGTGAACGGCCTGCATGACGAGGAGGCCGAGGACGATCATTCGAGTGCGCGCGCTCATGCCCGCGCCTCCCGCTTCGCTGGGCGACGTGCGCGCAGCACCATTGCGGCCGGGATGCCGACGATCGGCAGCGCGGCAAGCCACCACCAGCGCTGGTCATGGCCGTGCTCGTGCGCGGCGATGGCGGGGACGTCGAGCGTGCCTTCCAGCAGGTCGCTGTCGCCGCCAGCGGTGAACGTGAACAGCAGGGCGTGCTTGCCCGGCTTGGACAGCGCCTGCAGGAGTTGTGCGTCGTCGATCGCATAGTCGCCAACGTCGGCATGGAAAGTGGCGCGCGCTTTCAGCTTGCCGTACTCGACTTCCAGCGTGCCGCCCAGCACGGGCTCATTGGTGTCGTAACGGTCGATCAACACGGACAATTCGCCGCCGGACAGGTGACCGACCAGCTCGAACAGTTCGCTGAAGGTTTCGATGCGCGGCACAGTGCCGACGTCGGTCGTCGCGGCAGGACCGTCGAGATGTTCGCCGTTGGGACCGTGGGCGCCGGGCGCGGCGTGCGCGGGCAACACGGTCGCCAGCGCCAGCAGCAGGGAGAGCAAGGTTGTCATGGCACGACTCCTGAGGCTTGGTTCAATTGGGAATGGGCGCGGGCCACGGCGATGCGTTGCTGGCGCACGGCCACCTCGGCTTCATGGCCCAGTGCGCGCGAGCGCAGCAGGTCGGTCAGCGGTTTTTCGCCCAGGCGGAAGGCCTGCTCGAACAAGGCGGTGTGCTCGCGCATCAGCGCGGCGCGGGCGCTGGCCGCTTCCAGGGCGGCGCGGGCATGGTCCAGCTGCTCGCGGGCCACGGCAAGCGCCGTGTCCACGCTCGCCTGCGCCAGCGCCAGCTCGGCCGAGGCGGTCGCCAGCTGGGTACCGGCCCATGCCTCGGCCGGGCGGTTGCGCAGCGTGCCGGACAGCGGGATCTGCAGCGCGATACCGACGCTGCGCTCGGCGCCGGGCATCACGCCGTCGCGCTCGCGCCGCAGCGACAAGGCGACGGTCGGCGCAGCCTGCCGGCTGGCCGACGCCAGCTCGACCGCGGCCCGCGCCCGCGCCTCCGCCGCCTGTGCCGCCCGCAGCTGGGCATGGTCCGCGTCGCCGCGTTCGGCCGGCAGGGGTTCCGGCTGCAGGTCAGGCAGGGCGGCGGCGCCGGTCAGCTGGCGAAACCGGCCCAGCGTCTCGGCGGCACGGCCGCGCGCCAGCGCCAGGTCGGCACTGGCGGCCAGCACCTCCTGCCGCGCCAACAAGGCGTCGCTGCGCGCCAGGTCGCCGGCCTTGACGCGGCGGTCGACGTCGGCGGCCAGCTCTTCCAGGTGGTGCAGGTGGTCGGTCTGTTCCGCCAGCACGGCGCGCGCGCCGGCCGCCTCCCACAAGCGGGACCGCACCTCGCCAGCAACGGCAAGACGGGCCTGTGCCAGTTGTGCATCGAGCTCTTCGCCGGCACGCGCGGCGAACTGGCGCCGCGCGCCGTGCTGGGCGGGCAGCACGACCGGCGCGCTCAGCGACAGCTCGGTTTCACGGCGGTTGCGCTGCTCGGTCCAGCGGTCGGAACGTTCAGAGACGCCGAGGCTGGGCGCCTCCGCCAGCCAGGACGCGGCAACGTCACGCGCCGCGGCGGTTTCATGCTGCCGGGCGAGCAGCGTCTGCGCCAGCGGCGAGCGCTGCCAGGCGGCATCGACCAGCGCGTGCAGTGTCGGGGTCGGCGCGCTTTGCGCGCTCGACAGGATCGGCAGCATGCAGGCAGCAGCCGCCATATAAACGGGGAAGCGTAGGATACGCATCGATACTCCAACGGTGAGTTAACTCATCGCCGAGGGATGCGCACGGGCGCGGCCAGGCCGCGCGGATCGGTGTGCGGGGTCGCCCTCGGCAGCTCAGCCGAGGGACGACGCGGGAGGCCGGTGTGGACAGTCCAGCAAGGGGTCCGGCGTCAGGGCCAGCCCGTCCGGATGGACAATGGAAACCAGTTGTGCCGGCGTGCACGCTTGCAGCGGCACGGCAAAGGCGGCGGGCTGCCCGGCGCAGGTGTGGTCCTGCACGTGCTGGGCCGATTCGTCGGAGTCGTCGTAGTGGATCGAACCATCGTCCTCGTGGTGATGCTGGACGTGTTCGTCATGCGCGATCTCGTGCGCCAGCGTGGTCTCGCCGGCCAGCACGTGCTCCCACTGCGCCGCGAAGCTTTGCAGCGGCAGGCACAGCATCAGCAGGATACAGAGGAGGTGGCGCACGGAGATGAAGAACTTGCTGGAATTGACCGATTATAGCAGCGTCGTTTTCGGTGCTACGCAGCCACCGTAGTGCGCGAACAGAACGTCGAGCATGCTGGTCGCGGACGACACGTTGGTGCGGCTAGCGCTGGCCTGACCATGTAAGCTGTTTCAGGCCACGTACCTTGCGAGCGATACTCGACAAGGCGAGACTGGACATCGCAGGAAGGGCCGCGTTGTACCCGCCTATGCTGCATAACAATATGTACGCGCTCGCACGACCGAAGGAAGGTGTGGCGTCCGGTAGACGCATGATGCAACGCGACTCTTGCAATCTTGTAGATCAACGAAAGGCCATACGTGAGAATTTCAGACACATTGCGTACCTGGGCACGCAAGATCAAGCACGACGGCGTTACCCTGTGGTTCGCCTGCAAGGACCCCGGAACTCCCCTGGCTGTCAAGGCGCTTTGCGCGCTGGTCGTGGCCTATGCCCTCAGTCCCATCGACCTCATTCCGGACTTTATTCCTGTGCTGGGCTACCTGGACGACGTGATCCTGCTCCCAGGCATGATCTGGCTGGCGGTCAGACTCATCCCAACAGAAGTCATTGCTCGATGCCGGATCGAGACCGACAAATGGATGGCCACGAACGGCCGGAAACCGCGGACGCCATGGGGGATCGTGTTCGTTGTGACCGTGTGGATCATTGGGGCCTGGGCGTTGTGGGTCTATGTCCTGGCATCGCACTTCTAGCAGCGGTACTGCCGGCCGCTGAGTAGGCTTCTGCCGTGGTCAAATGAAAGGGTCTGCGAGGAATATGTCATTGAATCGCCCCGGCTTTCGTGGAGGCCGGTTCATGTGAGTCAGGCTGGGATAGCCTGACTGCTCAACTGCGCATAAGAGTTTGCCTCAACTTCGGCTGGCGCTATATAGCCGAGCGGTTCGATGTGATGGTTAAACCAGGACACCCCATCAACCGTCAGATCGAAAAACTATGAGGTGACTGCGAGCGAAAAGGGCGGCTTTTCTGCCGCCCTCATCAGTAATCGTCTCTTCGGTGTAAAAGCCAGGTGCTCTCTCTATCCATCTTGCCGAACGGCGGTATTGGCTTCATACGGAAACAATCCATACCGTCCGCTATGTGGGTTTTTGCTGAACATCTGAACCTGCTCTAGGGTCTTAATTGTATCGGGAGGATCCGTATTTTCAACGACAATTACCTGCTGATCCTCCGGGAGCGATAGCAGATAGTCATAGAACTGTTCCTTCAGGTCGGTACCTCGTAAGTCATCCTCTTTTCCATCTGGCTCTCGGTAAGCCAGAAGTGGGGAGTCAAGGATGGCAAATCCTGGGTGTGGTGTCCCGTTGGATCGACAGTATGAAAGCAAGCCCAAGGTGAAAGCCGCATGTGTGATGGCGCGAAGGCCCTTTCCACGGGCACCGCGTGGCTTCCCGGCGATCACCAGGTCACGAGCTTTAGGGTCAAAAAAGACTTGTCCCGCTTCCGGGAAATGCCAGTCGGTGAGAATTTCCTCAACACTCTTCGCGAATCCAGCGGCTGCAGCGGTCGAGACGTCTCCGCTACCTGCCTGAGCCTTGTCTCCGCCCTCTTGGGCACCTTCAAGACTTGCCCGTCTGCGCTCCATATCTTGGACCGTCGCGTAAAGTGCCAGCCCTTCACGTACTTCAGCCCGCTTATCGCTAAAATCGGAATATGTCGCTCGCAGCTTTGCGAGCTTCGGTGACAGTAGGCCGTCCACTGACTCGGATAGCTGCTCCAACTCCTGCATGATAGTCGGCATTCTTCGGTCGAAGTTCGCTCCCTCGCGCAACAAATCCCGCATCGTCAATGCCAGTTCCGCACGTAACACTTCGATCTTGTTAATCTCTTGCCTGGCAGCCTCAACAACCGCCTCTGTATTTCCTTCACAGGCAGTATTACTACGACCGTGTGATGGCTCTGAACCACAGAGCGGGCAAATGTTCATCTCCAAAACACCGAATAGAGTGCCGCCTTCCTCGATAGCCTGAAGACGTTCAATGTCCGAGACATAGTGCTGATCTAACAGGCTAAAGCGTTCTATGAGGCCTTCAATTTCGTTTCGACGATCGCGCCCCTCTTCGAGTTTTTTTCGCAACTCACGGCGCCGTTTCGCAGCCTCTTGGAACGCCACCTCAGTTGAGTTTAACTGCTGAGCATGCTGGTTTAAGGACGCTTCGATCTTCTGAAGTTGAGTAGCAAGCTCATCGGGCTGTTTTGCAACTTCCTTGAGCCGGTCTCTATAGTCATCGAGCAGCTGATCGAGGAGTTGTATCTGCGCTTCACGCGAAAGCTCCTCAGGCCCACGAGCGGCCGTGCTGACCAGTGCAGAATCGTCAACACCGGTTAGCAATAACTTGAACGTCGACGTATTGGCTGTATCGGCGGTGTAGTTGCCGTCTAAAAGAGGCGAGCGCTGCTGCGTGATCTCGGTTTCGGTGACGATCATTAGCCTGGCGATATTTCGAAAGCTAAGACTGTTCGTCTCATTCCGCGCGTTTTTGCGCACCCGCTTACCAGTGAGGCCAGATTGGTCGAGCAGGAAAGAAGAGAGATTGGAAGCGTTGCGGTCACTATGAACTTCCGACAGTACTTGGGCTTCGACTTCGACACCGGGGGGCACCTCATGTAACCCCGTATACAAAAGGAAGCTACCGCCATCAGCGCTTCGGCTGATTGTGAACGTATCCCCCGCCAGCGTTTCTATGCCGAGTAAAATGCGGTCATAACCCTGTCGCTCGGTAATCTCGCGCAAAGGTGGCTTTCCGCCCAGCATGAAGTCGATTGTCTCGACAATAAATGACTTGCCGGTGTCCGACGCTCCATACAGAACATTCAAACCGGGCCCGAACTTCACAGTTGCAGGTAGCTTCTGGGGTCCAAAAAAACCCAGAAAGCGTAGCCGGAGGCCTTTGATTTCCTTTGTCACTGCTTGCCTCCCGTGCTTGGCTCAATGTGTTGAAATTCTTCAACCCAATCGTCGAAGAAGCGACGCATTACCGCACGAAACTCCTGGTCCGAATGGTGTCCGAATGTTGCGACAAGCCATGAAGCACGCTCCTTCAATGCACGTAGATAGCGGCCAGACAGAGTGTCCAAGAACATCACAGCATTCTCCCCGGCGCTGTACTTGAACCCATCTGGCGCCGCCTGTCGTTGTACCAAGTCCCGCGTCATCATTAGCAGCAAAGCATCCTCTACCAACCCGCGTCTTACCAACAGCTCTGCGGAACGGTGTGGCGTAGGTGGATGAAGACTTTCAGGTCCTCCGACGTCACCGGTGTGAACCAGAAGAAAGTCGAGAGCAACCAAGCGCTGCAAATCGTAGGTTTGGGGGAAGGCAGCACCCAGTAGAGCAACAGCCCGAATACCGGCCTCCAAAGGACCGTTGAACGTGGCGGGACGCTTATCTTGCCTTAGGATTGAGTCCATTGCAGTCGATCCTCATTCGCAAGCTGTTGACACATGCCGTCCCGATCCTTGGGCTTCGTGCAGGTGATTAAGGGGTTCGCCGTAATCTGAAGTTCACGAGCAGCCTTGGTAACCGCACACACTCGTGCATAACCGTCCTGATGAGTTGCGTCATGTGTATCGACGACGCCGTCATAAATGTCGTCTTGCAGCGACTCGAATGTTCCCGCAGGAACGGAGTCACGGGCGAACACTCGAAGTGACTCTGCGTGATAAAACGCCTCACGCTGGCGATGGAAATGATCCCTCAACTTCGGTGCCGATGCCAGTGCCGATGGATCCGAAACCGGCTGACCAATATGTTCAGCATAAGCATTGAGTAGTTGGGTGACGTAGCGACTCTCGTCAGTCTTAATCACTGCGGGCGGCTTCGCAGCATCAGGGCGAGCCTTCAGTCCGCCGCCAAAACGAGCCGCATGAACCGGCGATGCTCGATGTTCCTCAACGAGCTGTAGCGATGTTTTGGCGTCAAAAATCGAGAAGTCAAATGCATTTACATACGCAAGGAGCGATGCGTCGAGCACCACTTCTTGGGTCTTCGTGATTTCCTTTCGGACGTACTTCTCCCAGTTCGCATTAAGCTCATCACGAAGCTTCGAAGCATCTGAAAGAAGGGCAGCGAGAGATGTGCCTACCCCCTTCGGTGCTACGAAGTAGTAACGCCTCGGCGGTGTGTATTCTTTTTTGAACGAGTACCAAACGATCTTACCAATCTCTACCCAAACGTTCGTAGGTCGAAGTGCATTGTCATAATGCTTGCACTGGTAATTATCCCAGACACCTTGCAATTTTTTCGCATCGGTAAAACCGGCGATGTCCACACCTCGATCACCAGAACCGGTGAACCGCTGTACTTTAATATATTGCTGTTTCAAGCAGAAATGCGCCCATTCCTGTACAAAGTCTTCCCACTGATCAGGTGAGTACAGGAGAAGTTGCTGCTGTGGTGGAATCACCGGACCATGCACCACAGTTGCTGCGGTCACTGATGACAATGGTGCAGGCTCAGGGATGTCGGTCCAGTCTGTACTCATGCTATGGCAGGCTCACATGAGCTGCTGAAAATACCCTTGTAAGACCTATGCGCTGCTACTTTCTTAGCAGGAACTTTCTCAGTATCAAGGGCACATCCAGACCGCATGTGATTACGAATTATTAACTTCATTACCATAAACGAAATTTCTCCTCACGGCAACAAATGTGAAAACGCGATTCTAAACCGGCTGAAGGAAAAGGACGAAACCCAACCAAACCTTGGGTAAGAAGTCACCTTGTCGGCTCAGATCCCTGAGTCGACAAGGTGGGGCAGCACTTCGGTTTGGGGTATCGAAGGAAGCTAGCCAAACCTAAGTGTCAAACTTTATTGTTTAGTGTCAGACTTTATTGTTTTGTGTCTGACTTTATTGTTCGTCCACAACAGTCACACCGGCCTGAAGCGGATTACTCCACCGTCACCGACTTCGCCAGATTGCGCGGCTTATCGACGTCCGTGCCCCGCGCCAGCGCGGTGTGATACGCCAGCAACTGCAGTGCGACGACGTGCAGGATCGGCGACAGGCAACCGTAGTGCTCCGGCAGGCGGATGACGTGCAGGCCGTCGCCCGACGTGATGCGCGAGTCGACGTCCGTGAAGACGTACAGCTGGCCGCCTCGGGCGCGCACTTCCTGCATGTTCGACTTCAGCTTTTCCAGCAGCGCGTCGTTCGGGGCGATTGTGACGACCGGCATTTCTTCCGTCACCAGCGCCAGCGGGCCGTGCTTCAGTTCGCCCGCCGGGTAGGCTTCCGCGTGGATGTACGAGATTTCCTTCAGCTTCAGCGCGCCTTCCAGCGCGATCGGGTAATGCATGCCGCGGCCCAGGAACAGGGCGTTTTCCTTGCGGGCGAATTCCTCGGCCCAGGCGATGATCTGCGGCTCCAGCGCCAGCACGGCGGAGATCGCCGACGGCAGGTGGCGCATCGCCTTCATGTGGCCCGCTTCCTCCTCGTCGGACAGGCGGCCGTTGACCTGCGCCAGCGACAACGTCAGCAGGAACAGCGCCGCCAGCTGCGTGGTAAAGGCCTTGGTGGACGCCACGCCCACTTCGACGCCGGCACGGGTGATATACGCCAGCTTGCATTCGCGCACCATCGCGCTGGTGGCGACGTTGCAGATCGTCAGCGTGTGCTCCATGCCCAGCGAGCGGGCGTGTTTCAGCGCGGCGATGGTGTCGGCCGTTTCGCCCGATTGCGAGATCGTCACGACCAGCGTGTTCGGGTGCGGCACGCTGTCGCGATAGCGGTATTCGCTGGCGATTTCCACGCTGACGGGAATCTTGGCGATCGATTCGATCCAGTACTTCGCCGTCAGGCCCGCGTAATAACTCGTGCCGCAGGCCAGCACCAGCACGCGATCAATATCCTTGAAAACCCGATGGGCCCCGTCGCCGAACAGTTCCGGCATGATGCCGGTGACGCCTTCCAAGGTGTCGCCGACCACGCGCGGCTGCTCGAAGATTTCCTTCTGCATGAAGTGGCGGTACGGGCCCAGCTCGGCCGCGCCGGTGTGCGCGTGCACCGTTTTCACCTCGCGCTCGACCTGGCGGCCGTTGACGTCGACGATCCAGGTGCGGCCCAGTTGCAGGTCGACCACGTCGCCTTCTTCCAGGTAGATGATCTGGTCGGTCGTGCCGGCCAGCGCCATCGCGTCGGACGCGACAAAGTTCTCGCCCTTGCCCAGGCCGACGATCAGCGGCGAGCCCTGGCGCGCCGCCACCACGCGGTGCGGTTCCTCGCGGCTGAACACGGCGATCGCATAGGCACCATGCAGACGCTTCACCGCCTGCTGGACGGTGTCGAACAGGTCGCCGTTATACATGTGCTCGACCAGGTGGGCGATCACTTCCGTGTCGGTCTGGCTCTGGAATACGTAACCCAGCTGCTGCAGCTCGGCGCGCAGCTCGTCATGGTTTTCGATGATGCCGTTGTGCACCAGCGCGATGCGGGCGTTATCGGCGTTGGGCGAGAAGTGCGGGTGGGCGTTGTGCGACGCCGGCGCGCCGTGGGTGGCCCAGCGCGTGTGGGCGATGCCGGTGAAACCTTGCATGTTGACTTCCTGGACCTGCTTTTCCAGGTCGGCCACGCGCGACGTGCTGCGCGAGCGCTGCAGCTTGCCGTCCACGTGCAGCGCAACGCCGCACGAGTCGTAGCCGCGGTATTCGAGACGCTTCAGGCCTTCGATCAGGATCGGGGTGATGTTCCGTTGCGCTACCGCGCCGACAATGCCGCACATATAGGACCTCATCAATTGAATGTTGTGATGCCGTCATCGTAGTGCACCCGCCTGGAAATAAGCTTTCTTGTTTAGTCTATATATGAAAGAATATTTCATGTCGTTTTGATGGCGAAATATTCTTTCATTTATGCCGGTAAAAATTTATGGATCAATCACCGCTACTGGATGACGTCGACCGCCGCATCCTGAATGCCCTGCAGCAGAACGCCGCGCTGACCAATGCTGAGCTGGCGCAACTGGTGCACGTGTCCGCGCCCACCTGCCTGCGCCGCGTCAAGCAACTGCGCGACAGCGGCGTGATCGAGCGCGAGGTGGCCATCGTCGCGCCCGCCAAAGTGGGTACGCAGCTGACCGCCATCGTCGAGATCACGCTGGACGTGCAGGCGGCCGACCGCATGGCCGAGTTCGAAGCGCACGTGGCGGCCGAGCCCGCCGTGCTGCAGTGCTACCGGGTCTCGCCCGGCCCGGATTTCGTGCTGATCGTCCAGGTGACGGACATGCCGGCCTATCATGCGCTGGCACACCGGCTGTTCACCAGCCACGTCAACGTGCGCAACGTGAAGGCGTATTTCTCCACGCACCGCAGCAAGTTCGAGACGCGCATTCCCGTGTAAAGGCCGGGTTATCCCGCGTTACGCACAGCCCATGCACAACTAACCCACAGCTTGCGCACAGGGATTTCGCAGGCTTGTACACGGGCTTATCCACCAGCTTGCCCTGGCTTATCCGCTACTTATACCGGGGTTATACGGCCTTGCTAACAAGCTTTTGCACATTGTTATACACAGCCCTGGGACAGTAGTTCGACAGCCCTGCGGCCCGACTGCGTTTGCTGCCCGTAAAACCGTGCACGGATCGCCACCGCCGCGCGCTGCATCATTTGGCCATCCGGCCACGCCCGCAGCCGCCATACCGGTCTGCGGCCACAGCCTCCCCATGCGTGCCCGGGCTGCCGGTAAACCAGGCAGGGCAAGGCCCGGCGGCCTTGCCGGCCTGGCTATCCACACCTTATGCCGGTGATTTTCCACAGCCTTGTGCACCGGCGCCACAACGCCTGCGCCGGGCGATAAGCCATCCATACACGCCTGTCCACCACTTCTCCAGCCGTTATCAACCTGGTTGCCAACACAGTTATCCCCACCACGGGCGCCACAGGCTGTTCAAGAAGCGGTCCAGTTCACAGTTGAGGTTCTGCACTGTTTACCCACGGGTTATCCGGCGGCTTACCCACAAAGTTCTCCACAAGCAGGGAGATTGGCGGGCGGCTAAAATGGCGCATGAACTACCTGGCCCATATCACCCTGGCCCGCCACAGCGACCGCGCGATGGTGGGCGCCATGCTGGGCGACTTCGTCAAGGCAAACGACGTCGACAACTATCCACCGGAGATCGCGCGCGAGATCACGCTGCACCGGCTGATCGACAGCTATACGGACAGCCATCCCGCAGTGGTGGCGTCACGGGAATTGTTCGGCGCGGGCCGGCGCCGCTACGCCGGCATCGTGCTGGACGTCTTTTACGATTACCTGCTGAGCCGAGACTGGGCGCTATATTGCGCGGTGCCGCGCGAGGCACTGATCGCCCGGTTCTACGGGGCGCTGACGCGGCACGAGGCCACGCTGCCGGCGCGGCTGCGCGAGATGCTGCCGTACCTGATCGAGCAGGACTGGCTGGGTGGATATGCGTCGTTCGAAGGGGTGGCGCATACGGTGGCGCGGGTGTCGCGGCGCCTGAGCCGCAACGGCCACCTGCTGCGCGAAGGTATCGACGACCTGATCGTGCATCGTGACACCATCGCGCGTGGCTTCGACCGGTTCTTCCCGGAGCTGGTCGCCTTTGCGACGGCACGCCGGGCCGAACTGGCCGCTGTGGACAAGCTGTCTACTTATCCACTTACTTCTTTGTCTTGACGGGGCGCTGCCAGCTATCGATCGTCATCTGCTTGGGACGCGAGATCGTCAGCTTGCCCGCCGGCGCGTTTTTCGTCAGCGTCGTGCCGGCGCCGATCGTCGCGCCGGCGCCCACGGTAACGGGTGCCACCAGCTGGCTGTCGCTGCCGATGAAGGCGTCGTCCTCGATGATCGTGCGGAACTTGTTGGCACCGTCGTAGTTGCAGGTGATCGTGCCGGCGCCGATGTTGACGCGCGACCCGACCGTGGCGTCACCCACGTAGGCCAGGTGATTGGCCTTGCTGTGCGCGGCGACCTGGCTGTTCTTGATCTCGACAAAGTTGCCGACGTGAACATCCTCGCCCAGCTCCGTGCCGGGGCGCAGGCGCGCGTACGGGCCGATGACCGATGCCGGGCCGACGACGGCCTGTTCGATATGACAGAACGGCTTGATCTGGGCGCCGGCGGCGATCTTCGCGTTGACCAGCACGCTGTGCGCGCCGATCGTGACGCCGTCGGCCAGCTCGACTTTGCCTTCGAACACGCAGCCGACGTCGATCGTCACGTCGCGCCCGCACACCAGCTCGCCGCGAATATCGATGCGGGCCGGGTCCATCACCGTCACGCCTTTTTCCAGCAGCGCGCGGGCCAGGTTGGCCTGGTGGATGCGCTCGAGCTGGGCCAGCTGCACCTTGCTGTTGACGCCCAGTACTTCCCATTCGCCCGACGGATGGGCGGAGACGACCTCGACGCCATCGGCCACGGCCTGCGCGACGATGTCGGTCAGGTAATACTCGCCTTGCGCATTATTGTTCTGCAGCTTGCCCAGCCAGGCCTTCAGGCGCGCCGTCGGGATGCACATGATGCCGGAGTTGATCTCGCGGATCTGGCGTTCCTCGTCGTTGGCATCCTTTTCCTCGACGATGCGGACGATCCGGCCATCCTGCCGCACGATGCGGCCCAGGCCGAACGGATCGTCCTGCACCACGGTGAGAATGCCCAGCTTGTCCTGGCCCGCGGCGTCCACCAGCGCGCGCAGCGAGGCCGCCGTCGTCAGCGGCACGTCGCCGTACAGCACCAGGGTGGGGGCGACGTCGTCCAGCACGGGCAGCGCCTGCATGACGGCATGCCCCGTGCCCAGCTGCGGTTCCTGCAGCGCGGCGGAAATGTCGATGCCGCCTTGCGCCTTGTGGCTGTCCAGAGCAGCGAGCACCGCGGCGCCGCCATGCCCATAGATGACACATAATTTGGCCGGAGCAAGGCTGCGCGCGGTATCGATGACGTGCGACAGCAAGGGCTTGCCGGCCAGGGGATGCAGCACTTTGGGCAGAGCCGATTGCATGCGTTTGCCCATGCCGGCAGCGAGGATGACAACGTTCATATGGCCGTATTCGAGAGTTATAAATATGCAAAAGTTTAGCACGCAGACAATTCGCACGTGGAGCATCCTGGCCGTCCTGGTCCTGCTGGCCGCGTGCAGTTCGCTGAAGCTGGCCTACAACAACGGCGATACGCTGCTGTATTGGTGGCTCGACAACTATGTCGACTTCGAGGACGACCAGCGTGCCGAGGTCAAGAAGGACATCGACAACCTGTTCCGCTGGCACCGCAAGACCCAGCTGCAGGACTACATCCACGTGCTGCAAAAGGCCCAGCGCCAGTTGCAGGGCAACCCGACCCCGGCCGACCTGCTGGCCGACTACAACGACGTGCGGGCCCGCACCCAGGCGCTCTTGCTGAAGGCCGCGCCGGACATCGCCGACCTGGCGCTGTCGCTCAAGCCCGAACAGCTGGAACAGATGGAAAAGAAATTCGCCAAGAACAATGCGGAGTTTCGCAAGAAGAACATGAAAGGCGACAAGGACGACCAGAACAAGTACCGCTACAAGAAATCGATGGAGCAGTTCGAACTGTGGTTCGGCAACTTCAGCGGCGAACAGAAGGACATCATCCGCCAGGCCTCGGACGCGCGTCCGCTCGACAACAATATCTGGCTGGACGAGCGCATGCGCCGCCAGCGCAACGTGCTGGCGCTGGCGCGCCGGATCGTCGAGGAAAAGCCACCGCGCGAGCAGGCCATCGCGCAGATCCAGGCGCTGATCCGGGACACCTTCAGCCGCCTCGACAATTCCGAACGCAAGCCATTCTTCGACGCCTACACCAACAGCACGATCGAATTGGTGCACACGGTGATCCGCATCGCCACGCCGGAACAGAAGGCCCACGCGCACAAGCGCATGCAGGGCTGGATCCAGGACTTCTCGGCGCTGGCGGCCGAAGCCAAGTAAGCCGCTACCCAGCACGCCGCACGGCGCACATCGCAAATCGGGACAGGCAGAGGGCCGCCGGCACGCATGCTATAGTGCCGGGTCCCATCCGTTTCCTGAAGTCATGCAGAAGAAGAAGCCCGCCAAAGTCCCCGTCCACGGTCCCCAGCACAGCAAGCAGGTACGCATCATCGGCGGCGACTGGAAACGCACGCCGCTGCCCGTGCTGGAAGCGCTGGGCCTGCGGCCGACGCCCGACCGGGTGCGCGAGACCGTCTTCAACTGGCTGCGCCACCTGCAGGGCGACTGGAACGGGGCCCAGGTGCTGGACCTGTTTGCCGGCAGCGGCGCGCTGGGCTTCGAAGCGGCCAGCCGCGGCGCCCAGCTCGTCACGATGGTCGACGCCAACACGGCCATCGTGCGCCAGCTGGAAGCCATCAAGGACAAGCTGAAGGCGGCCAATGTCACGATCCAGCGCGGCGATGCGCTGGCCATGGCGCAGGCGCTGGCCGCGCGCGGCCAGCGTTACGACGTCATCTTCCTGGACCCGCCCTACCAGCAGGACCTGCTGGCGCGCACCCTGCCGCTGTGCCTGCCGCTGCTGAAGGAGGACGGCCTGGTCTACGCCGAGGCCGAGCTGGCGCTGACGGGCGACGACGCGCCGGACTGGCTGGCAGGCTGGGAGGTGGTGCGTTGCGACAAAGCCGGCATGGTGCACTTCCACCTGCTGCGCCGGCGCCCGGCCTGAGGCGGTTCGTCCTTCGAGCCCTGCCTGAATTTAGGGCATAATGCGCGTCTGATTGGTGCATAACGCAGGGAGCCGCAATGGTTGTAGCCGTTTATCCGGGAACGTTCGATCCGCTGACCCGTGGTCACGAGGATCTGGTGCGCCGCGCGTCGGGGCTGTTCGACAAGCTGGTCGTCGGCGTGGCCGACAGCCAGAACAAGCATCCGTTCTTCTCCCTCGAGGAACGCCTCGAGATCGCCAACGAGGTGCTGGGCCATTATCCGAACGTCAAGGTGGAAGGCTTTTCCGGCCTGCTGAAGGACTTCGTGCGCGACCATGACGCGCGCGTGATCGTGCGCGGCCTGCGCGCCGTGTCCGACTTCGAATACGAGTTCCAGATGGCGGGCATGAACCGCTACCTGCTGCCCGATGTCGAGACGCTGTTCCTGACCCCGTCCGACCAGTACCAGTTCATCTCGGGCACGATCGTGCGCGAGATCGCCCAGCTGGGCGGCGACGTGTCGAAATTCGTGTTCCCTTCGGTGGACCGCTGGCTGCAGAAGAAGATCGCGGCCAACAAGACTGCATAAGTAGAGTATTGCCATGGCTTTGATGATTACCGACGACTGCATCAATTGCGACGTCTGCGAGCCCGAGTGCCCGAACGACGCGATCTACATGGGTCCGGAGATTTACGAGATCGACCCGAACAAATGCACCGAATGCGTCGGCCATTTCGACGAGCCGCAGTGCCAACAGGTCTGCCCGGTCGCGTGCATTCCGTTCAACCCTGCCTGGCGCGAGTCGAAAGACGAGCTGCACGCCAAGTACGAGCGCCTGCAGGCCACCAAGGCCGCCTGACCGCCCGGGTCCATCCCGGCGCCATGGCGCCGCATTGCTTGCTATCCTCGGCCGCTCCACAAGCTTACGGAGCGCCGCATGAAGGACGACCCGACCGAGCCCGGCCCGGACCTGGAACTGCCGGAAGCGGTCAACGAAAACCTCGAAACCATCAGCGAATTCTATGCGCGCCACAAGCAGGAGATTTCGCCGGCACAAACCGCCATCGAGAAGCTGAGCCTGTTTTTCGGACGGCCGGCCTACCTGGTCGGCATCGTCGTGTTCGCGCTGTTGTGGATCGGCGCCAACGTCTTCGCGGAAGAACTGGGCTGGGAGGTGTTCGACGAACCGCCGTTCTTCTGGCTGCAAGGCATCATTACGCTGAACGCCTTTCTCACCACCACGACCGTGTTGATCCGCCAGAACCGCATGGCGCGCCTGGCCGACCAACACACCCACCTGGACCTGCAGGTCAGCCTGCTGACGGAAAAAAAGACCAGCAAGATCATCAGCCTGCTGGAAGAGCTGCGCCGCGACATGCCGCAGGTGGCGGACAAGCCCGATCCCGAGGCCGAAGCGCTGGACAAGCCGGCCGATCCGCAGGCCGTGCTGGGCGCCATCGAAAACCAGAACCGGGGCGATCACTGACCAAGCGCGGGCAACCCTGAACGGAACGAGGGTGGTATATTGCAATGTCATGCCTCAACGCATTTTTTTGAACTGACGCCGGAGCCCGTATGTCCTTCCCCCGCAGAAAATTCCTTACCGCCGCCGCTGTCCTGCTGGCGACGGCCCTCAGCCATTCCGCATTTGCGGCCGACGTGGCCGGCATCCGTTTCGACGACACCGCCACGGTCGGTGGCCAGGTGCTGAAGCTGAACGGCGCCGGCGTGCGCACGAAGATCGTGTTCAAGGTCTATGCGCTGGGGCTGTACCTGCCCGAGAAGAAAACCGCGGTGGCCGACGTGCTGGCCACGCAGGGCGCGCGCCGCATCCAGATCGTCAGCATGCGCGACCTGACGTCCGACGAATTCGGCGATGCCTTCATGAAAGGCCTGAACAGCAATACCGACCAGGCCGAACGCACGCGCTTCCTGCCGCAGACCAAGACCTTTGGCGAGATGTTCGCGTCGCTTTCCGGCCTGAAGAAAGGCGACGTGCTGCTGGTGGACTGGGTGCCGGGCACGGGCACCGTGTGCACGCTCAATGGCAGGAAGATCGGGGAAACGGTGCAGGACGTGGCGTTCTACAACGCCATCCTGCGCATCTGGCTGGGAGAGAACCCGGCCGACAATTCACTGAAGGGGAAACTGCTCGGCGGTCATTGAGCCCGAGCGGATTTGCTGCAGCGCGGCACTCAGCCGCGCGAAGCCAGCGCACGCAGTTCGGCGGCGTTGCTCGGGGAACCGTCGGCGGCATTGATCAAGCCGTTGAGCAGGGCCGTATCGCGCATCTGGCGACGCTGCAGGCGTTGTTCCTTCGACAGCTTCGGCTTGACCAGCAGCAGAGCGGCCAGCGCCAGCCCGCGCAGCAGGGGCCTGAACAGGACGATGAAGCCGACCGCCAGCAGGGCGACCAGCACGAATTGCAGCGCGTCGCCCAGCGAAAACTGGGTCAGGCTTTGGGCTGCGGTGATCAAGGTGGACATACTTTTTTACTTACGTTTAGAATCTGACGTTACTATAGTGCAGCGCAACATATCAATCCAATTCTGATTTCCAATACTCACCATCACTATTCTGAATAACACACCATGAGTTTCCTGACGCTGGACCTGAACCTGCTGCGCGTATTCGATGCCGTGATGACGGAGCAGAACCTGACACGGGCCGCCGGCCACCTGGCGATGACGCAACCGGCCGTGTCGAATGCGATCAAGCGGCTGCGCGAAAGCCTGGGCGACGAATTGCTGATCCGCACGGCCTACGGCGTCAAGCCGACGCCGCGCGCCGAAGCGCTGTGGCCGGCCGTGCGCAGCGCGCTGGCGTCGCTGGAGGCGGCCGTGGCACCCGGCACGTTCGATGTCTCGAAGGCCCACGCGACGTTCCGGCTGGCGATGGCGGATGCGACGGCCGCGATGTGGCTGCCGGCGCTGATGCGTTCGATCGAACGGGACGCGCCGGGCATCAACGTGCGCATGGTGCCGCTGACCACGCGCGAGCCGCGGCCGATGCTGCTGCGCGGCGATATCGACCTGGCGGTGGGCTTCTTCCCGGGTGTCGCGGCCCAGCTGTCATATGAAACGGCCACGCCGATCCGCCACGAGCGGCTGTACTCGGGCACATATGTGTGTGTGATGCGGCGTAACCATCCGCTGGCGAAGGAAGAGCTGACCCTGGACAGCTATTGCGCCGCGAATCACCTGCTGGTCAGTTTTTCCGGCCGCGCCCACGGCCTGGTCGACGAGGCGCTGGCGCAATTGCAGCGCGAGCGCCGCATCCTGCTGACGGTGAACCAGTTCTTCACGGCCGGCCGCGTCGTCGCCAATTCCGACCTGATCACGGTGCTGCCGAAGCACCTGATCGCCTCGACCGGCATGACCGACGCGCTGCTCTACAAGGACCTGCCGTTCCAGCTGCCGGCGGTCCACCTGGACATGCTGTGGCACGAACGCGATGCCCGCAGCCCGGCCCACAAATGGCTGCGCGGTCACCTGGAAGGGATGAATGCGGTAGTGCAACGCACGGCGCCAGGGACGGCGCCGCGCAGCGATACGTACTGACGCCGGCGCTGCCGGCTTGTTCGACCCTTACTTGATCGGCAGCTTGCTGGTGTTCTTGACTTCTTCCATCACGGCGTACGTGTGGGTCTCCCGTACGCCCTTCTGCAGCAGCGTCTTGCCGAGGAATTCCCGGTAGGCCGCCATGTCCTTCACGCGCGCCTTGACGAGGTAGTCGAAGCCGCCGGCCACCATATGGCATTCGAGCACCTCCGGAATCACTTGTACGCTATGCTTGAAGGCGTCGAACACTTCCGGCGTGGTGCGGTCCAGCACGACCTCGATGAACACCAGCAGCGACACGTCGAGCAGCTGCGGATTGAGCTGGGCCGTGTAGCCCATGATGTACCCTGACTCATGCAATTTGCGCACCCGTTCCAGGCACGCCGCCGGCGACAGGTTGACGCGCGCGGCCAGCTCCACATTGCTGATCCGGCCATCGCTTTGCAGCTCCATCAGGATCTTTTTACTGATCTTGTCCAACATCGCTATCCCCTAATTAATTTTATTTGGTTAAATTCTCTCACCAAAAACTATCTATTGCTAGTCCCTGGCATTACCAGAATTAATCCAGAAGATTCCCCGATACAATCGAATCATTCGCGTTTAACGCTTGGCACGCTCTGCAGACCCCGGTCTCGGAGCGTGTTTTGTTACGTACGCTCAACACTTTGCTTTGATTGAACACTTGCCATGAATGCACCGATCGCTCCCTTTGCCGCCCTGCAGGCCGAAATCCTGCGCGACCCCAGCCCGCTGCGCGCGGCCGTGACCGCCGCCTACCGGCGCGACGAACCGGCGGCCGTGCAATGGCTGCTGGGCCAGGTCCGCGACGGCGGTCCCGACACGACGGAACAGGCGCAGGCGCTGGCCCGCCGGCTGGTGACGGCGGTGCGCGAGAAGCGCACGCGTGCCTCCGGCGTGGATGCGCTGATGCACCAGTTCTCGTTGTCGTCGGAGGAAGGCGTCGCACTGATGTGCCTGGCCGAAGCGCTGCTGCGCATTCCGGACAGCGCCACCGCCGACCGCCTGATCGCCGACAAGATCAGCAAGGGCGACTGGCGCAAGCACCTGGGCGAATCGCCTTCGCTGTTCGTCAACGCGGCCACCTGGGGCCTGCTCGTCACCGGCAAGCTGGTCAGCTCGAGCAGCGAGGAAAAGCTGGGCTCGGCCATCACGCGGCTGATCGCCAAGGGCGGCGAACCGCTGATCCGCAAGGGCGTCGACCTGGCCATGCGCATGCTGGGCAACCAGTTCGTGACGGGGCAAACCATCGAGGAAGCGATCAGGAACGGCCGCGACAACGAGGCGCGCGGCTATCGTTATTCGTACGACATGCTGGGCGAGGCGGCGCTGACGGAACATGACGCGGCCAACTACTACCGCTCGTACGAGACGGCGATCCATGCGATCGGCAAGGCGTCCAATGGCCGCGGCATCCGCAACGGCCCCGGCATTTCCGTCAAACTGTCGGCACTGCACCCCCGTTACAGCCGCGCCCAGCGCGACCGCGTGATGACGGAACTGCTGCCGCGCCTGCGTGCGCTGGTGCTGCTGGCCAAGCAGTACAACATCGGCCTGAACATCGACGCCGAAGAAGCGGACCGCCTGGAGCTGTCGCTGGACCTGATGGAAGCGATGGCGCACGACCCGGAACTGGCCGGCTTCGACGGCATCGGCTTTGTCGTCCAGGCTTATCAGAAACGTTGTCCGTTCGTGATCGACTACCTGGTCGACCTGGCGCGCCGCTCCGGCCGCAAGTTCATGGTGCGGCTGGTCAAGGGGGCCTACTGGGACGCGGAAATCAAGCGCGCCCAGGTGGAAGGCATGCCCGGCTATCCCGTCTACACGCGCAAGGTCTACACGGACGTGTCCTACCTGACCTGTGCCCAGCGCCTGCTCGCCGCGACCGACGTCATTTATCCCCAGTTCGCCACGCACAACGCGCAGACGCTGTCGACGATCTACACCTGGGCCAAGCAGGGCGGCATCGACAACTACGAATTCCAGTGCCTGCACGGCATGGGCGAGACGCTGTACGACCAGGTCGTCGGCGAAAACAACCTGGGCAAGGCCTGCCGGATCTACGCGCCGGTCGGCACGCACGAGACCCTGCTGGCCTACCTGGTACGCCGGCTGCTGGAAAACGGCGCCAACTCGTCGTTTGTCAGCCAGATCGTGGACGAAAGCATCCCGGTCGAGCGCCTGATCGAGAACCCGCTGGCCATTGCGCGCCAGCTGCAGGGCCAGCCGCACCCGGCCATTCCGCTGCCGCGCGACCTGTTCGGCGCCGAGCGCCGGAACTCCGCCGGCATCGACCTGTCCAACGAAGAGACGCTGCGCGAAGTCTCGGCTGCGCTGGCCATGCCGCGCACGTGGACCGCTGCGCCACTGCTGGCTGGCACGGCCGCGTCCGGCCAGGCCGCGGCGCCCGTGACCAATCCAGCGCAGCGGGGCGATATCGTCGGCCACGTGACGGAAGCGACCGCGGAAGACGTGGAACGCGCGCTGGCCGACGCGGCGGCGTATGCCATGGACTGGCAGACGGTGGCGCCCTCGGTGCGTGCCGACGCATTGCTGCGTGCGGCCGACCTGTACGAGCAGCACCTGCTGGAACTGATGGCGCTGGCCATCCGCGAGGCGGGCAAGTCGCTGCCGAACGCCATTGCCGAGGTACGGGAGGCGGTGGACTTCCTGCGCTATTACGCCGAGCAGGTACGGCACGAGAAAAACGTGCTGGCGCTGGGTCCTGTCACCTGCATCAGCCCGTGGAACTTCCCGCTGGCGATCTTTACGGGCCAGGTGGCGGCCGCGCTGGCGGCCGGCAATGTCGTGCTGGCCAAGCCGGCCGAACAGACACCGCTGATCGCCCACCGTGCCGTCACCTTGCTGCACGAGGCCGGCGTACCGCGTGCGGCACTGCAATTCCTGCCGGGTCGCGGCGAAGTGGTCGGCGCCGGCCTGTGCAATGACGCCCGCGTCAAAGGCGTCATCTTCACGGGCTCGACGGAAGTGGCGCAGTTGATCAACCGGACGCTGGCCAAACGCGCCGTGGCCGAGCACTGCGACATTCCGCTGATCGCGGAGACGGGTGGCCAGAACGCGATGATCGTCGATTCCTCGTCGCTGCCGGAGCAAGTGGTGCAGGATGCGATCTCGTCCGCGTTCGACAGCGCCGGCCAGCGTTGCTCGGCGCTGCGCGTGCTGTTCCTGCAGGAGGATATCGCCGACAAGACGATCCGCATGCTGAAGGGTGCGATGGGCGAACTGAACATCGGCAGCCCGGACCGCCTGGTCACCGACATCGGTCCCGTCATCGACACGGAAGCGCAGCAGAACCTGCTATCGCACATCGAACACACCAAGCGCTCGGCCGTGGCGCACTTCTCGCTTGGCATCCCGGCAGGCGCGGCCGGCACCTTCGTGCCGCCCACGGTGCTGGAAATCCGTTCGCTGGACGAGCTGACGAAAGAAGTGTTCGGCCCGGTCATGCACGTGATCCGCTATCGCCGCGACGAGCTGCCGAAGGTCGTCGCGGCGATCAACGCCAGCGGCTTCGGCCTGACCCTGGGCGTGCACTCGCGCATCGACGAGACGATCGACTACATCGTCTCGCGCGCTCACGTCGGCAACATCTACGTCAACCGCAACATCGTCGGCGCGGTCGTCGGTGTGCAGCCGTTCGGCGGCGAAGGCAAGTCCGGCACGGGTCCGAAGGCAGGCGGGCCGTTGTACCTGAAGCGGCTGCAGCGCGCGGCGGCACCGGTCGAGGTGCATGCGCGCCAGTCGTCGCCGAGCCTGGACGCCCTGGCCGTGTGGGCCAAGAGCAAGGGCAAGCCGCAGGTGGCCACGCTGGCCGAGCAGTACGCCTGCACGACGCCGCTGGGCACGGAAATCCTGCTGCCGGGTCCGACCGGCGAGCGCAACACCTTGCGCTACGAAGCGCGCGGCGCCGTGGCCTGCTTCGCGGCCAGTCAGGACGTGCTGCTGAACCAGCTGGCCGCCGTGCTGGCGACCGGCAACGTCGCCATTGTCGTGCCGCAGACGCCGGCCGTCGTCCCTGGCGACCTGCCCGATGCGGTGCGCGACCGCGTGCGGGTCGTGGCCGACCTGGCCACATTGAAAGACAGCTTCCAGATCGCGCTGGTGGACGCCACCTTGACGGCAACGCTGCGCGTGCCGCTGGCCGAGCGCGACGGCGCGCTGGTCAGCCTGATCGACACGATGGAGCAGGGCGCGATCCCGCTGTGGCGCCTGATCGCCGAGCGCGCGTTGTGCGTCAACACGACGGCGGCAGGCGGCAACGCCAGCCTGATGACGCTGGGCGCATAAGCTTCTCAGCAGCAACATCCATGGCGCGGCTCTCCGCGCCATTTTTTTTGCCTGCTCAGTTCGCACGGCAGCGCCCGTGTCAACGTCGGGGTCAAGCACGATTGCTGACACGAGCTCGAGCGCAGCCTCCAGATGAGCCTGTGTCGATCGCCGTGCCAGGCACCAGGGCGGACACCGGCTGGTCCGTTTAAACGCCGTAGCGGGCCAATCAGCGCCTTGGCGACGCTATTGTCGAGCCTTTGTCCCACTCCGGGGTCTGACCCCGAAATGAGACACAGGCACAACCATGGGTGGCGCCCTCCTGCCTACAGACGAGGCTGTGTGAGGTTTGGTGCCTGACCCCAGGGTGCGCCACTGGCTGAGCCGTAGAGGGCCGTCAGGGGCCTGTAAACGCGTCCAGGGGGCATTCAGGAGAGGTTGTGGAGAACTTCGGCGTTGTCCACAGTCGACGATACGTACGCCTTGCAGAACTCTTCCAGGATGCCGAACGCGTAGCGCGAGGCCACCGTTTTTACGAAATGCATGAAATCGGTGGCGGCGTCTTCGTTCGCGTTATCGGAAATTGTGCGGATGACCGCGAACGGGATGTTCAGCTCGAAACACACCTGCGCCACCGCGGCGCCTTCCATTTCCACCGCCAGCAGATCCGGCAGGCGCTCTTTCAACGTTGCAATCCTTACGCTGTCGTTGATGAACTGATCGCCGCTCCCAATGGTGCCGCGGTGCAGCTTGATGCTGGCCGGCTCGCTTGCAAGAAAACGCCGGGCAGCGCCAGCCAGCTGATCCGACAAGCGCAAGTCGCTGGGCAACCGTGTCAGTCCCGTCAGCGGCACCTCGAAACGGGGAAACAGCGGGGAAGCGTCCATATCGTGTTGCACCAGCGCTTCCGCCACGACGACGTCGCCCACGCGGACGGTAACGTCGGCGCTGCCGGCCACGCCCGTAAAGATGATGTGGGTAACCTCGAACTTCTCCACAAGCATTGCTGCCGTCATGGCGCCGGCGACCTTGCCGATTCGCGACAGTACCGCGACGGTATCGATATTCCACAGCTTGCCAATCGTGTATTCACGCATGCCATGTGTCAGCGTGACCGCGTCCTGCATGACGTCGATCAGCCCCTCCTGCTCTTCCGCCAGCGCGGAAATGATGCCCAACCGTATTTTTTTGTCCGAAATCGTCGAAGTCATGGGAGTCCCGGGCTGTTTGCGCCACCTGTGCTGCTGGTTTTAATTGAATAAAAGTATTTATATAAGCTGGTAGTAGATAGTAAACGTGGCAGAGACTGTGGATAAAGCTGTTAACATCCACAGAATCAGGTGTTTACGCGCCGTAAAACCTGCTGGACAAGCATTGTATCGATGCAGGAGTAGTTCTGGACAAAAAATCCGGTCTGGCACAACTGCCTTGTTTACGCACATTCGATCCTGTGGATATGCAGGACGTTATCCACAGAAGAGCTGGCAAAACAGCAAGTTTTGCCCCGTTTTCCAGCAAAATCTCGCTCTCACTCCCTGCTTGCCATCCCACCATCCCGATTTTCATCGGTGTGCCGACAAAAAAAAGCGTCGACAGGATGTTCGGCGCGCCGCCTTCTTCATGACTTGCTGCCAGCCAGAAGTTCGCTCACGAAAGTGCGCGGCAGGGCCGGAACGGCCTGTGCCAGCCGCGCGACAGGGTCGTCGGTTACTGGAATAAGTATGTATATAAAATAGTGGTAGTTGTTAACAGAACGATGTTTCTGTGGATAAGTACCGTAACTGGCATAAAATCAAGCGTTTACAAGCTGCACAACCGGGCGCGTAAACCCTGTATGGCGGAGGAACTGTTTTGGGACAAAAAAACGGTTGTGCACTGCCGTCCGGTTTACGCACAAATGGTACCTGTGGATATCCAAGGGCTTGTCCACAGGTCGGACTCCACAGGAGAGTGTATGGATTTGCGGTCGTTGTTCTCTTACCCCATCATCCAGGGCCCGATGGCGGGCGGTTGCAACACCCCGGCGCTGGTCGCGGCCGTGTCGAATGCCGGTGCGCTGGGCTCCTTGGCCGGCTCGCTGCTGACGCCGGAAAAGCTGCGGCACCAGGTCAATGACATTCGTGCGCTGACCAACCGGCCGTTTCTCGTCAATTTGTTCGTGCAGCGCACGCCCCATCCAACCAAGGAAGAAGTGGCGCGTGCCGTCGAATTGCTGCGTCCAGTCTGGAGTTCGCTGGGCTGGCCAGACCTGGCGTTGCCGTTCCGCTGGTGCGAGGACTTCGTGGCCCAGTTCGATACACTGGTGGCGCTGAAACCGGCTGCCGCCAGCTTTACGTTCGACATCCTGTCACCGCAGCAGGTCCAGCGCCTGCATGAGGCCGGCATTGTCGTGATCGGTACCGCCACCCGGGTCGACGAAGCGCTTGCCTGGCAGGAGGTGGGCGCCGACGCCGTCATCGCATCCGGCATCGAGGCGGGCGGCCATCGCGGTACCTTTATCGGCGACCAGCGCGACGCGACCTTGGGTGCTGTCGAGCTGTTGCAAGGCGTCGTCGCGGCCGTGCGGATACCGGTGATCTCGGCTGGCAACATCATGACCGGGGCCGACATCGGCGCGCGGCTGGCGCTGGGCGCGACGGCGGTCCAGATGGGCACGGCGTTTCTCGTTACCGACGAATCCGGCATCCATCCCGCCTACAAACACCGGCTGCAACACGCGGGCAATGCGCCGACCCGGCTGACGCGGGCGTTCTCGGGACGCTATGCGCGCGGCCTGGAAAATCGTTTCATGCAACAGATGGCCGACGTCGAGGACCAGGTGCCGCCGTATCCGGTGCAAAATGCCCTGACGGGACCGATTCGTTTCGAAGCCGCCAAGCGGGGCGATTCGGAGCTGATGTCGCTGTGGTGCGGCACGGGCGTGGGGCGGGCGCGGCGCATGTCCGCTGGCCGGCTGGTCGAGACGCTGGTGGCGGAGATGCAACAACCTTGACGAGGAGCGGCCTTTGGAATCGGCAGGACAGTTCGATTACATCATTGTCGGTGCCGGAACAGCCGGCTGCGTGCTGGCCAATCGCCTGACGCAGGATGCCCACGTCGAGGTACTGTTGATCGAAGCGGGCGGGCGCGACGATTACGTGTGGATCCATATTCCCGTCGGCTACTTGCACTGCATCGACAACCCGCGCACCGACTGGCTGTTCCGCACCGAGCCGGACGCCGGCCTGGGCGGGCGCAGCCTGATCTACCCGCGCGGAAAAGTGCTGGGCGGCAGTTCGTCCATCAACGGCATGATCTATATGCGCGGGCAGGCCCGCGATTACGATCACTGGGCCGACGTGACCGGGGACCCCAGCTGGCGCTGGCAGGAGGTGCTGCCGCTGTTTCGCCAGAGCGAGGATCACTATCGCGGTGCGTCCGATTATCATGGCGCGGGCGGCGAATGGCGCGTCGAAAAGCAGCGCCTGTCCTGGGAGATCCTGGACGCGTTCCGCCAGGCCGCGGCCGAGACCGGCATTCCCGCCACTGACGACTTCAACCGGGGCGACAACCTGGGCTGCGGTTATTTCGAAGTCAACCAGCGCCGCGGCATCCGCTGGAACACGGCCAAGGCCTTCCTGCGCCCCGCCACCCGGCGGCCGAACCTGACCTTGATGACGGGCTGCCACGTGGAACGGCTGCTGCTGGAGCGGGGCGACGGTGGCCTCGTCTGCCGCGGCGTGCAGTTCACCGGCGGCGGCACGCGCTGGACGGCGCATGCACGGCGCGAAACGCTGCTGTGCGCGGGCGCGATCGGCTCGCCCCAGTTGCTGCAGCTGTCCGGCATCGGCCCGGCCGCCGACCTGCAACGGGCCGGGGTAACGCCGCTCGTCGACGCACCCGGTGTCGGCGAGAACTTGCAGGATCACTTGCAGCTGCGCATGGTGTTTCGCATCCAGGGCGCGAAAACCTTGAACGCGATGACGCGCAACTGGTTTGGCAAGCTGCGCATCGGCCTGGAATATGCGTTGTTCCAGAGCGGGCCCATGTCGATGGCGCCCTCGCAGCTGGGGGCGTTTGCCCGCTCGCACGCGCACGAACCCACGCCCAACCTGCAATATCACGTGCAGCCGTTGTCGCTGGAACGCTTCGGCGAACCGCTGCACACGTTTCCCGCGTTCACCGCCAGCGTCTGCAACCTGCGGCCGACCTCACGTGGCCACGTGCGCATTGCGTCGGCCGATTCATATGCGCCGCCGAAGATCACGCCGATGTACCTCAGCACGCCTGAAGACCGCCGCGTCGCCTGCGCCGCACTGGGTTTGACGCGCCGCATCGCGGCCGCCCCCGCCTTGGCGAAATATAGGCCGGAGGAGTTCAAGCCGGGCATCCATTACCGTACCGACGAAGAGCTGGCAGAGGCGGCCGGGTCGATCGGCACGACGATTTTTCACCCCGTCGGCACCTGCCGGATGGGCCGCGCCGGCGATCCGCTGGCCGTGCTCGACAGCCAGTTGCGGGTGCGCCATGTAGCCAGGCTGCGGGTCGTGGACGCGTCGGTGATGCCGACGATCACCTCCGGCAATACCAACGCGCCCGTCATCATGATCGCCGAGAAAGCGGCCCGATGGCTCCGCTCGGAAAATGGTGCAGGACAGCATTTTCAGGCTGTTTCACCTTAGTCAGCCAAAAGTTTATGGTAGTTATACGGTATTGTGACGAAAAATTGTTCTGTGTATGATCAAAAAAAAATTTAGCAAGATGTAAAGGTTCCGTCCGATCGTACAACGGTCCGGAGGGGAGGTCGGAAGAATATCGGGGAGACACGATGTCGGACTTCATCTTGGAAACAAGAAGCTTGACCAAGGAATTCAAGGGCTTCACGGCCGTCAACGACGTGAACCTGAAGGTCCAGCGTGGGCATATCCACGCACTGATCGGCCCCAACGGCGCCGGCAAGACCACCTGCTTCAACCTGCTGACGAAATTCCTCGTGCCCACGTCCGGGCAGATCCTGTTCAATGGCCGCGACATCACGTCCGCCCGGCCCGCCCAGATCGCGCGCATGGGCATCATCCGCTCGTTCCAGATCTCGGCCGTCTTCCCGCACCTGACGGTGCTGCAAAACGTGCGCATCGGCCTGCAGCGCCAGCTGGGCACCACCTTCCACTTCTGGCGCAGCGAACGCTCGCTCGACACCTTGAACGGGCGCGCCATGCAGCTGCTGGCCGAAGTGGACCTGACGTCGTTCGCGGACACGATCACGGCCGACATGCCGTACGGCCGCAAGCGCGCGCTGGAGATCGCCACGACCTTGGCGATGGAGCCGGAACTGATGCTGCTCGACGAGCCCACCCAGGGCATGGGCCACGAGGACGTGCACCGGGTGACGGAACTGATCAAGAAGGTGTCGCAAGGGCGCACTATCCTGATGGTGGAGCACAATATGAGCGTCGTGTCCGGTATCTGCGACAAGATTTCGGTACTGCAGCGCGGCGCGATGCTGGCCGAGGGCAGCTATGCCGACGTCTCGAAAAATCCACAGGTGATGGAGGCTTATATGGGCACCGAAGCGAGCGAACTGGCGGGAGCGCACTGATGACGGCCACCATCCATTCCGCCCAGCGCGGCACCAGCCACCCCGCCGCCGGCATGCCGCCGCCCGCGCCGGGCGCCGCCGCGGCCAGCGTGGCGCTCGAGCTCAGCCACCTGCAAGCTTGGTACGGCGAATCGCACATCCTGCACGACGTCAACATCTCGGTGCGCCAGGGCGAGGTCGTCACGCTGCTGGGCCGCAACGGCGCCGGCCGCACGACGACCTTGCGCGCCATCATGGGCCTGACCGGCGCGCGCAAGGGTTCCATCAAGGTCAACGGCAAGGAGGCGATCGGCCTGCCGACCCACCAGGTGGCGCACCTGGGCATCGGTTACTGCCCGGAGGAGCGCGGCATCTTCTCGTCGCTGTCGACCGAGGAAAACCTGATGCTGCCGCCGGTGCTCAAGACCGGCAACAAGGGCATGAGCATCGACGAGATCTACGAGATGTTCCCGAACCTGAAGGAACGCCGCCACAGCCAGGGCACGCGCCTTTCCGGCGGCGAACAGCAGATGCTGGCCGTGGCCCGCATCCTGCGCACGGGCGCCCGCCTGCTGCTGCTCGACGAGATTTCCGAGGGCCTGGCGCCGGTTATCGTGCAGGGCCTGGCGCGCATGATCCGCACCTTGAAGGCCAAGGGCTACACGATCGTCATGGTCGAGCAGAACTTCCGCTTTGCCGCACCGCTGGCGGACCGGTTTTACGTGATGGAGCACGGCCAGATCGTCGAGACGTTTGCCGCCGCCGAGCTGGAAGCCAAGATGCCGGTGTTGACCGAGCTCTTGGGCGTGTAAGCCACAAGCCACAGCTGCACAACAGTAGAGCAGGGAAGATGCGCACGCCGCCGCTGGCGGCGCTGCGTTTTAACAAAGTAACGGACGCCGCCGTGCCGACCGGCCGCGGCAGTACCTACCAACGGAGACAAGACTATGAAACGCACAGCTATCGCCACTGCCGCCTTTGCCCTCTGCGCAATGGGCCTCGCCTTCCCGGCCCACGCCCAGGTCTCGGGCGACACGATCAAGATCGGTTTCATCACCGACATGAACGGCCTGTACACCGATATCGACGGTGCCGGCGGCGCCGAGGCGATCAAGATGGCCATCGCCGACGCCGGCGTCGTCATCGCCGGCAAGAAGGTGGAGTTCATTTCCGCCGACCACCAGAACAAGGCCGACATTGCCGCCTCCAAGGCGCGCGAATGGTTCGACCAGCAAGGCGTGGACATGCTGATCGGCGGTACCAACTCCGGCGCCAACCTGGCCATGGCCAAGGTGGCGGCCGACAAGAAGAAAATCTTCATCTCGATCGGCGCCGGCTCCTCGCGCCTGACCAACGAGGAATGCACGCCCTACACGATCCACTACGCCTACGATACCGTGGCGCTGGCGCGCGGCACCGGCGCCGCCATCGTCAAGCAGGGCGGCAAGAACTGGTACTTCATGACGGCCGACTATGCGTTCGGCCACTCGCTGGAGAAGGACACGGCGGACGTCGTCAAGGCGGGCGGCGGCAAGGTGCTGGGCGCCGTCAAGCATCCCTTGTCCGCCTCCGACTTCTCGTCCTTCCTGCTGCAGGCGCAGGGGTCGAAGGCGCAGATCCTGGGCCTGGCCAACGCGGGTGGCGACGCGATCAACTCCATCAAGGCGGCCAACGAATTCGGCGTCACGAAAAGCATGAAACTGGCCGGCCTGCTGATCTTCATCAACGACATTCACTCGCTGGGCCTGAACGCAACGCAGGGCATGTACCTGACGGATGGCTGGTACTGGGACGCCAACGCCGACACGCGCGCCTGGTCGAAGCGCTATTTCGCCAAGATGAAGAAGGAGCCATCGATGCTGCAGGCCGCCGATTACTCGGCCGCGTCGAACTACCTGAAGGCCGTCAAGGCGGTGGGCACCGACGATTCCGACAAGGTCATGGCCTACCTGAAGAAAACCCCGATCAACGACATGTTCGCCAAGAACGGCGTGATCCGCCCGGACGGCCGCATGGTGCACGACATGTACCTGATGGAAGTGAAAAAGCCGTCGGAATCGAAATACCCTTGGGACTACTACAAGCTGGTCGCGACGATCCCGGGCGAGCAGGCCTACATGACGAAGGCCGAGTCCAAGTGCGCGCTGTGGAAATGACGGGCTGATGCCCGGATGGCCGGGGCGATCCGCCCGGCCGTTCCTGGCGCGGTCGTCGTTTCATGGCCGCGCGTGCCGCTCCACCAACCCACTTCCTTGAGCCATGGAACTATTCGGATATCCCTTGCCTGTCGTGATGAGCCAGCTGACCCTGGGGCTCGTCAACGGCTCGTTCTACGCCATGCTGTCGCTCGGCCTGGCTGTCATCTTCGGCCTGCTCAACGTCATCAATTTCTCCCATGGCGCGATGTACATGATGGGGGCGTTTGTCGCCTGGATGGGCATGACCTACCTGGGCCTGTCGTACTGGATGATGCTGCTGGCCGCGCCGCTGGTCGTGGGGGCGCTGGGCATCGTCATCGAGAAAACCATGCTGCGCTGGCTGTACAAGCTGGACCACCTGTACGGCCTGCTGCTGACGTTCGGCATCACCTTGCTGGTCGAAGGCGTGTTCCGCTCGTTCTACGGCGTGTCCGGCCAGCCGTTCGAGACGCCCGAGCTGCTGCAAGGCGCCTCCGACCTGGGCTTCATGATCCTGCCGAACTACCGCGGCTGGGTGGTGGTCGCCTCGCTGCTGGTGTGCTTCTCCACCTGGTACGTTATCGAGCGCACCAAGCTGGGCGCCTACCTGCGTGCCGGCACGGAAAACCCGAAGTTGGTCGAGGCCTTCGGTGTCAACGTGCCGCTGATGGTGACGTTGACGTATGGCTTCGGCGTGGCGCTGGCCGGCTTCGCCGGGGTGCTGGCGGCACCGATCATCCAGGTCTCGCCGCTGATGGGCTCGAACCTGATCATCGTCGTGTTTGCCGTCGTCGTCATCGGTGGCATGGGTTCCATCATGGGCTCGATCGTCACCGGGTTGGGGCTGGGCGTCATCGAAGGGCTGACGCGGGTGTTCTACCCGGAGTTCTCGTCCACGGTCGTGTTCCTCGTGATGGTCATCGTGCTGCTGCTGCGTCCCGCCGGCCTGTTCGGCAAGGAAAAATAAGAGGTCATCCATGAATAAACAAATCGGTTACGGGTTGGCGCTGGCCGTCGCGCTGGCGGCGCCGTTCGTCGGCTATCCCGTCTTCCTGATGAAGCTGCTGTGCTTTGCCTTGTTTGCCTGCGCGTTCAACCTGCTGATCGGTTATACGGGCCTGCTGTCGTTCGGCCACGCGGCCTTCTTCGGCTCGGCCGGCTACGTGGCCGGCAATGCGTTGAAGAACTGGGGCCTGCCCCTCGAGCTGGCGGTGCTGGCCGGGGTGGTGGCCGCGGCGCTGGTGGGCCTCGTGATGGGCGCGCTGGCGATCCGCCGCGCCGGCATCTACTTCTCGATGATCACCCTGGCGCTGGCGCAGATGGTGTACTTCGGCGGCCTGCGCTTCACCGACTTCACGGGCGGGGAGGACGGCCTGCAAGGCGTGCCGCGGGGTAAACTGCTGGGCACGCTGGATCTGTCGAGCGACCTGACCTTGTACTTTGTCGTCCTGGCCGTGGCGGTGTTCGCGTTCGCGCTGATCGTCCGGACCGTGCATTCGCCCTTCGGCCAAGTGCTCAAAGCCATCAAGGAAAACGAGCCGCGTGCCATCTCGCTGGGCTACGACGTCGAGAAATACAAGCTGGTGGCGTTCGTGCTGTCGGCCGCGCTGGCCGGGCTGGCGGGTGCCTTGAAGACGGTCGTGCTGGGCTTCGAGACGCTGACGGACTTGCACTGGACGATGTCGGGCCTGGTGATCCTGATGACCTTGGTCGGCGGCATGGGCACGCTGGCCGGTCCCTTGCTGGGCGCCATCGTCATCATTGCGCTGGAAAACAAGCTGGGCGACTTCGGCACCATGCTTGCCAACGGCACAGGCATCGAGTGGTTCGGTACACTGGGCGAAGCGGTCAGCATGGTGACCGGCCTGATCTTCGTGGCGTGCGTGCTGCTGTTCCGGCGCGGCATTGTCGGCGAAATCGTGGCGCACTTCGGCAGGCGAAAACCAGCCTGAATCCAGACGCCGGCGCAGCCGGCGTTTTTTTTCGGCAGCATTGCAGGCGACTAGCCTCGATTAACAATAAAAGGAAGAGACTTATGCAGACACCATCGAAAACCGTCATCGCGCTGGCCGTCGGGCTGGCGCTGTCCGCCTGTGGCGACCACCACCGCGACGAGGATCCGACCGCCGTCAACCAGAAGCCGGCTTACCTGGGCACGGTGACCAGCACGAGCTACGACGGCACGTCGGACGACCTGCTGACGGCCGGGCTGGGCACGACCGGCCTGGCGGCCGCCACGCCGCCGGTCTACAACGATCCCGCCAATCCGACGGCGCGCGAGCTGCGCCGCAACGCCATCTTTGCCAACTACCGCGCCGTGCTCGACATCTCGGCCAACAGCGGCTACGGCAGCTTGTACGGGCCGAACGTCAACGCGGCCGGTGGTGTCACCAATGGCAGTGGCATGGTGGCCGGCACGGAATACCTGGCCTATGCCGATGACGGCAGCGGCAGGCAAAACGTCACATTGATGGTGCAGGTCCCGAACAGCTTCGACCCGGCCAACCCGTGCATCGTGACGGGCACGTCCAGCGGCTCGCGCGGCATCTATGGAGCGATCGGCAGCGCCGGCGAGTGGGGGCTGAAGAACAACTGCGCCGTCGCGTATGCGGACAAGGGCAGCGGCACCGGTCTGTACACGTTTGACGACGACAGTGTCAACACACAGAACGGCGTGCGCGCCACGCGCGCGGCAGCTGGCAAGAACGCCACCTTCGCGCCCGAGCTGACGGACGCGCAGCGCACCGCGTTCGCGCAACAGTATCCGGGCCGGGTCGCGTTCAAGCACGCGCACTCGCAGCAGAACCCTGAAAAAGACTGGGGCAAGATCACGTTACAGGCGGTCGAGTTCGCCTTTTACGTGCTGAACGAACGCTATGGCGTGCAGACCAGCGACGGCGGCCGCACGGTGCGCTTCACGCCCGCCAACACGCTGACGATCGCGTCCAGCATCTCCAACGGCGCCGGGTCGGCGCTGCTGGCGGCCGAGCAGGATAGCAAGGGGCTGATCGATGCGGTGGCCGCCACCGAGCCGCAGGTCCAGCCGGACAAGAACACCGGCTACACGGTCCGCCAGGGCGGTGCCAATGTGCCGGCGCAGGGCAAGGCGCTGCTGGACTATTCCAGCTACGCGGCGTTGTACCAGCCTTGCATCGCCGGCGGCGCGGGCCGCTGCGCGTCGCTGGTACAGAAAGGGCTGCTGAACGGCACCGACCTGGTGGCGCGCCAGAACGATGCCAAGGCGCGCTTGAAAGCCTACGGCTGGACGGCGGACGCCGACCCGCTGCAGGGCCTGCATGCGCTGACCAATGTGCTGGTGGCCGTCACGTACGTCAATGCTTACGGCAAGTTTTCCGTCACCGACAAGGTGTGCGGTTTCAACTGGGCACCGGTCGATGCCAGCGGCAATCCGATCGTGTTCTCGGCGGCGCAAAAGGCATCCAGCTTCGCGACGCAGAATGGCATCGTCGGCACGCCGATCTACGAAGACTCGGTGGGAGGCGCCAAGGCGTACAACCTGGGCGTGTCGCCATCGAGCGGCATTGAGGACCAGTCGCTGGACGGCTTCCTGTGCCTGCGCGGCCTGGCGACGGGCCTCGATCCCGTGACGGGCAATGCGCTGACCGGCGAGGCGGCGGCGTTGAGCGCGCGCGTGAAAGCCGGCATGGCGGAAGTGCAGGCGACGGGTAACCTGAAGGGCAAGCCGGCGATCATCGTGTCCGGCCGGTCCGATGCGCTGATTCCCGTCAATCACGCCTCGCGCGCCTATCTGGGCCTGAACGCGGCGGTGGAGGGCGCCAACAGCAAGCTGCGCTATATCGAGGTGACGAACGCCAACCACTTCGATTCGTTTGCCAATGCGCTGCCGAACGTGATCGTGCCGCTGCATGTCTACCTGTTCCGCGCGCTGGACGCCGTGTATGCCAACCTGAAGAACAGCGCGACGGCGCTGCCGCCCTCGCAGCTGGTACGCACCACCACGCGCGGCGACAACAGCGTGCCGATCACGGTGCAGAATGTGCCGCCGATCTCGGCCGCGCCGGGCATCAACGCCATCACCGTCAGCGGCACGACGGTCACCATCCCCGACTAAGGCGACGGCCGGGCCGGTTCAGTAGGCGGCCCGGTAGATCGCCCATGCATCCGCGCGCGTCACGTCGCGCGGATTATTGCCCAACAATCTCGTCTGCAGCATCGCGTCGTCGGCCAGCCGGTCGAGATCGCTTTCCGTCACCCCGACTTCCCGCAGCGTCCGCTCGATCCCCGTGGCGACGGCAAATTGCTCCATGGCCGCCACCAATGCCATCGCCCGCGCCTCGGTGCTGCCACCTACGGCCGGGATGGCAACCTCCGCCAACTCCGCATAGGCCGCCATCGCGGCCGGCAAATTAAAGCGCAGTACGTGCGGCAGGACCAGTGCGTTCGACAGCCCGTGCGGCACGTGGAACGTGCCGCCGATGGGATAAGCCAGCGCGTGGACGGCCGCGACGGGCGCATTGGAAAACGCCTGGCCGGCAAGCAGGGCGCCCAGCAGCATGCCCTGGCGTGCCGCCAGGTCGTGGCCGTCGCGGCAGGCCGCCAGCAGGTTGGTGCACAGCAGCTGCAGCGCTTGCCGCGCCAGGTGGTCGGACAGCGGATTTTTCTTATGGCGGCTGGTATAGGCTTCGATCGCGTGCACCATCGCATCGATGCCCGTCGCGGCCGTGACGCGCGGCGGCAGGCCCACCGTCAAGGTGGCGTCCAGGATGGCAATGTCGGCATACAGCTGCTGGGCGACCACGCCCATCTTGGTGGTCGCGCCCGTGGTGACGATGGCGATATTGGTGACCTCCGAGCCGGTGCCGGCCGTGGTCGGCACCTGTACCAGCGGCAGGCGCTCGCCTCGCACATTGTCGATGCCGTACATTTGCGGCAGCGGCTGGTCGCTCGCAGCCAGCACGGCAATCAGCTTGGCGACGTCCATCGAGCTGCCGCCGCCCAGGCCGATGACAAGGTCGGTGCCGTGGGCACGGGCGACGTCGGCGGCGGCCAGCACGACGGCTTCCGGTGGGTCGGCCACGACGTCCGCGTACACGTGGACGACCAAGCCGGCGGCTTCGAGGCTGCGCAGTGGAGCGACCGTCAGGCCGGTGGCAAGGAAGCCTGGATCGGTAACGAGCAGCGCGCGCCGGGCAGCAGGGAAGCGGTGCCGGACGTGCTGGCCGAGTTGGCCGGCGGCGCCCAGTGCGCAAACGATCTGGCCGACGGTGCTGAAGACGAAGTCCTTCATACGCTCTCCCTGTGGTCGTGATGGCCAGCTTACCAGAACCCGCTGTCCGGTTCTTCCGTACAATGTCGAGCTCGTTCAGGGGAGACACGATGCTCGATTACGCGATGTTGGGAGTGGCGGCGTTTGCCGCCGGCTTGGTGGATGCGGTGGTGGGGGGAGGCGGATTGATCCAGATTCCCGTGCTGTTCTCCGTGTTCGGCAACACGGCGCCCGCCACGCTGCTGGGTACCAGCAAGCTGGCCGGCATCTTCGGTACCGCGGCCGCCGCGGTGAACTACGCCCGACGCGTGTCGATCGCCTGGTCGACGGCGGCACCGGCCGCGGTGGCGGCCTTCCTGTTCGCCTTTTGCGGCGCCTACACCGTGACGCACATCCCGGCCGACTTCATGCGCACCTTGCTGCCCATCGTGCTGCTGGCTGTGGCCGTCTACACGTTCCGCCGCAAGGATTTCGGCAGCGTGCACGCGCCGCTGCATACCGGGCGGCGCGAACAGGTGTTTGCCGTGCTGAGCGGCGCCGGTATCGGCTTCTATGACGGCTTCTTCGGTCCCGGCACCGGCAGCTTCCTGGTGTTCCTGTTTGTGCGCGTGTTCGGCTTTGACTTCCTCGGTGCGTCGGCCGTGGCGAAGGTGGTGAATGTGGCGTGCAACCTGTCGGCGCTGATGTGGTTCGGCTACAGCGGTCACCTGCTGTGGCAGCTGGGGCTGATGATGGCCGTGTGTCAGGTGGCCGGGTCGCTGATCGGCACGAAGCTGGCGATGCGTCACGGCAGCGGTTTCGTGCGCCGCGTGTTCCTGGTGGTGGTCTCGGTCCTGATCGTCAAGACGGGCTGGGATGCTTGGCAGCGGTGGTGACGTTCCACGTGGAACAGAGGACAACCCGGCGTTAGCCGGGTTTTTTTTGTTCCACGTGAAACCAAAAACATTCCACCGGACGCTGTTCCACGTGAAACATCGCAGTGAAATTTCTGCTTAAAAAATTCGCAGCACTGAAAAAACTCTATAATTCTAGTTCAATCCCTTCGAATCATTCCCTCACCATGTTATTTCCTACTGAATTCGACGTCATCGTCGTGGGCGGCGGCCATGCCGGTACCGAAGCCGCCCTGGCCTCCGCACGCATGGGCCAGAAGACGCTGTTGTTGACGCATAACATCGAAACCCTGGGCCAGATGTCCTGCAATCCCTCCATTGGCGGCATCGGCAAGGGCCACCTGGTCAAGGAAGTGGACGCCATGGGCGGCGCCATGGCCATTGCCACGGACGAGTCCGGCATCCAGTTCCGCATCCTGAATTCCTCGAAAGGCCCGGCCGTGCGCGCCACGCGTGCCCAGGCCGACCGCATCCTGTACAAGCAGGCCATCCGTTCGCGCCTGGAAAACCAGCCGAACCTGTGGCTGTTCCAGCAGGCCGTGGACGACCTGATGGTGGAGGGCGACCGTGTCGTCGGCGCCGTCACGCAGATCGGTCTGAAGTTCCTGGCTCGTGCCGTCGTGCTGACGGCCGGCACCTTCCTGGACGGGAAGATCCACGTGGGGCTGCAGAACTACTCGGCCGGCCGTGCCGGCGACCCGCCAGCGCTGTCGCTGTCGAGCCGTTTGAAGGAGTTGAAGCTGCCGCAGGGGCGCCTGAAAACGGGCACGCCACCGCGCATCGACGGCCGCAGCATCGACTTCAGCCAGATGACGGAACAGCCCGGCGACCTCGACCCGGTGCCGGTGTTTTCCGTCATGGGCAACACGGCCATGCACCCCAAGCAGCTGCCATGCTGGGTGACCCACACCAACCAGCAGACGCACGACATCATCCGTGGCGGCTTGGACCGCAGCCCGATGTACACCGGCGTCATCGAGGGCGTCGGCCCCCGCTATTGCCCGTCGATCGAGGACAAGATCCATCGCTTCTCCAGCAAGGAATCGCACCAGATCTTCCTGGAGCCGGAAGGCCTGACCACGCACGAGTTCTACCCGAACGGCATCTCGACCAGCCTGCCATTTGACGTGCAGATCGCCCTGGTGCGCTCGATGAAAGGCCTGGAAAACGCGCACATCCTGCGCCCCGGCTACGCCATCGAATACGACTATTTCGACCCGCGCGGCCTGAAGGCATCGCTGGAAACCAAGGCCATTGCGGGCCTGTATTTCGCCGGCCAGATCAACGGCACGACCGGCTACGAAGAGGCTGCCGCGCAGGGCATGCTGGCCGGGATCAATGCGGCGCTGCAAACGCAGGGCAAGGAAGCCTGGGTGCCAGCGCGCTCGGAAGCCTACCTGGGCGTGCTGGTGGACGACCTCGTCACGCAGGGCGTGCAGGAGCCGTACCGGATGTTTACCAGCCGCGCCGAATACCGCCTGTCGCTGCGCGAAGACAACGCCGACATGCGCCTGACCGAGATCGGCCGCCAGCTGGGCGTCGTCGGTGACGCCCAGTGGGAAGCCTTCGACCGCAAGCGCGAAGCCGTCGCACGCGAGCTGGAACGCCTGAAATCGACGTGGGTGAACCCCCGCATCCTCGCCGCGGCCGAGTCCGAGCGGGTGATCGGCCAGGCGATCGAGCGCGAGTATTCGCTGGCCGACCTGCTGCGCCGTCCGAACGTCGACTACGACCAGCTGGTCACGTTGACCGGTACGGAAGGCCAGAACCTGGGCGGCCCCGGCGTGACCGACCCGGCGGTACAGGAACAGGTGGAAATCCAGCTGAAGTATTCCGGCTATATCGAGCGCCAGCTGAAGGAAGTGGAGCGCCACGAGCATTATGAAAACCTGAAGTTGCCCGAAGGTTTTAACTATCTGGATATCGCGGCGCTGTCCGTCGAGGTACGTCAGAAGCTGGCCAAGCACCGTCCGGAAACCCTGGGCCAGGCTTCGCGTATCTCCGGCGTGACGCCGGCGGCGATCTCGCTGCTCCTGGTGCACCTGAAGAAGGCCGGCTATGGCGGCTTCGTCAACCTGAAAGACGAGGCTGCTTGATGGCCCTGTTCGAGCGCGCCACCCTGGCGCAACTGCTGAAAAATGGCCTCCAGGGCCTGCAATTGGACCTGTCGCAGGCCCAACAGGATCAGTTGCTGGACTATCTGGCCCTGCTGCACAAGTGGAACCATGTCTACAACCTGACCTCCGTGCGCGATCCGGTGCAAATGATGACCTTGCACCTGCTCGATTCGCTGGCCGCCGTGCCGGCTTTCGTCGCTGCCACCAATGTGCTGGACGTGGGGGCGGGCGGTGGCTTGCCCGGGATCGTGCTGGCCATTGCCCGGCCGGACATGAACGTGTCGATGATCGACACGGTACACAAGAAAACCGCGTTCCTGACGCAGGTGAAGGTCGAGCTGGGTCTTGCCAACGTCACCGTCTACACGAAAAAAGTGCAGGACCTGCACGTGAAGCAGCCGTTCGACGTGATTACCAGCCGCGCCTTTGCCGACCTCAGCGATTTTATCGAGTGGTCCCGGCACCTGCTGGCCGAGGACGGGCGATTCATCGCGTTGAAAGGCACGGCGCCGGAGGACGAACGGGCGCGACTGCAGGAGCGGCTGCAGGGCGACTGGAAAGTGCAGGATTTGCAGGCTTTACGGGTGCCGGGGCTGGACGCGGAGCGGCACCTGGTTTTCGTGCAGCGGGCGGAAACAGTATAAATCGTTTATATCGTATAAACAGTATAAATCGTTTATACCGTATAAATAGTATAAACAGAATAAACAATATAAATAGTTTAGTCCAATACGACGCATCAACAAGAAAACTACATGGCGAAAATCTTTTGCGTAGCAAACCAGAAGGGCGGCGTCGGCAAGACCACCACCACGGTCAACCTGTCGGCCGGCCTGGCCAAGCTGAACCAGCGCGTGCTGCTGGTCGACCTGGACCCGCAGGGCAATGCCACGATGGGCGCCGGCATCAACAAGGCCGGCCTGGCGGCATCCACCTATGAAGTCATGCTCGGCACGGCCGACGTGGCCACGGCGCGTCAGCGCTCGGAAGCAGGGCGCTTCGACGTGCTGCCGTCCAACCGCGAGCTGGCCGGCGCCGAAGTGGAGATGGTGGAACTGGAACGGCGCGAGTCGCGCCTGAAGGACGCGCTGGCCCTGGTCGACAAGGACTACGACTTCATCCTGATCGATTGCCCGCCGGCGCTGTCGATGCTGACCCTGAACGGCCTGTGCGCCGCGCATGGCGTCATCATCCCGATGCAGTGCGAGTATTACGCGCTGGAAGGGCTGTCCGACCTGGTCAACACGATCAAGAAGGTACATGCGAACCTGAACCCGGACCTGAAGATCATCGGCCTCTTGCGCGTGATGTTCGATCCGCGCATGACGCTGTCGCAGCAGGTCTCGGCCCAGCTGGAGCAGCACTTCGGCGACAAGGTTTTCAAGACCATCATCCCGCGCAACGTACGGCTGGCCGAGGCGCCATCTTATGGCATGCCGGGCGTGACGTTCGATCCCAGCTCGAAGGGGGCCCAGGCCTACATCGCCTTCGGGGCGGAGATGGTCAAGCGGATCAAGAAGATGTAAAACCCTGGGGACAGGCACCTGTCCCCGGTGTTAATAACTACAACGATTATTCACATGGCAACCAAAAAACTCAAAGGCCTGGGGCGCGGCCTCGACGCGCTGCTGGGCGGCGGCGATCCCGCCGATCCGGCCGACCAGGGCGGCAAACCCTCCGAACTCGCTGTTGCTCAGTTGCAACCCGGCAAATACCAGCCGCGCACGCGGATGGACGAGGGCAGCCTGAACGAACTGGCCGCGTCGATCAAGACGCAGGGCATCATGCAGCCGATCCTGGTACGGCCGGTCGGTACCGGCAAGGACGGCAAGACGACGTACGAGATCATCGCCGGCGAACGACGTTTCCGTGCGGCACAAATTGCTGGACTGGAAAACGTTCCCGTGCTGGTGCGCGACGTGGACGACACGGCCGCCGCCGCGATGGCGCTGATCGAGAACATCCAGCGCGAAGACCTCAATCCGCTGGAAGAAGCCCAGGGCATTCACCGCCTGATCACGGATTTCAGTTTTACGCATGAGCAAGCCGCCCATGCGGTGGGACGCTCGCGCAGCGCCGTCTCGAACCTGCTGCGCCTGATGAACCTGGCCGCACCCGTGCAGACGATGCTGATGGCCGGCGACATCGACATGGGTCACGCCCGGGCGCTGCTGGCCGTCGACGCGGCCGCCCAGATCACGCTGGCCAATGTTGTCGTAGCGAAACGCCTATCCGTGCGTGAAACGGAAAAGCTCGTCAACCGCACCATCGAGGAGCAGACCGCCAAGCCAGACACCAAGGCGCGGGAAAAGTCCGGCGATATCAAGCGCTTGGAAGAAGAACTGTCCGATACACTGGCGACCCCGGTGGTGTTCAAGATCGGCGCCAAGGGACGTGGCCAGATGATCATCGACTTTGCCGACCTGGACATCCTGGACGGCGTCATTGCCCGCCTGCGGGGCTGAGTGTTTACTCTAAAAACACTTTTATTCCCGTGAAGTTCTGCCATTGTCCGGGCCGCCACTGTCCCGATATCGGGCGAGGCACCGGACGGTGGCGTACGCCTTGCACAAAGTCCGGGCAGCGAAGTTGTCGCGCCAGCATCGGATTTGTATCCAAAGCAGCGCGATTGTGGCAAGATTGAGGCTTTGGCAGCGCTTAAGGCTCCGTTAAGGCATTCATGCAGGGTTGTCGCCGCACCAAGCTGGTGCGACAAGATTCTGCCGGTGTTGCAATGTTGTCCCCTTTGCTCTGATGCGGTGCAGCATGTTTGACGTGCTTCATGTTAGCGACCTATAATCCCGTGTCTTTGGGTCTACAAGCTACGTTAAGAAGGTCGGCAAGTGAGTGATTCTGCACAAAGTATCGCCCGGCCGGTGTACCGCATCGTGGCCCTGCAATTCACAATCGCCGTCCTTTTCGCCGCCCTCGTCGCGTATTTCGCCGGGGTGGAGAAAGGCTGGTCCGCCGCCATGGGCGGTGCGATCGCGGTGATCGGCAGCGGGGTGTACGCGCTGATCGTCGCGAGCGGGAGCAGGGACGCCAAAGCGGCGTTACGGCGGCATGAGCTCGCCGAGATGGTGAAGTTATTCATTACAGCAGTGCTGTTTATTGCGGCGCTGGTGCTGTTTCAGTCGGCCGCTAATGTTTGGCTGATCTTGGGTTTTGCAGTGGCGACCTTGGCGTACTGGTTTTCACTGCTCGCAGTTTAATCGCCGGTTTAGACCTTCCGTGATCGGAAGGTTCGGACAACAATTCTAAATTCAATATCACTAACTATGACCACTGAACACGGGGGGCACGCAGCCCCGGCAAACGCCACCGAATACATCCAGCACCACCTTTCCCACCTGCAAACCGCCGACGGCATGTTCAATCTGGACACGTTCTGGATCTCGCTGATCCTGGGCTTCGTGTTCCTGGGCGTGTTCTACATGGCGTCCAAGCGCGCCACCGCCGGCGTGCCGGGCAAGCTGCAGAACTTCGTCGAATGGATCATGGAACTGGTCAACGACACGGTCAACAGCGCCTTCCATGCGAAAAGCGCCGTGATCGCGCCGCTGGCGATCACGATTTTCGTCTGGGTCTGGCTGATGAACGCGATGGACTTCCTGCCGGTGGACCTGCTGCCGAAAATCCTGGAATTCTTCGGCGTGTACAAGCTGCGCGTGGTCCCGACCGCCGACGTGAACCACACCTTCGGCATGGCCTTCGGCGTGTTCCTGTGCATTATCGGCTTCTCGATCAAGGCCAAGGGCGCGGGCGGCTACATGAAGGAACTGTTCACGGCACCGTTCCACGCGCACGGCATCGCCGCCATTTTCCTGGCACCGGTGAACTTCATCTTCCAGATGCTGGAACTGTTCGCCAAGCCAATTTCGCTGTCGCTGCGACTGTTCGGCAATATGTATGCCGGCGAACTGATTTTCATCCTGATCGCGCTGCTGCCATGGTGGGCACAGTGGCTGCTGGGTGGTCCATGGGCAATCTTCCACATCCTGATTGTGACCCTGCAGGCTTTCGTCTTTATGGCCCTGACGGTCGTGTACCTTAGCCTCGCGGTTGAGAAGCACTAATTCGCAATATTGTTTTCACTTTTTCGGTATCTGTAGTTTTTTTAAATCTTAGGAGAAATCTCAAATGCAAGCTCTGATCGCACAAGTACAAAGCATGACCGTTCTGGCCGTCGCAATCATCATTGGTCTGGCAGCCATCGGCACCGCATTGGGCTTCGCAATCCTGGGTGGCAAGTTCCTGGAAGCGTCGGCACGTCAGCCTGAACTGATGCCACAACTGCAAACCAAACTGTTCGTGATCGCCGGTCTGCTGGACGCGATCTCGATGATCGGCGTTGGTGTGTCGCTGCTGTTCACGTTCAACAACCCGTTCCTGACCGCCCTGACCGCCGCCGTAGCTCAGTAATAACGCTCCAACCGGGGAAACTTTTTAGGAGCAAGGTATGAACATCAATGCGTCTCTCATCGGTCAGATGATCACCTTCGCGGTGCTCGTCTGGTTCTCGATGAAATTCGTCTTCCCGGCGCTCAATAGCGCGCTGGATGAGCGTGCCAAGCGTATTGCGGACGGTCTGGCTGCGGCCGACCAGGGCCAGGCCTCGATGGCGGCCGCTGAAAAGCGCGCCGCGGAAGCCCTGGCCTCCGCCCGTGACGAAGCTGCCCAGCGCGTCGCGGACGCTGAAAAGCGTGCTCAGCTGATCGCTGAAGAGATCAAGGCCAACGCCAAGGCCGAAGCGGACCGCATCATCGCGACCGCCAAGGCCGAAGCCGACCAGCAAGTCACCCAGGCCCGCGAGCAACTGCGTGCCCAGGTCGCCGACCTGGCTGTGAAGGGCGCCGAGCAAATCCTGAAGCGCGAAGTCAACGCGTCGGCCCACGCCGACCTGCTGAACCGCCTTGCGACCGAGCTGTAATCATGGCTGAACTCGCAACCGTCGCCCGTCCTTACGCGGAAGCCCTCTTCCGCGTAGCCCAGGCTGGCAACCTCGCGCAGTGGTCCGATCTGGTGTCCGAACTGGCCCAGATCGGTGCCCATCCCGAGGTGCTGGCATATGCCCGCAACCCTAAAGTGTCCGACAGCGATGTGGCGTCGGTCATCCAGGGCCTGCTGAAATCGCCGCTTAACGCGGAAGCGAACAACTTCCTCTCGATGCTGATCGAAAACGGCCGCATCGAACTGCTGCCGGAAATCGGCGTGCAATTCCACGAGCTGAAAAACAGCGTGGAAGGCGCGGCGGATGCCGACATCACCAGCGCATTCGATATGGACGCTGCCCAGACGGCAGGCCTGGTCGCCACGCTGGAAAAGAAATTCGGCCGCAAGCTCAACCCAAGCGTCACGGTGGATCCATCGCTGATCGGTGGCGTACGCGTGGTGGTCGGCGACGAAGTGCTGGACACTTCGGTACGCGCCAAGCTGCAACAGCTGCGTGTCGCGCTGGTGTCGTAAGACATTTGCGTAGCCGCCGCCCGCTTCGGCAGACCCTTATACCCTCGCGCAAGCTGAGAGAAAACAATTAGGAGTTAGTATGCAACTCAACCCATCTGAAATCAGCGAGCTGATCAAGAGCCGGATCCAAGGCATTGATGGCGGCGCTGAAGTGCGCAATCAAGGCACCGTTATCTCGGTTGCCGACGGTATCTGCCGCATCCACGGTCTGTCCGAAGTGATGCAAGGCGAGATGCTGGAATTCCCTGGCAACACCTTCGGTCTGGCGATGAACCTGGAGCGCGACTCCGTCGGCGCCGTTATCCTGGGTTCCTACGAGCACATCTCGGAAGGCGACACGGTCAAGTGCACCGGCCGCATCCTGGAAGTGCCGGTCGGTCCGGAACTGCGCGGCCGCGTCGTCAACGCCCTGGGCCAGCCGATCGACGGCAAGGGCCCGGTCGTCACGCAGCTGACCTCGCCAATCGAGAAGATCGCACCGGGCGTTATCGCCCGTGAGTCCGTGTCGCAGCCAATGCAGACCGGCCTGAAGTCGATCGACGCGATGGTGCCGATCGGCCGTGGCCAGCGTGAGCTGATCATTGGCGACCGCCAGACCGGTAAATCGGCTGTCGCAGTCGACGCGATCATCAACCAGAAGGGCCAGGGCATGACGTGTATCTACGTCGCCATCGGCCAGAAGGCATCGACCATCAAGAACATCGTGCGTTCGCTGGAACAGCACGGCGCGATGGAATACACGATCGTCGTCGCCGCTTCCGCTTCGGAATCGGCCGCCATGCAGTACATCTCGGCCTACTCGGGCTGCACGATGGGCGAATACTTCCGCGACCGCGGCGAAGACGCCCTGATCGTGTACGACGACCTGTCCAAGCAAGCTGTCGCCTACCGTCAAATTTCCCTGCTGCTGCGCCGCCCACCAGGCCGCGAAGCGTACCCAGGCGACGTGTTCTACCTGCACAGCCGTCTGCTGGAACGCGCAGCCCGCGTGAACGCCGACTACGTCGAAGCCTTCACCAACGGCGCCGTCAAGGGCAAGACCGGTTCGCTGACGGCCCTGCCGATCATCGAAACGCAAGCGGGCGACGTCTCGGCATTCGTGCCGACCAACGTGATCTCGATTACCGACGGCCAGATCTTCCTGGAAACGTCGCTGTTCAACGCCGGTATCCGTCCTGCGATTAACGCCGGTATCTCGGTGTCGCGCGTCGGTGGCGCTGCCCAGACCAAGGTCATCAAGGGCCTGTCCGGCGGTATCCGTACCGACCTGGCACAGTACCGTGAACTGGCTGCGTTCGCGCAGTTCGCTTCGGACCTGGACGAATCGACCCGCAAGCAGCTCGAGCGCGGTGCCCGCGTGACGGAACTGCTGAAGCAGGCGCAGTACTCGCCACTGTCGATCTCCACGATGGCTGCATCGCTGTTCGCCGTCAACAAGGGCTTCCTGGACGATGTGCCGGTCAAGTCGGTGCTGGCGTTCGAAGCAGGCATGCACGCTTACCTGAAGACCAAGCAAGCCGCTCTGCTGTCCAAGATCGAAGAAACCAAGCAACTGGACAAGGATGGCGAAGCTGCGCTGTCCGCCGCCATTGCTGATTTCAAGAAATCGGGCGCATTTTAAGCGTGCTGGCGGCCCCCGACGGGGCCGCCTTCCGACGCAGAAGGAGTAAGGACTCATGGCAGTAGGCAAAGAGATACGTGGCAAGATCAAGAGCGTAGAAAATACGAAGAAGATCACGAAGGCGATGGAAATGGTCGCCGCATCGAAAATGCGCAAGGCGCAGGATCGCATGCGCGCCGCCCGTCCCTACGCGGACAAGATTCGTGTGATCGCGACGAACCTGGCAAGCGCCAATCCGGAATACACGCACCCGTTCCTGGCCGAAGCCCAGGGGACGCAAGCGAAAGCCGTGGGGTTCATCATCGTCACGACCGACAAGGGTCTGTGCGGTGGCCTGAACACCAACGTGCTGCGCCAGGTGACGGCGAAAACCCGTGAACTGGAAGCGGCCGGCAACAAGATCGAAGCCGTGGCGATCGGCAACAAGGGTTTGGGTTTCCTGAACCGCGTCGGCGTGCCCGTGGTGGCGCAGGCGACCCAGATCGGCGATACGCCGCACCTGGACAAGCTGATCGGCCCTGTGAAAGTAATGCTGGAGAAGTTCCAGGAAGGTAAGCTGGACGCCGTCTACCTGTGCTACACCAAGTTCATCAACACGATGAAGCAGGAACCGGTCGTCGAGCAGCTGCTGCCGCTGACGGCGGACAAGCGCGCTACCGACAAGTCGGCCCACCAGTGGGACTACATCTACGAGCCGGACGCAGCGACCGTCATCGACGAACTGCTGGAACGCTACGTGGAAGCGCTGGTGTACCAGTCCGTCGCGGAAAACCTGGCGTCCGAGCAATCGGCGCGGATGGTGGCGATGAAGGCCGCCAGCGACAACGCCGGTAACGTCATTGGCGAGCTGAAGCTGGTCTACAACAAGACCCGCCAGGCAGCAATTACCAAAGAACTCTCTGAAATCGTGTCCGGTGCGGCCGCGGTTTAAACGAATTTAACTATATTTGAAGGAACGAACATGGCTGATGGCAAAATCGTTCAGTGTATCGGCGCTGTGGTGGACGTTGAGTTCCCGCGCAACGCGATGCCTAAGGTTTTTGACGCGCTGAAAATGGAAGGCTCCGAGCTGACCCTGGAAGTTCAACAGCAGCTGGGCGACGGCGTGGTCCGTACCATTGCGCTGGGCTCTTCCGACGGCCTGCGTCGCGGCATGACCATCCAGAACACCGGCAAGCCGATCATGGTGCCGGTCGGTAAAGGCACCCTGGGTCGCATCATGGACGTGCTGGGCAACCCGATCGACGAGCGCGGCCCTGTTTCGCAAGAACAGATCGCCTCGATCCACCGCGTGGCACCGGCTTACGACGAGCTGTCGCCGTCGCAAGACCTGCTGGAAACCGGCATCAAGGTGATCGACCTGGTGTGCCCGTTCGCCAAGGGCGGTAAAGTCGGCCTGTTCGGCGGCGCCGGCGTCGGCAAGACCGTCAACATGATGGAACTGATCAACAACATCGCCAAGGCGCACTCGGGTCTGTCCGTGTTTGCCGGCGTGGGTGAGCGTACCCGTGAAGGTAACGACTTCTACCACGAGATGGCCGATGCGAAGGTCGTCGACCTGGAAAACCTGGGCAACTCCAAAGTGGCCATGGTCTACGGTCAGATGAACGAGCCGCCAGGCAACCGTCTGCGCGTCGCGCTGACCGGCCTGACGATCGCCGAATCGTTCCGTGACGAAGGCAAGGACGTTCTGTTCTTCGTCGATAACATCTACCGCTTCACGCTGGCCGGTACGGAAGTGTCCGCACTGCTGGGCCGTATGCCTTCCGCCGTGGGCTACCAGCCGACGCTGGCCGAGGAAATGGGCCGCCTGCAAGAGCGCATCACGTCGACCAAGACCGGTTCGATCACGTCGATCCAGGCCGTCTACGTCCCTGCGGATGACTTGACCGACCCGTCGCCAGCGACGACCTTCGGTCACCTGGACTCCACCGTCGTTCTGTCGCGTGACATCGCTTCGCTGGGTATCTACCCGGCCGTGGACCCGCTGGACTCGACCTCGCGCCAGCTGGACCCGCTGGTCGTCGGCCAGGAGCACTACGACACGGCGCGCGCCGTGCAGGGCACGCTGCAGCGCTACAAGGAACTGCGCGACATCATCGCGATTCTGGGCATGGACGAACTGGCACCGGAAGACAAACTGCTGGTCGCTCGCGCTCGTAAGATGCAGCGTTTCCTGTCGCAGCCGTTCCACGTCGCTGAAGTGTTCACCGGCTCGCCAGGCAAGTACGTTTCGCTGAAGGACACGATCAAGGGCTTCAAGATGATCGCTTCCGGCGAACTGGATCACCTGCCGGAGCAGGCGTTCTACATGGTCGGCACGATCGAAGAAGCCATCGAAAAAGCCAAGAAGCTGGGCTAATCGAGATGGCCCCACGTGACGCACGTGGGGCCGTTCAACCTTAGGATTGACAATGGCAAATACTATTCACGTCGACGTGGTCTCGGCAGAAGAGCTGATCTTCTCCGGCGAAGCCACGTTCGTCGCGTTGCCGGGCGAACAGGGCGAGCTGGGTATCTACCCGAAGCACACGCCGCTGATCACCCGTATCCGTCCGGGCGCGGTACGCATCCAGGTGCAAGGCAAGTCGGAAGAGGAGTTTGTCTTCGTTGCCGGCGGCCTGCTGGAAGTGCAGCCGAACGCCGTGACGGTACTGGCCGACACCGCGATCCGTGGCGCCGACCTGGATGAAGCCAAGGCACAAGCCGCCAAAAAACTGGCGGAAGAGAACCTGGCCAACAACAAGACCGGCATCGACTACGCGAAAGCCCAGGCGGAACTGGCAGCGGCCATCGGCCAGCTGGCAGCGATCGCCAAACTGCGCCAGACCAAGCACTGATCTGGACGCATCCCTAAAAAGGCAGCCTCGGCTGCCTTTTTTTGTGTCTGATGTTCTGCCACAATGCAGCAAAGCTGATCTCGTCTACAGTGCCTGCTCAACGAGTCGAGACAGAACATACTACGTATAGGAACGATTATGTCGAGCAGTTACTTCTTTTGCCAAGCGGAAAAAAATGAACAAAATTCTGCCTTTTTGGATTCCTTGGAAAATTATGCCGACCAATTTAAGCGGCAAGTCTTTGTAATTGATAGACCTTTAGGAGACACCAAATATAACTATGATTTTAAGGACGGTTTTGTTCTTCTGATTCCTGACTTTAAAATTACATTTTTAAATTTTGGTGGCGATCCGGACGATTTTAGCGACTATTTCGCAGATTTTGTAGAAGATGTTGGCTCGATCTCAGACAAGTTTAGGTATAAGTCTTTGATCGGTCGTCCTAGAGAGTGGAAAGATAGACTACTTCATATCCAAGAATATTCTTTGGAGTTGGATGACGTCGCCAAATTTCTTGAGCCGATAAAAATTACGGATGGCATGGAAAAAAAGCGGGTGGAGCTGCTTATTTCCCTCCTTACAGGCAGTATCAATGATATTGAGAAGGTTAAGGGTGATCTTCCAAATAATATACTTGATAAGGTAAAGCAAAAAATATTGCTTTTTGATGGTGATCAAACCAGATTCGTCTACCAGAAGTTGGATAAGTCGCCGATCACAATACAAGGGCTTTCAGGAACAGGGAAAACTGAACTGCTGCTACATAAGCTAAAGGAGCTGTATGTATCTCAGCAAAACTCCAGAATCATGTTCACGTGCCACAATCACGTCCTATCTGACACGTTGAGAAAGCGCATTCCTGACTTCTTCACTTTTATGAAAGTGGAGGAACAAATTAAGTGGGAAGAGCGACTCTGGTGTGTCAGTGCATGGGGCTCACAAAATAACGAAAATTCTGGCGCTTACAGTTTTATAACCAATTTTTATGAAATTTCGTTCCATCGATTTAGTGGTTCGATGACTTTTGCCCGTGCTTGTCAAATCGCGCTTACAGAAATCGAGAGCTCTTCTAATAAGGGTAGTTTTGCTTTTGATTATATGTTGGTTGACGAAAGCCAAGACTTTCCGAGCGAGTTTCTGCAGCTTTGTCAGAAGGTAACGAAGAATACAGTATATATCGCAGGGGATATTTTCCAGAGCATCTTTGATTCAGAAAAGATTGATGAAATATCGTCCGATTTTTTGTTGAGTAAGTGCTATCGGACTGATCCTCGTACATTGATGTTTTCACACGCCCTTGGAATGGGCCTCTTTGAAGCCAAAAAGCTTAATTGGCTCGAGGATTCCGAATGGGCCAACTGTGGCTATATCGTTAATCGACCAGCTCCCGGAGTTCTGCAACTTACGCGTGAACCTCTACGCCGTTTTGAGGATATTGATCCGGCGAAACTTAGCAGTGTAGAGCTAGTGTCTCTACAAAAAGACGAGGAAGTTGAATCAGCAGTAATGTCGATTTTAAGATCGATTCGGGCCGAGAACCCTACAGTTCTCGCGGACGATATTGGTATCGTGTTTCTCGGAACTGGTAAGAGAGTCTATGCTATCGCAGACTTTTTGGCCTTCCACATACCACGAGAGTTTGACTGGCAGGTAAATAAAGCATATGAGACAAAGCAGAAGTTAAAAGATGCTATCTTCATTACTAACAAGAATAATGTCAAGGGCCTAGAGTTTCCGTTTGTTATCTGTGTGAGCGAGTATATCGGTGACAGCTACACTCAACGCAACTCCCTCTATATGACAATGACGCGATCGTTCATCAAATCGTACCTTATACTGTCGAGTGAGCTAAATGTAGAGCTTTTGCCAATTTTACGTAGAGGCCTGAAAACTATCGAGGATAATGGTGCAATGCTTATTAAGGAGCCCAGCCCTCCTGAAAAGGAGCGTATTCGCACAACGATCGCCGGCGCCAAAAAGAATGTGTCGTTTTATGATTTTGTCTATGGTATTTTTGAAGAGTTGGGAATTCCTGCAGCGTATAGAAAGCAGGTTTTCGACGCGACTAGAATTATGCTGAATGAGGTTTTCGATCACGAAACGGTATCTGATACGGTTCGCTACACATATAATCGAATCACTGGGGTGAAAATGTGAAGGTATTCCACTTCGGTCTGGATAAGCGCCAGGTTGATCTATTGTTCTCGCCATTAAGGACAAAAGTCGACGTGATACGTCTGCTTATGAACACCATAAAGATCATGTTGGTTGGGGATAAGCTTCCAACGGAACGAACCGCAGGGATGCTTACACTACGGGTTTCGTCAATGAACCGGCTAATTTTTTCCGCAGTGGACAAGATTTTTTCCATCAGTTTTCCGTTCACTACTTTACAACAAGAGGATTGTCTGCGGTTTGAATCAGATTACTGTGACGACATCGATCACCGCATTACCTCAGAAATACTCGCGCTCGTCAATAGTAGACATTATACCGATTTTACTGATATATTCGGTTTTGCTGACGCAGTAATAGAGGCGGGTGAGGATCATGAAGATTTATGGGGCTTAGTGCGAGAACTGATGATGTTCGAGGATAATTATTTGCGCTATGACCATGACCCCATCAGAGCAGACGGCAAGAGGCATCCCCTGCATCATCTTGATATCAGTTATACCTCGTCCGGTACATTCAAGCTGGGTTTGGCTGGTCGAGTCACTCCAGAGGTGTTCGTCGATATTCTTGACGTGGAGTCTGATTGTCATTTCCTCGATACGAAATGTGGGGATTTTCGATGACCAGTGTTTGCAGAGTGATCGGCGGACTATTGGTTTCGCTGGCATGTTCAAACGGTCAAGCTGAGCAATCAATGCGAATCATGGACCTCAGCCTTGCGTTTGACGAGTTCTACACGCGTACCGAGCTGATGTCGCTACCGGCCCGAGTCGAGGAATTCCGTCGCAGCATCGGCGCGCGCTTTCCCCAGTTTTACGGCGACGAGCGTATTCAATACTCCCATGCCGAGCAGGACGAACGCATCGGCACGGCCATCGTCAAATACCCGGCCATGCGCGATACCTACCTGCAGAAGGCGCGCACGTTCGGTTCCCGGCTGACCGGCTACGTCAACTCGTTCCAGGCCCGTTTTCCCGACTACCGTTACGATGGCGAGATCTGGCTGCTGCACTCGCTGGGCGAGATGGACGGCGGCACGCGCACCCTGGCCAGCAAGGATTACCTGATCTTCGGTGCCGACGGCCTGGCGCGCTTTCACGCCGGCGGCGACGATGGCGCCTTCTTCCACCATGAGCTGTTTCATACTTACCACGAGCCGGCGCTGGCAGCGTGCCCGGAAACCGTCGTGTGGAAATCGTTGTGGACGGAAGGCCTGGCCGTCTACGTGTCGCAACAGATGCACCCCGAGGCCAACGACAAGGAACTGCTGACGGATTTCCCCGCGGGTACGGTGGCGAAAACCAGGGCGGCGCTGCCGGCTGCATGGGAGCAGCTGGACAAGGTGCTCAACAGCAGCGATCGCCAGGTCAATGCCAGCCTGTTCCAGCTGAGCAGCCGCGACAAGACCTTGCCGCAGCGGCGTGGGTATTACCTGGGCTACCTGGTGGCGCAGGAAGCGGCCAAGTCGCGCGACGTGGCCGAGCTGGCGAAACTGGGCTGTGGGCCGGCACGGGAGCTGGTGACGGCGACGGTACGCAAGCTCAAGAGTGGAGTATCGCACTAACGCTCGATCCGCCGGGGTCTGTCCCCCTGGGGACTGACCCAGAAGTTACCATGGTTCGTGGCTTTGCAAGCAAACTTCGGGGTCAGTCCCATAGGGACAGACCCCAGCTGCACAGGTGTTTTCTACTGGCACAGCCCGAACGCCTTGCGCTCGGGGAACCAGCGATAGGTAAAGGTACGCAGCGGATACTTGTCGCCGCCGATGACCAGCGCCGGCGGCGTCAGGTCGAACCGCTCCGGCAGTTTCGATTGCACACGCAGCCGCGCGCGCCATTGCGTATGGTCCGAATTCGCCACCGCGATCAGCAGTTTCGGCACCCCTTCGATCGAATCGACGATCTCCGGCCGCGTGTCCGTGCCGCGCGAATAGAACGTCACCACCTCCGCGCGGGCGATGCGTTCCCCCTTCGGCTGCGTGACGGGGTAGCTCAGCGTGGCAAAGCGGGCCTGGGTTCCACGCGGCAGCAAATAGACCAGGCCGAACTCGGCGCCGCCGTCCGGTAACGTCACCGGGCTGGTTGCCGTGACCGTGATGCCGTCCGGCAGGTCGAAGCGCGACGTTTCCACGTACTCGCTGCAAGCCGGCGTTTTCGCCATGTACAGCTGGACAGGCTGGTAATCACTGCAGGCGCACAGCGCCAGCAGCAGGGGAGTGAGAAGCGCGAAACGGCGCATGGCAAGGTGATCCCTCAACGAAAGAGCGCCAGTGTAGCGCAGCGCCACGGCTTGCAACAGGTGTGCCGCGCGCAGCCCGATGTCGCGGCCCGGCAACGCAGGTTGATGTTGTGTTACGGAAAAACCGACACTCGTCGGGTTTCTTTTGCTCAACTAACCGACTCGCGCTATCCTGCCAGCAGCGGCCCCAAATCCTGCCGTGCCCGTCGTCGTGTGCCCCATCCCCGCCATTTGTTCCTCTTCGTGCCGCTCCGTTGCCGGACCCTCGCGCGATGCGAACGTTCCCCCTATCGCAGAGGCATCACATGGCAGTCACTACCGTATCCGTCTCGTTCGCCAACGGCTTTTTTGGCAACGCATCGAAATCGAATGAATCGTCGTCGACGTCCTACCTGACGTCGCTGGGCTGGTCGAACCTGCAGTTCCAGCAGGCGACGAATAACGGGCAATTTGGCGGCAGCCAGGGCAACGACTACTCGGGCACGATCATCGTCACGGACGCCCTGGGCGTGGTGCACCGGATCAACGGCGTCATCAACTGGCGCGCGCCGAGCGGCGACGTCTCGACGATCGTATTCTATGCCACCGGCGCGCCGGAAACGCTGGCCAAGGCGGGCGGCGGCACGGTCACCGTGGATCCATGGACGGGTGCCAACAACGATCCGCACAGCTATATCGGCCTGACGTTCAACGGCCAGTCGCTGACGATCGGCAACGACGGCACCGTGTCCGGCAATGCCGCCACGCAAGGCCTGCTGGCATCACTGAACACCTACCTGAACAACCAGCCGCACCTGACGGTGGGCGACGCCGTCGTCAACGAGGCGGCCGGCACGGCCACCGTCACCATCACCCTGGACAAGGTGACTGCGGACACCGTCACGGTCAAATACGCGACGCAGAACGGCACGGCCAGCGCCGGCACCGACTACACGGCCGCCAGCGGCACGCTGACCTTCCTGCCGGGCGAAACCAGCAAGACCATCCAGGTACCGATCCTGGACAACGGCACGGTGGACGGCGTGCGCACGGCCAACGTCGTGCTGAGCGACAGCACGTTTGCCGCCATTACCGACAACACCGGCGTCGTCACGATCAACGACAACGACGGCGCGCCCTATGTCGGCAACGTGGTGGCGGAGGACGCGTCGGCGCTGGGCGCCAACCCGGTCGACAGCACCGTCGTCGAAGGCGGCTCGTTGGTGTACACCGTCATCATGAGTCGCACCGGCGGCGGTGAGTTTGCGCTCACCCTCGGCGGCAGCGCCGCGTCGGCCGATCGCGCCGCGCTGAGCTTCAGCGACGGCGTGACATGGAAGAACGGCAATCCGGCCAGCGGCATCGTCGTGATCCCGGCCAGCGTCGGCAGTTTTAAAGTGACCGTTGCCGCGGTGGACGACAGCGAGATCGAAAACGCCGAGACGGTCGTGCTGACGGTGGGGGGCGTCAGCGCCACCGGCACGATTACCGACAACGACAGCCAGAGCGTCACCAGCGTCACCGCCGAGGACGCCCTGAACGTCAATGCCAACCCGGTCGACAGCACGGTGGTCGAAGGCATGGCCCTGCGCTACACGGTGGCCCTGAACGGCGCCAGCCCGGTGCCGACCGAACACGCGCTGACCCTGGGCGGCACCGCCAGCGGCAGCGACCTGGCCAGCCTGACCTTCACCAATGGCGTCGCCTGGAAAAACGGCGCCGCCAGCAGCGGCATCGTTGTCGTGCCGGCCGGCGTGACCGGCTTCCAGGCGCTGCTGACGACCAGCGACGATACCGTCATCGAAACCAGTGAAACCGTCACGCTGACGGTGGCCGGCGTGACCGGCACGGGTACCATCACGGACAACGACAGCCAGAGCGTGACGACCGTCGTGGCCGAGGACAGCGGCCACCTGGGGCAGCAGCCGGTGGACAGCGCCGTTGTCGAAGGCGTCGCGCTGGTCTACACGGTGGCCCTGAACGGTCCCAGCCCGACGGCGGTCGAGCACGTGCTGACGGTGGGCGGCACGGCCGCGCCGGCCGACCTGGGCGCCCTGGTGTTCAGCGGCGGCGTCGCCTGGAAAAACAGCGATCCTGGCACCGGCATCGTCATCGTGCCGGCCAATGTGACCGGCTTCACGGTCACGCTGCCGACGGTGGACGACGTGGCGCTGGAAAGCGCCGAAAGTGTCGTGCTCACGGTCGGCGGCGTCGCCGCCACCGGCACGCTTACCGACAACGACAGCCAGAGTGTGGTTACCGTGGTGGCCGAGGATGCGGGCCATCCGAACGCGTTTCCGCTCGATACGACCGTGGTCGAAGGCGGCACATTGCTGTACACGGTGACGCTGAACATGGCCAGCGGCAGTGCCAGCGAGTACTCGCTGGCGCAGTCCGGCACCGCGCTGGCGGGCGACCTGGGCGCCATCACGTTCAGCAATGGCGTGACCTGGAAGAACGGCGACCCGACCGGCGGCATCGTTGTCGTACCGGCCAGTGTCACGAGCTTCACGATCGCTGTCGCCACCGTGGACGACAGCGTCATCGAGGCGGCCGAAACGCTGGTGCTGACGGTGGGTGGCGTGATGGCGACGGGGACGATCACGGACAACGACGTGCTGGCGGTCACCAGCGTCAGCGCGCGCGATGCCGCCAATCTGGGTGCCAACCCGGCCGATCGTACCGTGGTGGAAGGCAACACCCTGGTGTACACGGTCGCGCTGAACGGCGTCGGCGTGGCGCCGACCGAATTCGCCCTGGGCACGGCCGGCACGGCCAGCGCCGCCGACCTGGGCAGCTTCAGCTTCAGCGACGGCGTGGGCTGGAAAAATGGCGATCCGGCCACCCACACGCTCGTGGTGCCGGCGGGCGTGGCGACCTTCACCATCACGGTGGCCACGGTGGACGACGCGCTGGTCGAGCAGGCCGAAAGCCTGGTGCTGTCCGTCGGCGGCGTGGCCGGCACCGGCACCATCGACGACAACGACGTGGCTTCCACGCCGCCCACCCCGACCCCACCCGCGCCCACGCCCACGCCGCCCACGCCACCGGCCCCGCCGGTGCTGAACACGGCGCTCGACCCCACGTCCGACGATGGCTCGAGCAACACCGATGCCGTCACCAGCGTGCTGGCACCGGAATTCACGGTGGCGGCCGGTACCCTGCTGACACCAGGCGGCAGCGTGCGCCTGCTGGCGCCGTCCGGTGCCGTGGTCGGCACGACAGCCGTTACCGCCCAGGACATCGCCAGCGGCAAGATCAACGTCGGCACGGGCCAGCTGGACGACGGCGTCTACACGTTCACGGCCCAGGTGCTGGATGCGACCGGCAAGGTGGTCGGCTCGGCCCCCGTGTCGGTCACGATCGTGACGGACGTCGATGGCGTGATGCCGTCGGTGGAACTGGCCGCCAACGGTGGCGACTACAATCATGATGGCGTGCTGGACTGGCAACAGCACACGGTGGCGCAGATGCCGCTGAAATCGCTGGCGGACTTCGCATCGGGCAAGGACGCGGCGGCGTCATCGTTTGGCGCCATCCTGTCCGGCTCGCTCAGCAGTGCCGACGGTGCCGTCGCGCTGACCAGCGGCGCGCAGCTGAAGGACCTCAGCATCACGGCGCAGCCGGCGCCGCTGGCGCAGAACTTCCGCGCCGTCTCGCCCGTCTTCAACTTCTCGGTGACGGCGGAAGAGGGCGTAGCCGGCCTGCCGGACGCGGATGTCAGCCGGGCCGGCCTGCAGACCCGCGTCGTCATCGAACTGGCCAAGTTCGGCGTCCTGGCCAACGACTTCCAGAAATTCGATACCGCTACGCAAACCTGGTACAGCTTCCTGGACGACCAGGACTTGAACACCTGGGACGACGGCGCCACGCTGCTGGACGTGAATGGCGACGGCCGCGTCGATCGTATCGTGCTCACCTTGACGGACGGTGCCAAAGGCGACGAAGATGGCCTCGTCAACGGGACCATTGTCGACCCGGGCCTGCTCGCGTTCGATACGACCCCGGTCGGCCAGGTGTACAGCGTCAAGCTGGCCGGTGGTGACCGCTACTACACCGCGGACGCCGGCGAGGCGGCGCAAAAGGCCGCGCTGGCCGGCAGCGTGTTCGAAGGCGTGCGCTTCGACGCGATGGCCGCGGCCGAAGGCGGCCGGCACCTGAGCGCGTATTACCAGCCGTTCACGCAGGACTACACGTATGCGGCCAGCGGCCAGAGCCTGCCATACGCTTGCTACGGCGCCGTGGCGGGCGCGGCCGGGTTCGACGCGGCGGCAGCCGGCAGCGGCAAGGGCGTGGATTTCCACCTGTACCAGGATGCCCGCGGCAACACGCAGCTGGTCACGGTGGCCGAGGCGGCAACCCTGGGCCTGGCGGCACAAGGATTTACCGACCGCGGCGCGAAGTTCAGCGCCACGACGGAACATGCCTTCACGTTTGACGCGGAGGGCTACCTGATCGCCAACCAGGACAACGCTTCCGTCCAGGCGCTGGTGCAACAGCTGGCCGCCACGTATGGCTCCACCACGGCGGCGGGCTTTGTCGATGCCGTCGAACAGAATTACCTGCAACAGGTGCAGCTGGTCGGGGTCGCGCATGGCGCGGCGGCCACCGCTGCGGATCTCAACGCCGTCTACGGCACGCATTTCACGTTGTGAGGTTGCATGACAAAACGACATCGTTACATCCGTTTGACGGCCGCGCTGGCGGCCGGCTGGCTGGCGCTGGGCACGGCGTCGGCGGCCAATAGCGACACGCCCGTCAACTACGCCGGCGCCCACCTGGGCGCCAACACCTTGCGCGACTGGCATGCCCGCGTGGACTTCGGTTTCGGCACGGCCCTCGACGGCCAAGCCGAGCTGAAGCGCGGGGTGCACGGCGGCCTGCAGTTCGGCCGTCAGGCCGGCCATGGCCGCTATGAGGTCGAGTACGAGCGCGGCCGCATCCGCGTGGAGCGCCTGACCCTGGCACCGCTGAGCGAGCAGGTGGCCGGCAGCGGCCATTACGAGGCCCTGTTTGCCAACGTCTATCGCACCGACCGGCTCGGCACTGCGCTGGACAGTTTTATTGGTGGCGGGATCGGCTGGGGCCGTGTCAAGCTGCCGCAACTGAACCTGGGCGAGACCTGCGCCTGCTTCGGTCCCGCGTCGAAAAGCGGCTTTGCCTGGCAGCTGCGGGCCGGTCTGGCCTACCGCCTGACCGCGGTGGACAGCATCGCCCTGCAATACACCTGGCTGAATCTGCCGAAACCGGCGCGAGCCGGTGAGCCCTCGGTGCAGTACGAGCGCCGCCGCTTTGGCGCCCTGACGCTGGGTTATCTACGCCAGTTTTGATTTTCATCAGTCCTGTTGCTTGAAGCCTACAAGACGATGCCGGCTGCCCCATTCGAGGGCAGCCACTAGACACAGTCTTTGATTGCCGTACGGCAACGTAGTATGCTGTCTTCAGCGGCCTCATCCGCTATCCCGCCACGTCGTTCGCGTCCTTTCCCATCCGTTGTCCTGTCGCCTGAACGTGGGGCGCCTGTGTTTTCGCTAATATCCCGTTACGAGGTTCGCCTTGGCTGTCACCACTGTCTCCGTATCGTTTGCCGACGGCTTTTTCGGCACCGCGTCGAAATCGAACGAAGCGTCCGGCGCCTCGAAGATGTCGACACTGGGCTGGAGCAATGTGCAGTTCCAGCAGAGCAGCAGCAATGGCGCGTTCAGCGGTACGCAAGGCACGATCCTGATCACGGACGCGGCCGGCGTCACCCACCGCATCGACAGCACCATTGCCTGGCGCGCGCCCAATGGCACGCCCTCGACGATGGTGTTCTATGCCACCGGCTCGACCATGTACACGCTGGCAACGAGCGGTGGCGGGTTCGTCGTGGTCGATCCGTACACGGGCGGCACCGACCCGAACAGCTTCCTGGGGCTGACGTTCAACAACCAGACGCTGACGATCACGAACGGCATCGTCTCCGGCAACGCCTCGACCACCGGCCTGATGGCCGAACTGAACACCTACCTGAGTGCGCAACCGCAGCTGTCGATCGGCGACACGGTCGTGGACGAGAGCGCCGGCGTGGTCAGCGTGACCGTCACGCTGAACCAGGCGTCCAGCGACACGGTAACCGTTCGATACACGACCGTCGACGGCAGCGCCACGGCGCCGGCGGACTACACGAGCACGACCGGCACATTGACGTTCACACCTGGCCAGACCAGCAAGACCATCCAGATTCCCGTTCTCGACAACGCGATCCACGACGGCGCGCGCACCGTCAGTGTCGTGTTGAGCGACAGCATCCTGGCTGCCATCGTCGACAATACGGCGGTCGTCACGATCAACGAGAACGATCCGGTACCCACCGTGGCGGCCGTGCAGGCCGGCGCCAGCGTGACCGAAGGCGGCCAGCTGGGTTATACCGTGACCCTCAGCGGCAGCGGTGGCGAGTATGCCGTCTCCCTGGGCGGCAGCGCCGCCACGGCCGATTATGCGTCGCTGACGTTCAGCCATGGCGTCGCCTGGCGCAGCGGCGACCCGGCCACCGGCATCGTGGTGGTGCCGCGCACCGTGTCGAGCTTCCAGATCGGCCTGGCGACTGTGGACGACAGCACCGTCGAGCCGGCGGAAACGGTCGTGCTGACGCTGGGCGGAGCGAGCGCGACGGGCACCATCGACGATAACGATGTGGCGTTGCCGCCGCCACCGCCACCGCCGCCACCACCTCCGCCGCCGCCACCGCCGCCGGCGCCACCTGTAACGCCACCGCCAGCACCGGCGCCTCCTGTAACGCCACCGCCAGCACCGCCCGTGCCGCCACCGCCAGCGCCACCTGTAACGCCACCGCCAGCACCGCCCGTGCCGCCGCCGCCAGCGCCACCTGTGACGCCACCGCCCGTGATGCCGCCGGCACCTCCCGTCACGCCCGTGCCGCCACCCACGCCCGTGTTGCAGGCGGCGCTCGACCCGGCTTCGGACACGGGCAGCAGCAACAGCGATGCGGTTACCAGCGTGCTGACGCCGCAGTTCGTCGTCACCGGCGGCGCGCTGCTGGCGCAGGGGCACAGCGTGCGCCTGCTGACGGCCGATGGCCAGCTGGTCGGTACGACCGCGCTGACGGCGGCCGACGTGGCCGCAGGCCGCGTCAACGTGGCCACGCTGGCGCTGGACGACGGCACGTACACGGTGCAAGCCCAGCTGCTCGACAGCGGCGGCCACGTGCTGACGCAGGCGCCGGGCAGGGTCACGATCGTCACCGACCTGGACGGCATCGCGCCATCGGTCGAGCGCGCCGCGCACGACGGCGACAGCAACCATGACGGCGTGGCTGACTGGCAACAGCACGGCGTGGCGCAACTGCCGCTGGCGTCGGCGGCGGCGTTTGCGCTGGGCAAGGATGCGCCGGCCGCGACGTTTGGCGCCATCCTGGCGGGCTCCGTGTCGGCACCGGGTAGCGCCGTCGCGCTGACGGCAGGCGCCCAGTTGCGCGACCTGGCCGTCACGGAAGCCGTTGCGCCCCTGGCGCCGACCTACCGCGCCGCGTCACCGCAATTCCACTTCACCGTCACGGCGCAGGAAGGGCAGGTGCTGGCCGACCTGGACCCGAGCCGGGCCGGCTTGCAGACCCGCGTCGTCATCGAACTGGCGCCGGGTGGTGCTGTCGCCAACGATTTCATCAAGTTCGACCGGACCAGCCAAAGCTGGTACAGCTTCCGCGACGATGGCCGCCTGGACACGCTGGACGATGGCGCCACCTTGCTGGACACCAATGGCGACGGCCGTGTCGACCGTGTCGTGATCACGCTGACGGATGGCGCCCGTGGGGACGAGGACGGCATCGCCAACGGCACCATCGTCGATCCCGGCATGCTGGTGTACGACCTGGCGCCCGCCGCGCACGTCTACAGCATTCTGCTGGTCAATGGCGACCGTTACTACACCGCCAACGCGGCCGAAGCGGCCCAGCGCGCGGCCGGGATCGGCAACGTCTTCGAAGGCGCGCGCTTCGACGTCACGCCGGGCGGCCAGCACGTCGGGGCGTGGTACCAGCCGTTCACGCAGGATTATGCGTTTGCCGCGGCTGGTCAGGCGCAGCCCTATGCCTGCTATGCGCCCGTGGCCGGTGCCGCCGGCTTCGGCGCGGCGGCAGCCGGCAGCGGCATCGGCAAGGACATTCACCTGTACCAGAACCTGCGCGGCAATACCCAGCTGCTGACGGATGCGGACGCGGCGATATTAGGGCTGGCTGCCCAGGGTTATCGCGACCGCGGCGCTGTCTTCAGCGCCAGCACCGACCACGCTTTTTCGTTCGACGCGGAAGGCTATTTGATCGCCAATCGCGACAATGGCGCCGTCCAGGCGCTGGTGCGGCAGTTAGCGACGCAATATGATTCGACCACGGCGGCCGGTTTCATCGATGCGGTCGAGCAGGATTATTTCCAGCAGGCGCAATTGGTGGGTGTGGCGAACGGTGCCACGGCCACCGTCGGCGATGTGAATGCGGTGTTCGGAACGCAATTTGTCTAGCCATTAATAAAGAGTATCGATCCGGGCGCATGAGTTGCGCGCCGGTGCGCCGATAACGGTGCTAGGCTGAGAGCTCCACAATGAAGGAGCCGACATGATTCACCATCTGGGTATTGTGGTCAGCGATTTTGTGCGCAGCAAGGCGTTATATGACGCTTGCCTGGCACCATTGGGTATCCATCGTACCGAAACCGATATGGACTGGGCCATTTATGCGCCCGGGAACGGTCATCCTTTCCTGTGGCTGGGTTCCGAACTGCCCACTTACTGGTCTGCCGGCAAGCAGGCCGGCAATGCTCCCATTCACCTGGCTTTTTGCGCGCCCGACCGCGCCGCGGTCGATGCTTTTTATCGCGCCGCGATGGAACTGGGCGCCGAGGATCACGGCCCGCCGGGTATCCGCGTCAGCTATGCCAATTTCTACAGCGCGTACATCCTGGATTACGACGGCAATAACATCGAGGCCACGCTGCGGGAGGACTGACCTGCCAATTACTGGCGTCTTCACGCCAAGTTCTGGTGTAACGAAGGCGTGCAAGCCGCAGGCGTCAGGGCCGAGGGTCTGTCCCTTCGGGACTGACCCTGGTTTATCCAGTTGAAGAGCCGTGATAGGAACCGGGGACAGTCCCCCAGATGCGACCGCTGACTCGGCGTCCCCGAGTTAATGCTCAGCGAGAATAAACGGCACCGGCATGCGCCGTACCGTTTGCACTTGGCAATCCGCCGGCATGAATGCCGCCTGCACCACCGCCAAGGCCTCTTCCGGTCGGGAATTGCCACACATAAATATATCGACCGCCGCAAAGCGCTGTTCCGGCCACGTATGAATCGAGATATGCGATTCGGCCAGCAGGACGACGCCCGTAATACCCTGGCCGACACCGAAGGCATGAAAATGGCTGTGCAGGATGGTCGCCCCCGCAGCCGTCGCGGCGGTGCGCAGCAAGGCCTCGATATGCGTGCAGTCCATTAATTTGTCCGGCTCCACGCCCGATAAATCGGCCAGCAGATGGGTGCCCTCGGCGCGAAACGTCAAGGGCCGTGTCATTTATGCCCGCCGCTACCGCCCCAGCTGCCGCCGCCCGTATGCGACGACCAGCTGCTGCCACCGGAACCGGAGGAGCTGCTGCCGCCAACCATGCCCACCCAGCTGGCGATAATGGAAAAGACCAGCACGATCACGCCATAAAACAAAAACTTCATGCGTCGCCATCCATCGAATCGAGAAAGAGTGCCGGCAGATACAAGGCGGCCGCGCCGATCACGGTATAGATGAACGTGGCGCGGAAATTGAACAGCAGCGGAATGGCGTTGCAGATCACCATGATAATGATGAGCCAGCGGGCCGTGTCGCGGTGGCCCGATTTCGCCGCGGCGGCTGTTCGCCTTTTATTCGCCTGGGCCAGTTTCGGCGTCGCCAGGCCGAACCAGGCATTGAGCTGGTCGCGCGACACGTCGGTCGACTTCGACCAGGTCAGTTCCTGCGCGGTGCTTTCGGCCGCCAGGGTGGCATTGCCCCGCTCGTACTCGACCACGTGGGTCACATCGCCGGCCTGCACGCGCCAGTTGAAGGCGCCGACGGCGAAGGTCACGGTGGCGTCGTATTCGTCCAGCTTGTCATAACGGACACTGCCCAGCTTGGCGCCCGTTTCCTGCAGCTGTGGCCAGTCGTCCAGCACGACCGCTTTCGACCACTCGCCATCCGATTCGACCAGCCACTGGAAACCGGCGCGCGGGCCGTACAGCAGGTATTCGGTCCACTCATAGCCTTCGTCATCGCGGCGGCGCATGACGCCGATGATCGTCAGCTTCTGGTTACCCAGCTTGCCTTCGGCGCCCAGCTCCAGCGTCGTGCGGACCGCCTTGACGCGCTCACCCGCGCGCAGCACCTCGACTTGCGGACTGGTGGCGTCCAGCTGGGTGTTGCAAGCGCGGCAAATCAGCGTGTTGGTCAGGCCCGGCAGGTACTGGATCTGGCTGCCGCAGGATGGGCATGCCAGCGCCGTCAGCTTGCCGCGGTAGCGCCCGGCCGCCTGTTCGATGGCCGTGTCGTCGCGCAGCAGCTGGCATTGCAAGGCCTGCAAGGTGACGGCCTTGCCGACGTACAGCTGCGGCGTGTCGCCATCCGAATAGTCCAGTGTCGCGAACGTGGTGCCGGCACGCAGGTCGGCCACCCGCGCCTGCCAACCTTCACCCACGATAAAAGGCAGCTCGCCCTGGCCGCCCACGCATTGGGCGGTGCGCACGTCCGCCGCCACATAACGGGTGGCGTCGATGGTGACGATGCGTCCGGGTGCCAGGCTGTCGAAGGCCGGCAGTGCGGTGCCGGGCTGGCGCGCCAGTGTGATCGTGTACTGGCCCGAAGCGTCGCCGAGCCAGCCGCTGCTGCCGTCGTCGAACAGCAGGTGCCATTCGGACCACATGCCGGCGTCATAACGCAGCTGCAGGCGGCCCACCACCGTGAACGGCCGCTGGCCCCACGTGCCGCTGGTGCCCAGCTGGATCGGCGAATAGTCTTCCAGCACCTCGGCGATCTTGCCCAGGTTGCGCACGGCGCCGGCGTCCTTCAGCACGCCGGCGCGGCAGAATTCGCACACGGCCATCACGGACGCGTGCGAGCGGAAGCGCACGGGCGCGCCGCAGCTGGGGCAATTCACCGTCAACAAACCGAACCCTGGCCGCTCAACCGATCAGCTTTTTCAGCAGTTCGGCCTTGGCGCTGTCGTAGTCGGCGGCCGAGATCAGGCCCTTGTCCAGCAGGCCTTTGAGTTTCTCCAGGCGGGTCTCGATCGCTTCCTCGGCCGGTGCCACCGCCTGCGGCGCGGCCGGCGTCAGCGAGGCGCCTACGGCCTGGCCCATCGCCTGGCCGATCGTCACGCCGGCTCCCAGGCCCGCGCCGATGCCGGCGATGCCGCCTTCGTTCTGCGCCGCCAGCGGGATCGCGGTGGCGGTCTGGTAGCGCGTAAAGCCCGTCATCTTGTCGTTCGACAGGCCGCCCTTCATGCCGGCGGCGATGCGCTCGTCCAGCGCCGCCTGCAGCTCTTCCGGCAGGCTGACGCTGGCGACATTGAACTCGTCCAGCGCGATGCCGTAGCGGGCGAACGCATCGGCCAGGTCGCCCTTGACCTCCTGCGCCATCAGCGCCTGGTTGGCGGCCATGTCGAGGAAGGCCACGTTGGCGCCGCCCAGCGAGCTGGCCATGGTCGAGAGCAGGATGCCGCGCAATTGGTCCTCCACCTCATCGCGCGTATAGCGCGCGCGGGTGCCGCTGATCTCGGTGAAAAACTTGCGGGCGTCGGCCACGCGATACGAATACATGCCGAAGGCGCGCACGCGGATCATGTCGAAATCCTTGTCGCGGATCGTGATCGGCTGCGGCGTGCCCCATTTGCGGCCGGTCTGCACGCGCGTGCTGAAGAAGTACACGTCCGACTTGAACGGCGCGTCGAACAGCTTGTCCCAGTTCTTCAGGTTGGTCAGCACGGGCAAGGTCTGGGTGGTCAGCTTGTGCGTGCCGGGGCCGAACACGTCGGCGATCTGGCCCTCGTTGACGAACACCGCCACCTGCGATTCGCGCACCACCAGCACGCCGCCGTTCTGGATCTCGAAATCCTGCATCGGGTAGCGCCAGGCCAGCACGCCTTCCTCGTCCTCGTTCCATTGCAGGACGTCGATAAACTGCTTTTTGATAAAGCTGCCGATACTCATGCTTGCCTCCGCGCGCGAAAAATTAGGAAATGCAGGCGGCGTTGATGCCGCCGATGGCCAGCGAGATGGCGCCCAGCAGGCCGCCGAACGCGCTGTTGCCGGACTCGATCTGGTCCTTGGCCATCTTCAGGGTGCGTGTCGTCACCGCATAGGCCAGCGCCTGCACGATCATCGCCCCGAACGCCCATGCCGCGAACGCCTGGTAGTTCGGCGTGTGCAGCAGGCCCGAGGCGATCGTCAGCGAAAAGCCCAGCAGGGCGCCGCCCAGCGACAGCGCGGCCGCGTGATTGCCCTCGCGGATCAGCGCCACTTCGTCATAGGGCGTCATCCACGTGTAGGCGCGGAAGAACACGGCCAGCAGCACGGCGGCCAGCACCAGATGGATCAGGTAATTTGCGACGGCGTACACGATAGTCGGAATTGAGATTGCCAGAAGGTAAAGAGTTTAAGCCATAATTCCGCCGATGACCAAAAAAATCCTGATCCTTTCCGTCTTTGTCGTGGCGTCGTGCGGCCTGGCCTACGAGCTGATCGCCGGCGCGCTGGCCAGCTACCTGCTGGGCGACTCGATCCTGCAGTTCTCGACCATCATCGGCTGCTACCTGTTCGCGATGGGCGTCGGCGCCCATCTGTCGCAGTACGTGAAGGACGAGCACGTGCTGGACCGCTTCGTCGACATCGAACTGGCCGTCGGCCTGGTCGGCGGCATCTCGGCCGCGCTGCTGTTCATCACGTTCGCCTGGGCCGCCGCACCGTTTCGCACGATGCTGTACGTGATCGTGTTCCTGGTCGGCGCCTTCGTCGGCATGGAGGTGCCGCTGGTGATGCGGGCGCTGAACGCGCGCCAGACCGGGTTTTCGGAACTGGTCAGCCGGGTGCTGACGTTCGACTACCTGGGCGCCCTGGCCGTCTCGCTGCTGTTCCCGCTGGTGCTGGCGCCGCACCTGGGGCTGGTGCGCACGGGCTTCCTGTTCGGCATGCTCAATATCGGCGTGGCGCTGTGGACCATCCATGTATTTCGCGCCGAGCTGACGGCGGTCATGGCCCGGGTACTGCGCGCCAGCGCCGTGCTGGTGCTGCTGCTGTTCGGCTTTGCCGGTGCCGACCGCCTGACGCAATGGGGCGAGCACGGCCTGTTCGGCGACGAGATCGTGTACGCGACCAGCACGCCGTACCAGCGCCTCGTCATCACCCGCTGGAAGGACGACCTGCGCCTGTACATCAACGGCAACCTGCAGTTCTCGTCGCGCGACGAATACCGTTACCACGAGGCGTTGGTGCACCCGGCCATGGCCGCGCTGCCGTGGGCGAAGCGGGTGCTGGTGCTGGGCGGCGGCGACGGCCTTGCATTGCGCGAGGTGCTGCGCTACCGGCACGTGCAGCACGTGACGCTGGTGGACCTGGACCCGGCGATGACGGCCGCGTTCAAGAACCGCGCCGAGCTGCGCCAGCTCAATCGCGACAGTTTTCACGATCCGCGCGTCACCGTGGTGAACGCCGACGCGGCCATCTGGCTGCAGCAGCAGGAGGGCGCGATGTTCGACGCTGTCATCGTCGATTTTCCCGATCCGTCCAGCTTCGCGCTGGGCAAGCTGTACTCGGTGCCGTTCTATGGGCTGTTGAAAAGACACCTGGCCGCCAATGGGCTGATGGTCGTGCAATCGACCTCGCCGTTCTTCGCCCCGCACGCCTACTGGACGGTGGACGCGACGCTGCGCGAAGTGGGCTTGCGCACCTACCCGTACCATGCCTACGTGCCGTCGTTCGGCGAGTGGGGATTTATCCTGGCCTCGCCCCAGCTGGACTACAGGCCGCCGACGTCGTACCCGCTGCCGCTGCGCTTCCTGAACGGTGACACCACCCGCGAGATGTTCGCGTTCCCGCCCGATATGCCCCGGCTGGCGCTGCCGCCGAACCGCCTCAACACGCAGTCGCTGGTGCACGAGTTCGAGCAGGACTGGCACCGTACGATCCGCTGATGGACCGGCGCAGCTTCCTGTTCACAGCCGCCGCCGGCGGTGCCGCCATCGCCAGCGGCGCGATCTATCGCCGCTGGCATGAAATCACGCCCACCGTGCACGCGCCGGGCCGCGCACTGGGACACCACCTGCGCGACCGCGGCAGCGTGCCGCCGCCCGCGCAGGTGATCGAGACCGATATCGCGATCGTGGGCGCGGGCATGGCGGGGCTGACGGCCGCCTGGCAACTGCGCCGCGACGGCCACGCCGATTTTCTCGTCATCGACGGTCCCGAACCCTTCGGCAACGCGGCCGGCGGCCGCGATGGCGAGCTCGCGTTCCCGACCGGTGCGCACTATTTGCCGGTGCCGTCGCGCGAGTGCGCGCACGTGCGCGCCATCCTGGCCGACCTGGGCATCCTGCAGCGCAATGCGGACGCCGACAAGCCGTATTACGACGAGCGCTACCTGCTGCATGCGCCGGAAGAGCGCTTGCTGGTGAATGGCCACTGGCACGAAGGCATCGTGCCGCGCGCCGGTGTGCCGGCGGCGGAGCTGGCCGAGCATGCGCGCTTTTTCGCGGAAGTCGAACGCTTGCGTGGCCTGCACGGCGCCGACGGCCGCCGCGTGTTCGCGCTGCCCAGCAGCGCGTCGTCCCTGGACCCCGCCTGGCTGGCACTGGACCGCCTGACCTTGCGCGACTGGTTCGAACAACACGGCTACCGCTCGCCCACCCTGTACTGGTACCTCGACTACTGCTGCCGCGACGACTACGGCGCCACGGCGGCCACCGTGTCCGCCTGGGCCGGCCTGCATTATTTTTGCGCGCGGGGAGGGGAGGCGGCCAACGCGGCATCGGGGGCGTGGTTGACGTGGCCGGGCGGTCTGCAACCGCTGGCCAGCGCGCTGGCCGAGCGGTCCGGCGCGCGCCGCTTGAGTGGCGCCGCGGTATCGATCCGCGAGGTGGACGGCAAGGTGGAGATCCTGTGCTGCGCGCTGGAGGGCGGCCGGCCGCGCAGCTACCTGGTGCGCGCCCGCAAGGCCATCTGCGCGATGCCGCTGTTCGTGGCCAGCCGCGTGGTCGAGAACATCGCGGCCTATGGTTTCGATCCGCGCCAGCATCTGCCGGCCACGGCGCCCTGGCTGGTGGCGAATTTCATGCTGCGCGGTTTTCCCGATGAACGACCGGAGGCGCCGCTGTGCTGGGACAACGTGGTGCACCGGAGCGAAGGTGGCCCCAACCTGGGCTATGTCGTGTCCACGCACCAGGATATCCGCGTAACGCCGCCCGAACGCACCGTGTTCACGACCTACGCCGCGCTGTCGCACCTGGAGCCGCTGGCCGCGCGCCGCTGGCTGCAGGCAGCCGCGCCGGACGAGCTGCTGGCCCTGGCCGCCGCCGACCTGCATGCGGCCTACGGCAGCGCCATCGACCTGCAAGTCGAGCGCGTCGACATCACCTTGCGCGCGCACGCGATGGCGATCCCGCGGCCGGGCTTTCGCAGCAACGCCGGGCTGGCGGCGCTGCGCGCGCATGACGGGCCGGTGCTGTTCGCGCATGCGGACTTGTCCGGGTTTTCCGTGTTCGAGGAGGCGTCGTGGTGGGGCGTGCAGGCGGCGCGGCGGGCGCAGGACAAGACGGGCGCGTGAGACGGATCATCAGGCATCCGCCTGGACCAGTTTCGCGTACCAGTCGGCATACGGCGTGTTCTTCACCAGCCGCCGGTTGTAATCCGGCGCGCCATCGCTCCACCATACCGGGCCGCGTTCGCCCAGCCCATGCTTGGCCGCATCGACAGCATCGCGCGCGGCCCGTTCCGCCATGGCGTCGCCGGCTTTCCTGGCGGCGCCGACCTGCCGGCGCGCCGTCATGAGCTGGTCCACAAGGCGTTGGCGCTCCTCAGGCGGCAACGCAGGATTGCTCATGCGCCAAAGGCGGCCGGCGACGACGAAGTAACGGCCGTCCGGCGTGCTGGGGTATTTGTCGGGGGCGGTCATGCAGCCACTATACGCAAAAAGATGCCGTCGTGATAACGTAAGCGTGTTTTCGTCTACTGGAGCGGTATTCATGATCAAGCGCGCTATCCCTGCCATCGCCACCTTGCTGGTGCTGGCCGGCTGCCACCACGGTGCCCTGCAAAACGAGGCCCAGTCCTGCGAACGTCTGGCCGACTGGAGCGACCGCAAGGCCTGCCTGGACAAGGTCAAGACCCAGGAACGCGAGTGGGACAAGCGCAAGGACTGACGCGATGTGAAAAAAGAGCGGCCGGTCGTCGATCCGGGCCGGCGCCGTTCGTCGTGCTGGCAGAGGGGCGTCCTCGTACCTTGATGAAGGAGTCGTCATGAGCAGCAATACCGTCACCTTGCACCGCGTCCTGAAATCCACCCCCGACCGCGTCTACCGCGCCTTCACCACGCCGGCCGCGTGGGCCAAGTGGCTGCCGCCGCATGGCTTCGTCGGCACCGTGCACGAGATGGACGCCCGGGTGGGCGGACGTTATCGCATGTCGTTCACCAACTTCACGACGGGGCACAGCCACAGCTTCGGCGGCGAATACCTGGAGCTGGAGCCGGGCCGGCGCTTGCGCTACACGGCCGAATTCGAGGATCCGAATCTGCCGGGACGGATGCAGACGACCGTCAGCTTGCGCGAGGTGTTCTGCGGGGTCGAGGTGCACATCGTCCAGGAAGGCATCCCGGCCGCGATTCCGGCCGAGGCCTGTTATCTCGGCTGGCAGGAGTCGCTGCAGTTGCTGGCGCAGCTGGTCGAGGCGGCCGTGGAAGGCTAGCGCGGCGCCGGCACGGTCAGCCCGTGATTTCGACCACGCGCCCGTTCAGCGGCTGTACGGGGCGGGCATTCATCGGGTACAGCTTGCGGAACGCGGCCAGCTGGCCTTTGGAGATCTCGACAGGCTGCTGCAGGATCTGCCAGTGCACGCCTTCGCTGCAGGGCGGCGTCGTCAGGGAACCCATGTAGGCATAGTAGGCGTGCCGTGCCGGCAGCAGCGCGCCCAGGTCGAACGCGCCCGCGACGGCGTGCTTGTCGCCGGCGTGCGGCGGCAGGTCGGCGAACAGCGGCTGCAATGCCGGATTTTCCTTGCCTTGCTTGAACAGGACGGCGACAACGGCCAGCTCGCCGGCGTCGTTGCGGTGCACCAGGTGCGCCACCAGCGGATAGTGTTTGCCGTTCACCGTCTCCTCGCTGGGCGTATGGAAGTGGAACTGCACCACGTGGTAGTCGCCGCTGGGCAGGTGCACGGTACCGCCTTCTGGCAGGTTGACCTGCACGGTATGGCCATTGTTGACGATTTCGGCATGGCTGGCCGCATAGTGGAAGTCGATCGGGGCCGCCGCGCCATGCTTGACGGCGTGGAGGTCGACCGGCGACTGTGCCTTGCCCAGCTTGCACGTGGCGAAGTCCGGCTCCAGGTCGCCCCAGTGGGAGGTGCCGGCCTTGCCCCGGTAGTCCCAATGCGGCGCGGGGTGATCGGCAGCCTGGCTGCTTGCCATGGCCGCCAGCGCGGCAGCCGCCAATAGGAATTTCGTTTTCATCGATAACCTTGTCTGAAAGAGGACGCTCGCGTAGTTTCTGGGTGGCGAGAACCTGTTCAGGTTAGCAATAGCGCCGTTCGGATTTCGTTAGCGGACGATGAGGCGAAACTTAAGGCGGCTCAGTGCGTTACCTTCAGCCCCACGATGCCGGCAAATACCAGCCCCATGAACAGCAGCCGCGCCAGCGACAGGTGTTCGGCAAACACCAGCAAGCCGACCAAGGTGACGCCGACGGCGCCGATGCCGGTCCAGACGGCGTACGCCACGCCCAGCGGCAGCGCGCGCAAGGCGCTGGCCAGCAGCCAGATGCTGCCCAGCGCCGTCACGAGGGCAAGCATGCTGGGCAGCAGGCGCGTGCCGCCCTGCGACGCCTTCAAGGCGAAGGCCATGCCCACTTCCAGCGCGCCGGCCGCCAGCACCAGCACCCAGGCAACGAGGCTAGACATGGGCCGGCTCCGCCGTGCGTACCAGGCCGCGTCGTACCGCCGGGCGCGCGCCGACCTTGTCCAGCCATGCCGCCACCGCAGGCCAGGCGCCGATGTCCAGCCCCAGCTCGTCGTGGGTGACGAGCCACGTCCAGCAGGCGATATCGGCCACCGTGTAGGCGTCGCCGGCGACAAACGGCGTGACGGCCAGCCGCCGCTCGATGACGTCGTACAGCCGCCGCGCCTCCTTGGTATAACGCGCCAGCGCCTGCTCGTTCGGCGTCGGCGACGCATGGCGGAACCACCACAGCTGGCCCAGCATCGGACCGATGCTGGCCGCCTGCAGGAACAGCCATTGCAGCACGGTGTCGCGGCCGGCGGTATCGGCCGGGATCAGGCCGTCGTGCCGCGTGGCCAGGTGAAACAGGATGGCGTTCGATTCGAACAGCGTGCTGCCATCGTGATCGTTCACCAGCACCGGAATCTTGCCGTTCGGGTTCAGGCGCAGGAACGCGGGCGTGTGTTGCTCGCCCGCGCCCAGGTCGACGCTCTGCACGCGATATGGCAGTTCCAGCTTTTCCAGGGCGATGGCGATCTTGCGGCCGTTCGGGGTGTCGGCCAGGTAAGCGGTGTACATGATGTGTCCTCCTTGGCTGCCACGGTAGCTTGTGCAAGAATGGTCAACAATTCCATTTATCCGCACATCACACGTGCGTTTTTGCACAAGCATGGACTGGGACGACTACCGCTATTTCGTGGCCGTGGCCGACGCCGGCTCGCTGTCGGCCGCCGCGCGCCGGCTGCAGCAGAGCCACTCGACGATCCTGCGCCGGCTCGACAAGCTGGAAGCCGCGCTGGCCGTGCGCCTGTTCGAGCGCTTCCAGACCGGCTACGTGTTGACGGGCGCCGGCGACGAGCTGCTGGCGCTGCTGGCACCGTTGGCGCAGCAACTGGC